>JBCCWV010000036.1:0-30973 GCA_039192745.1 Verrucomicrobiota bacterium | reverse complement strand
GCCGACAAGTAGTCTCTCGCACGGCGAGACCGAGGCACTATTCGCCTTGATGAAGCGCTTGCGCGATGGCGGCAAGACGATTGTTTTCATCTCTCACCGGCTTGCAGAAGTGCGGGAGATTTCTGATCGAGTCATTGTCCTGCGCGACGGGGAGAACAGTGGCGAACTGGCGAGGGAGGACATCAATCACGAAAAGATGGTGAAGCTCATGGTCGGACGTGACCTCGACCTTCACCGGCGCCGTGATGGGGGTGAGCGCGGGGAAAGTGCATTGACTGTGAGTAAGTTACGAACAATGGCCTTCCCGTCTGAGAAAGTCGATTTCGAGCTTCGTTCCGGTGAGATTGTTGGAATGGCGGGGCTTGTAGGAGCCGGACGGACGGAGCTTTCACGCGCGATTTTTGGTGTCGACAAGAAGTTGGAAGGGGAAGTGCGTGTGAATGGAGAAGAAGTCCGCTTGAGGTCACCGCGCGATGCCATGAGGGCGGGAATCGCTTATGTCCCTGAAGATCGAAAGGCGCACGGCCTCATTGTGAGCTTGAGCATTCGAGATAACGTTGCCTTGCCTTCTCTCAATCGTCACAACACCGCTGGCTGGGTCTCCGACGACAAGCTGGACGCCCTGGCTGAAAGAAATCGGAAAGAGCTCAGTGTACGCTCGGAGTCGATCAAGAAACCCGTTGTGCAGCTTTCCGGCGGGAATCAGCAGAAGGTCGCCATTGGCAAGTGGATTGCCCGCGATCCAAAGGTGTTTTTGTTAGACGAACCCACCCGCGGAGTCGATGTCGGATCGAAGGATGAGATTTATCACGAGATAGAGAAGCTCGCCGCTGGAGGCGCGGCCGTGCTTTTCATCTCCAGCGAATTGGAAGAACTGCTCCGCGTCTCGGATCGCATTCTTGTCATGCACGAAGGTCGGATTACAGGTGAGGTGAGTGGTGATGAAATGACGGAAGAAAACATCATGACACTCGCCACCGGCTCCACTGAATCCCTCGCCGCCTGATGAACGAAACCTCCAGTTTTTCCCGGAATTTCAAGGCCTGGGGCGGCGAGAATCGTCGGACGCTCGGCGTTTTCGGCATTCTGGTAACCCTGACTCTCGTCACCGGACTGGCGAGTGAGAACTTCTTCGGAGCGGAGAACATGGGAAACCAGTTCGAGCGGACGGGGCGGTTCGGGATCATCGCGATTGGCGTCGCCTTTGTCATTTTCACAGGCGGTATCGACCTCTCGATCGGTTCCCTCATTGGACTTTGTGGTGTCATGCTGCCGATGTTGGTCAGCGAAACAGACCCGTTGTTGGGGACGCCGCTGTCCATGGGAATGGCGAGTCTTCTTTTGCTCGCAATGTGTGCGGTGATCGGACTGATTCACGGGGTGCTGATCACAAAGTTCCGGCTTCAACCGTTTGTGGTGACCTTGTGCGGACTGCTCATTTATCGCGGAATGGCGCGCGTTGTCGCAAGCGATTCCCGGCAAGGTTTCGGGAACGAGCATGAGGCTTTTAAGGACGCGGTCTCTGATGATCGGTATTTGGGATTCATCCCCGCGCCGTTTTTCATCCTTTTGATCATTGCGGTGATCGCATGGATTTTGCTGAATCGAACTGTCTTCGGAAGGCAACTGATTGCGCTCGGACGAAACGAAGAAGCGGCAGCGTTCAGCGGTGTCCCCACCGCTCGTATCAAGGTTTCCGCTTACGTCATCAGCTCATTCTTGGCAGGAGTTGCTGCCATCCTTTTCGTCTGCGATCAGAACGGCGCGGCACCGGCGGGTTTCGGTAACTTCTTCGAACTGTGGGCGATAGCGGGAGCGGTTCTCGGTGGTTGCAGCTTGCGAGGCGGTGAAGGTTCGATTGTCGGCGTCATTCTCGGTTCCGCATTGCTGCGGATTACGTTGAGCGCTTCGCTCTTTCTCAAAGTGGCGGACTACTACCAATATATTATCGTGGGCGGGTTATTGCTCTTGGGTGTTGTTAGTGACGAAATTCTGGCGCGACTGAACAAGAAGCACGGGAGGCGAACGTAAATAGATCAGGATTGAAACGCGAAGACATCACCAACAAGTGGCTGGGCGACATCGGGGGATGGCAGGTTTTGAAGCAGGCGAAAGTCATTCACAAAAACCGTGGCGTTCTGAAGAGTTCTTGCTATGGCGAATCTCCACTGGTTATCAAGGGTGTGGTCGCGACGGGAAAGCGAGAGCTGGCAGCGGGATTGCGCGTGAGATCGAAGACGGATGTGGAAAATCTCTGTTCCTGTTTCATGGCGCGACGGGACGGAACGATTTGTGAACACAGCATTGCCGTCGCTCTACATCTGATTCTCAGAGGGCAAGAGACCGAAAGCTCAGGTGCTGCAGAGTCCGAGTCGAAAGCACCGAAAGCAGTGGAGGCTCAGGAGAGTTATCGTGGGTTCCGGGCTCGTTTCGAGATGCGGGAAGATCTCGAAACCCCTTGGAATAAGGGGAAAATCCAGCTTTTGGCGAAAATCGAGAGAGAGCCCGATTGCGAAAACGATCCCGGAGTGCAATGGCTCGCCAAGCGCGGGATCACGCCTTCCGGCTCCGGAGGATCGATGCCGATTGTCCTGAAGAAAGAGGAGTTGTCTGATCTTTGGACTTCGTTGCGAGGCACTGATGAGTCGATCGAAGTGGGAGAAGTTGGGGTTGCCGTTGGCGAGATTGAGGCACGGCTTCGTGTGGTCGTGAGCGAAAATGGCGATGGAAAGCTGACACTGGAGAGGAGGCCTTTGCCTGACCGTTGCCAATTGCTTACCTCGGACAATATGGAGTCGGCGTGGCTTTGGAGCGTGGAGTCCATGCGTCTTCTGCCGGTCGCGTTGCCGGGCGTTTCCCGGACGCGGAAAGAGTTGTGGCCGCTCATTGCCGAGGGAGAAGAGATCGAAATGCCAGTCGAGTGGTTTCTTGGCGCAAGCGCTGTAGTCGAAGAGGCGTTTTTGTTAGAGTCCGAGGATGATTTCCTTCGCCGTTTTTCGGTTCGTCCCGCGAAGCTTCAATGCCGGCTGGGTATTGAGGGCTCGCTCAACGCGGTCTCGGCGCGGCTGGAGTTTCGCTATTTTTCCGCCCCCGGCGAGGCCCTTTGCGATTTTGTGCCCGCAGGCGGGAAGGGAGAAATCCCCCTTATGCGGGATCCCGCCGATCCGCTCAAGTTCCTTAGTCGCGACAGCGAGGCGGAGAGTCGGGCCATCGCTCGACTGGTTGCGAGTCAGTTTAGCGAGCCCGACGAAAAGGGTTGGCTTCAGTTGCGGGGAGAGGACGGGATTCTTGACTTCTTTGCGGGCGCGCTCCCGCGTCTTCAAGCCGATGAGGATTGGGAAATCGAAGTCGGCGAGCGCTTCCGGCACGTGACGAGAAATGTGGAAGTCGTGCGCCCTGTTTTGAGTGGCCGAAGTGGTGGGGAAGATTGGCTAGAAGTTTCCATGAAGTATGAGACCGCAAGCGGTGCGGATGTGTCGCCGGGCGAGATTCAGAGATTGCTTCAGATGGGTAAGCCGGGATTGAAAAAGCCGGACGGGAAGCGACTGGCGTTCGACCTCGATGCGATTCGGGATTTGCAGGAAGTGGTGCGGGACGCTGATCCCGAGCAGCGAGACGGTCACTTGCGCCTATCGCCAAACCAAGCCGCCTACCTGGCGGAATCGGCGAGCCACTGGCGAGGCGTAATCGAGGACCTTTTCGCTGATCAAAAGGGAGAAGCCGCAGACTTTGGATCGTTGGCTGAAGTCTTGCGCGACTACCAGCAAGCCGGTGCGGAGTTTCTTTTCGAACGAGCCTTGAAGAGTAGCGGGGCGCTTCTTGCTGACGAGATGGGCTTGGGCAAAACGCTGCAAACTCTCGCGGCGATTCAGGCGATGAAAGGGGCGGGAGAGCGTGGTGCCGCTTTGATTGTTTGTCCGACGTCGCTTTTGCGAAACTGGGAGGCGGAGGCACAGAAGTGGACGCCCGATTTGCGTTCGCTGGTGTTGCATGGTGCGAAGCGGGAACCACTGTTTAAGCAGATCGAGGACCACGATCTGGTCTTCACTTCCTACGGTCTTCTCGTTCGCGATGTCGAACGTCATGAAGCGAGGAACTACCTCGCCGTGGTGCTCGACGAGGCGAGTCTCATTCGAAATCCGGACACACAGATGGCGAAAGCGGCGCGTCGACTCCAATCCCGTGGACGGATTGCTCTCACCGGAACGCCGATTGAAAATTCGGTGCGTGATGTTTGGTCGCTATTCCAGTTCACCTCTCCGGGTTATCTCGGTTCGCGCGAAGACTTCAAGGAGCGCTACGAGTTGCCAATCGCCCGCGACCCCGGAGGGACTTCCGCGGAGCAAGAGCGGTTGCGCCGTCGGCTGAAGCCATTCCTGCTTCGCCGGACAAAGAGGGAAGTTGCGCCAGAACTCCCGGAAAAGATCGAGCAAGTCCGGCTTTGTGAACTGACGCCAGCGCAAGCGGCCGTTTACCAGGAATTGCTGAAGAAGGGGCAGACAAAAGTGGATGAACTCCTGAAAAAACAGGGTTTTGCGGCCGCGCGGATGAGCATTCTGTCGATTCTGCTGCGCCTTCGCCAGGCCTGCTGTGACCTGCGTATCTTGGACGGATTCGAAAAAAAGAAAGACGACGATTCCGCGAAGTTGGGGCTGCTGTCGGAACTGATGGACGAGGCAGAGGCTGGTGATCACCGTGTCCTTGTTTTTTCGCAGTTTGTTAGTGTTCTAAGTCTTTTGAAGGACTGGCTTGCGGGTGACGAAAGGGAGTATGCCTACATTGACGGATCGGTATCCGCGGACAAAAGGGCTGAAGAAGTTCGGCGTTTTCAGTCTCCCGATGGCCCTGGAGTTTTTCTCATCAGCTTGAAGGCGGGCGGCTATGGCTTGAACCTGACGGCAGCGGACACCGTTGTTCATTTCGACCCCTGGTGGAACCCGGCCGTGGAACAGCAGGCAACGGATCGCGCCCACCGAATCGGTCAGGAGAAGTCGGTCAACGTCTACAAGCTGATCTGCGCGGGAACCGTGGAAGAGAAGATCCTTCGCTTGCAGGCGAAGAAGCGTCAGGTGATCGATGCTGCGATCAATGATGAAGCACCGATGATGGGTGGTTTGAACGAGGAAGATCTGCGGGAGATTCTCGGCTAGCCGACTTGCTGGGACTCGGGTTTGCCTTCCGGGGAAGATCCGGAAGTCGAAGGAAACAAGCGCTCGACCTCTCCCTCAAGGCGTGTGACTTCGTTCAGGGGAAGTTGTGGGTCCTTGACGATGAACACTTCACCGCTGCCAACGTGTTCGTAGATTCGGATCAAACCGTCGGAGACTTGTTGTCGGTCCGTCTCCTTGATCGTCTTCTTTCGTTCCAGAAGAAGGGCGAGGATGTAGCGGGAGTTTTCCGTTTCGGCGCTGTCCTCTTCGATCATCTGCCGCAGTTGGGCTTCGGCGCTTTGCTTTTGCAGGACTTCCTCTTCTGGCGGCGGCGGCGCTTGATAGGCAGTTCGCCAGTATGAAAACGGTTTCAATTCCTCGTGATGGCCGTCCCATGCATCAATGCAGAAATCGCGACGCTGGAAATCGCCGTCTTCTTCGGTCTCAGCGAGAAAGATGGCGGTGTAGATCTCTTCCTTGTCCTCGAAAGGTTTTTCGGTCAGGGCGCATTGGTGAGATCGGGATTTGATTTTCCAGTCTTGTTGGATCGGCATGTGTGGATTTCCGGTTGCTTGGAGGTTTGAGTGGGTTTGTTAGGAGAATTCGAGGTCGGGGCCGCGGGAGCCGGTCGAAGTCGTTGCTCGTTGTCCGTCTTCAGAGCGCCCGAACAACTTCTTAAAGTTTTCAATCGTCGGTTTCGGCAACTCCTTGTTTCTGGCGCGGAAGTAGAGAAGGACACCGCCGACGAGGGCGAAAACGGCGTTATTGAGCCAGGCGCTCACCATGGGTGAGACCTTGGCGCTTTGCCCGAGAGTGAGGAAGAATTTGTCGAAGAAGACGAAAAGCGCGGCGATGAAAATGGAGGCTGCGACGCCGCCGAGAACGCCACGGCGCGAGAAGACGACGCCCAGCGGAGCGGCGACAAGGGCGATGACAAGGCAGCCCCAGGGGAGCGACCAGCGATACCAGGAGTGGGTGCGGAAGGGCGCGAGTTTACGCTCGGGCAGTGCCTTATTGGATTCGAGAAAGAAGGAAAGGCTCGGGACGCCCAATTCCTCGGCTTCAAGTTCATCAGCGAAGATCGTCCAGGGCGTCTCCTTCCAGCCGGACTTCCAGCGGTCGAGTTTTTCGAAGTTCTCGCGAGAGGATTCGATTCCGTTTTCGTCGAAGGTGATCTTGATGCCGTCGCGGAGGAGCCAGTCGCCGTTGTCTCTGCTCCACCGGGCCTTTTTGGCGTAGTAGGCCTCACTGAGAATTCCGTCTGGAGTTTGTTGGAAGACTTCCACGATTTCCATTTTGTTTTTGGAAAGGTCGTAGGGGATAGAACCGACAAACCAGAGGCGGTTTTCAATGCGGTTTCGGTATTTGTGATTTCGCGCGATTGTTCGCGTGCGCTTCTTTTTCCGGTAGACCGGAGCCTCGGTTGGGGCCGAGTCCGAAGTTACCTCGGTGCCTTCGCCCGTGGATTGTTGTTCTGCGAGGAGAGCAGCTTCTTTCGCGAGTTGTTCTTCGATGGCTTTCCGTTCTTTTTCCTCAGCCTCGGCTTCTTCCGCAGCGGTGATGATCTCGTTGTGAATGGAGGACGTGGCGCGATTTGATTCGGGCGCCCATTCAAAGTTGAGCGCGGTGCAGATGAGCGAGCAGTAGGCTCCGGCAATGAAAATAGGGACCAAAATGCGCGGAAGGCTCTTGCCTGCGGTGAGCATGGCGATCGTTTCGTTCGATCGCGACATGCGGCTGAGGGCGTAGAGCAGGGCGAGAAGGATCGCAATCGGCAGGACCATGACCACCAGTTGAGGGATCATGGCGAGGTAGAATCTGGCGATGTCAGATAGCGAAGCCCTGGCGTCGAAGAAATCCTCGCCGTTGTCGGTGAGATCGAAGATGAGGACGATCGCAAGGAAGCCGATGACGCAATAGACTAACGGAAATAGAAATTCCCGAGCCACATACTGGTCGAGGATGGATGCTCGCTCGTAAAAGAAGAGGACGATCGGCGGGCTCAGGATTAGGCCGCCGATCAGCAGGAAGCGAATCGTCGAATAAACGGGAGAAGTTTGGACGCCGGCATACTCAAGCGGTGATCCCGCCGCCGCTTCCAGGGCCATGCCGCCCAGCCAGATTGCGAGATAAAAGACGGAGAGAAGAATTGTCGTCGTCATTCGTACCGCCCGCGACGGATGGGAAAACGCCGCGAGAATCATCGGAATGAAGCAGAGGGACGCCGCGAAGAGCAGTTGGATCAGGTATTGGTAAATTGCCTGCGGGCCCTCGCTGTCTTCGCCGGGAGGATTGGCTTCTAGATCCCACGTGTTGGCAAAGAGGAAGAGTCCAGCCAGAAGCGCGCCGAGAAGGCCAAAGCGCAGAGTGCGCCGCGGTGATTTCACCAGCCAGTCGCGAACGGGCTGGGTAAGCTTGGAGATGGCGCGGAATAGCGGACGCATGGACGGGAGGCTGGGCCGGAAAGGCCACTGGCTGACAACCAGAGGACAACTTGTGCTTCAGAAACGTTGAATTTCAAGTTCGTGGACAAATCCGGCCGGACGCGGTATCGGGAGCGCCGATGGACGAACCGCCCGAAGCAGTCCTCTCTGAAGCGCCTACAGAACCACTGGAGGGAAGAATGCGCGAGTTCTTTTCCGCCAGCGGGCCGATGTCGGTGGGCCGGGACTTTGAATTTCGGCCCCAGCAGCAAGAAATGGCGATCGAAGTTTCGAGGGCGCTGGAGGAGGAACGGCCGGTGATTCTTGAGGCCGGAACGGGGGTGGGGAAGTCGCTGGCCTATCTGGTGCCGTCGATCCACTTCGCACTCGAGAAAAAAAAGAAGGCTGTCATTTCCACGCACACGATCAACCTGCAGGAGCAGCTGATCGAAAAGGATATCCCATTAGCGCAGCGAATTATCGAACGAGGGTTCAAGGCGGTGCTCCTGAAGGGGCGGCAGAATTATGTCTGCCCGACGAGGCTGGCTCGGGCGATCCGGTCAGGTCCCGAGTTGTTTACGAGTAGTGACCGCGTTGAGCTCGATCGCATTGCGGAATGGGCGGACGAAACGAGCGATGGCAGCACGAGTGATCTTCCGTTCACGCCGGAGCACCGGGTGTGGGCGCAGGTTTGCAGCGAGCCCGCACTTTGCACGCCACGAACTTGCGGGCCGAACAGTGGATGCTTTTATCAGGCGGCGAGACGAGAAGTCGCGGAGGCGGATGTCGTGGTGCTGAATCACACCTTGCTCTTCATGATGCTTTCCGCGCAGTTGGAGGAAGGTGATGGAGATGGTTTTATCTTTCCCGATGATTTTCTGATCATCGACGAAGCCCACGCGATCGAGTCTATCGCGGCGCAGCAGTTTGGCCTTCGTGTGTCGCACGCCAACCTACGGTTTCATCTGCATCGATTCTGGAATCCTCGGACGAAGAAGGGCCAGTTTCACCTGGTGAAGCATATGAGTGGGTTGAAGTCGACGCAGGCCGCGCTTGATGCGGCTGATGAATTCTTCGATGCCGTGGAAGAAGCGGTGAAGTTTCCTCCCTACTCGAATGTCTTTCGTGTCCGGCGTCCCGAACTCATCGAGAACAACTTGGCGGGCCCATTGTTGGCGGTCGAGGAGGCCGCCCAGGAAGTCGTGGATCAGACCGAAAGCGAACTATCGCAGGCGGAGATCCGCGACCTAGCTGCTCGGGTGCGGGAGCTTCGGCGCGGAGTGGCTGACTTTTTGGACCAAGCACTTGATGGGCAGGCCTATTGGATCGAAAAAGGCGGAGAGGGGCGCAGTGCTTCTCTGAATTCCGCGAAGATCTCCGTGGCAGAGGATTTGCGACGGATTCTTTTCGAGTCGGGCAAGCCGTGCGTTCTCACCAGCGCAACGCTTGGCACCGGCGGGGATGAACTTGGTTATTTCCGTCGACGCGTAGGGGCGGAGAATGTGCCTGGTAGTTCCATTGGAAGTCCATTCGATTTTCGGGAGCAAATGAAGATCTTCGCGGTGAAGTCGATGCCGGAGCCGAAAGCGGATGCCTACGCGGACGCGCTGCGAAAGTGGATCGAAGAGTTTATACGTCGTTCTGATGGTCGGGCGTTCGTTCTTTTCACGAGCCATCGGCTGATGCGTGATACGGCGGATCAAATGGCAGAGTTTTTCGAGGACGAAGGCTTTGAGTTGCTCGTCCAAGGACGCGGGATGCCGCGGAGTAAATTGATCGAGCGATTCCGCGAGGAAGTTTCAAGTGTGCTCTTCGGGACGGATAGTTTTTGGACCGGCGTTGATGTCCCCGGTGAGGCGTTGTCGAACGTCATTGTGACGCGATTGCCTTTTGCTGTTCCGGATCATCCACTGGTCGCTTCGCGCATTGAACGAATCGAGAAGGAAGGGGGAAACGCCTTCATGGAATACTCCGTCCCGGAAGCGATTTTGAAGTTGCGGCAGGGAGTGGGCCGACTCATTCGATCAACCCGCGACGAAGGCATTGTCGTCCTTCTCGATAACCGTGTTCTGACGAAGCAATACGGCCGCGCGTTTCTGAATGCGTTGCCAGACGCGCCTTTGGAGGTGGTTGATTAAGAAAGAAAAGAGGGTTTCTGACGGGAATTGCCTATTTTCCAGCGGGATTTTCACTGAATTGCATCTATTTTATTCGAGGCTGGTCGTCCCTTTCGCTGTGACCGGTCGGACCCCCTCAATGAAAGCCCCTTGCTGCCTTTTCTGCATCCTTGTTGGGTGCCTCGCTACTCTGCGTGGAGAGATCATAGGAACTGATGATTTCAGTTATTCGGATGGATCCATCTCCGGAGAAATCGGGGGTGTGTTCTGGGATTGGAATTGGGTGACGTCCACGCACACGGGTGTTGCGTCTGATTGGGACATTGATTTCGGAGGGGTGAACGTCGATTCCGGTCTACTCGAAACGAATGATTCCGGTGCGAGTCGTGAGTTCAATGGAGCGAGTGAGGCGGAAGGAGCTGTTCGAGCAAGTGGTGCGGTGTTTTTTCAATTCGAAATGACTCGAAGTGGCTCGGCGACCTGGGGTGGGGCAAGTGCCTACGACTTCGGGAACGAGCGAATCTTTTTCGGCGTGCCGGGATCGGTAGCGTTTTCGGATACGGTTGGGATCGAGGTGCACGGCGGCAACCCAAATCCGGGCGTTACGACGGGGAGCATTGATCTTACCGACGATCAGGACTACGGCCTCATCGCGGTTCTCGATTATGACAACGATTTGCTGGGGCTGTTCGTGGACGCTGACGCCAGTGACTTTTGGGATGCCTCAGGCGGAACGGCAGACGTGACAAGAACTTTCACAGGGTCGAACTGGACCACGGCGGTGCGGCTGGGTTCGGGTGGACTGGTCGAATGGGATGACTTGCGAGTGGCGACCGAATGGAGCGATTTGGCGTTCGCGAACAACGACACGGATAACAACGGGATGGACGACACCTGGGAGACGCAGAACGGGCTCATCGTTGGGATTAATGATTCGGGTCTGGATCCCGACATGGACGGACTGACCAACGTGCAGGAGTTCGAGAACATGACGAATCCGCAGGTCGGTGACTCGGACGGTGATACAGTGGACGATGGGACAGAAGTTTTGGCGGGGACTGACCCCAATGATGCCAGTAGTTTTCCCGGGCAGGACGTGTCTGGTCAGTTGGTTGGGTTTGATGGTTTTGATTATGCGAATGGTCCCATCGACGCGTTGGGTGGAGGGCTGTTTTGGGATTTTGACAACAACGACCAAGTCGATCCTTTCCTTGGGCACACGGGGACAACTTCCGATTGGGATGCCGGCGCTGGTTCGCCTCAAGTGATCGGTGGCAAGCTGGTGACCCAAGGGGCGGATGCGCGGCGCCAATACAATGGCCCCACCGAAGGCGAAAATGGTCAAACAGATGAAAGAAGCGGGGCCTTTGGTGGGAGCGGGTTCGGTGGATTTGAATCGAATGTCATCTATTACAAGTTTGAGATGACGCGTTCTGCGGGCACGACGTGGAGCGGGGGAAGTTCGCTCGATTGGACGACCGAGCGCTACTTGTTTGGTGTGCCGGGTACGCCAAACCCAGTCTCGGGTGAGCGGGAGTTTGCGATTCATAATCTCAATACCAACGATCATTCCTATTCCGGCATCCAACCAGTTGATGGACAGACCTACATCGTCGTTGCCAAGCTGGATTGGAGTAACGACATCGCCGCCCTCTACATCGATCCCGATTTAACTCTCTCGGAAAGTCGCAATACGCCGGTTGCGACTTACAACCACACGAGTTCGAACTGGTCTTCTGCGATTCGATTGGGCTCCGGTGGTTCCGGATCGACGGAGTGGGATAACGTGAAAGTGACCACTGATTGGCTCGCCCTCGGTGACTTCGCTCCGGTCGTCTGGGACGACACCGTCGCCATGCATCCCGGAGGAAAGGCGCGGATTCCCGTGCTCGCGAATGATTCCGGGTTACTTGACCTTGCCTCTGTCACGGTTGTTGCTCCGCCGGTGTCGGGGAACGCCACCGCTTCTGCGGATGGCACGATCCTTTACGAGAATACGAGTGGTTTGCCGGGCGTTGACACCTTCAGTTACTCGGTTTCCGAGGCGACGGGCAATTTCTCTTCGACGGCGACGGTTACAGTCGAACTGACGACGGATTTCCGCTTCGACGCCAATTTCATCAATGTTCCCCCCGATCCTCCCGCGACCGCCCTCGTTGTCGAGCCGGCTTTCCCGGGAATCACTTTTGATTCACCGCACGGGTTCTGTTCGGTTCCCGGCGACACCCAGAAACTCTTCATCACCGAAGGCGACGGGCGTATCATGATGATTCCCGATGTCACCGCACCGACCAAGCTTTCGGTTCTCGATATTACCGACCGGGTGAATCACGACGACAACGAACTCGCGATGAAGGGGATCGATGTTCACCCGGATTGGGCAACGAATGGCTACGTCTATGTGACATATAATTCGACCGCCGACACGGTCCGGCTATCTCGCTTCACGGGATTAACGGTTTCTCCCTTCACCATCGATCCGAGTTCGGAACTCATTCTCATCGATCAGCACAACGACGGCCCATTTCACAACATCAGTGTCTGTAAATTCGGGCCCGAAGGTTATCTCTACGTAGGTTTCGGCGATGAAGGGACGCAGGACGACGGGTTCGACAACTCGCAGCATGTCGACAAGGACCTCTGGTCGTGCATCATTCGGATCGACGTTGACAAAGATACGGAGAATCTGATTCCGAATCCGGACAGTGACATTCCACGGGTCGCCGGGGGTTCTTCGGGAGAAGCGCACTTCCGAATTCCGGCCGACAACCCCTTCATCGATACCACGGTTTTCAATGGCATCAGTCTGACGTCTTCCGAGGTGCGTACGGAGATTTTCCTCATGGGTGTGCGCAACCCGTGGGGTTTTTCTGTGGAGGACAATGACTTCGATAATGAAGTCGACGAAGTCTGGGTGGCGGATGTGGGGCGGGCGGACAGGGAGGATGTGTCGATCTTTACAGCAGGAGAGAACGGTGGTTGGGCCTGGCGAGAAGGCGACGTTGCCGGTCCGCGCAGCGGGCAGGTGATCAACGGTGCCTCTGAATCTGCGGCAACGCTTGTCGAGCCAATCTGGAGCTACGGGAGAGGCGGCGAGTTTGGTGGCAGCTCCGTTATCGGCGGCCACATCTACAGGCAAAACGCACTACCGACGTTGACCGGGAAGTATGTCTTCCTCGATTTCGTTTCGGGAAATATCTGGTCGCTCGACCGGTCGACGAATCCGGTCACGGTGGAGCGCATCGGTGGTGAAGGAGGCATCGTGGGAATTCTTGATGATCCGTCCAGTGGCGAAATCCTCTTACTGGATCGCGATGGAGATATTAAGCGGCTCACCGAGGGGTCGGAGGACAACTCCTATCCGCAGACATTGTCGGCCACGAACTTCTTCGCGGATCTGGGCGATCTTACGCCGAATCCCGGTGCGGTTTTCTACACGCCGAACCTTCGATTCTGGTCGGACTTCGGGGCGAAGAAGAGGTGGTTTCTTATTTCCAACGTGACCGACACGATGGGTTACACGCAGAATGGACCTTGGAACTACCCGGCGGGAATGCTTTGGGTGAAGCACTTCGAGTATCCGACGCAGTGGGAAAGTTTTGACCGAACCATTGACGGCCAAACGTTTGCCGATCGTCGTCCCACGACCACATCGCCGGTCCGCCGCGTGGAAACGCGGTTTCTTCTCCGGAACGGTCTCGGTGCTTATGGTGTTTCTTACCGATGGGAGAACTTGAACGGTAGCGCTCAGGGCGATGCCACGCTCGCCAATACCAATGGTGAGGACTTCAACATCGACATACTTCTCGACGGCACACCGACCCAAGTTCCCTGGCGAATCCCGTCCCGCACCGACTGCCTGACCTGTCACACGCCGCAGGCAGGGCACTCGCTTTCATTTAACACTCCGCAGCTGAATACTCAGGGATCGATTGCAGGTGTCCCTGGCAATTTTATCGAAATGTTAGATACGGCGGGGTATTTGTCCGGATTTTCAACGGCGCCGCCCGAATGGCAAAGGCATGTGAAGCCCGACGAGACGCAATTTTCCCTGGAGGCAAGAGTCCGTTCCTACCTGGCGGTGAATTGCGCCTATTGCCATCAATCCGGTGGAACTGGAGGCGGAAATTGGGATGGACGCTCCGAATTGACGCTCGCCGAAACCGGAATGGTCAAAGGTGTTCCCGTCGATGAGCCGCTCCAGCCCGGTGACCTTATCGTCACCCCAAAGGATATTTCGAAATCCATCCTCTTCAATCGCACCGCGGCAGCCAACGGCTACTCGCGGATGCCGCCCCTCGCGACGAATGAAGTGGATCTCGAAGGGGCGCAACTCATCGCCGAATGGATTGCTCAGGAAGTCGAGGCATACGTCAATTATGATGAGTGGCGGATGGCCCAATTCGGGAACACGACTTCCGCCGAAGGAGAACCCGGTGCCAACCCCGATGGTGATTCCGGCGACAACCACTTCGAGTGGCTATCGAATACCGACCCCAACGACCGCGACAGTTTCTGGTCGCCCAGACTTCGACTTGAGGGCGGCATGGTGAATATCGATTTCGAGGGTCTCAGCAGTCGTCGCATGACGATCTATCGTTCGCAGGATCTCGCGACTTGGGTTCCGTGGTTTGCTCCTGGGAACGATGGGATTCCGTGGAATCCCGCGCTTTTGCACTCGTTGACCGCGCCCATGGCGGGCGAGCGCGATTTCTTCCGAGCGGAGATCGAGGAACGTTGAAACTCGTGTTTCGTCTTCCATGAAGGCGGATTTTGACGCCTTTGATCGCGGAATCTATCTTCTCGGAGTGGGGAAAAATGCCCAACAATGAAAATTGAGGAGGACGAGAGGCCGCCTGCGGCCAGTGACGTCAATCCCACGCCGATGCGTGAGGGTTCTCTCAAGGCATCCTCGCTGACCGTTTCCATGATTCTGCATGGCGTCGGACTCTTCATTCTGGGGCTCATTGCGGCGTCGAATCTGAAGCCCCCTCCACCCGAGTTGACCATTATGTCGGCAGGGTCATCGACGAAGGAGATGACGGTCGAGAAGCGGGAATTCGCAAAGATCCATCGGAGCCCGAGCGCTGAACCGAGCAAAGCGACGAACGTCTTGGCGAGCCAATCGGCGGCGCCAATCTCGATTCCTGTTTTCGATACGGAAAGCACACTTCCAACCTTCGGAACCGGCATCGAATTCGGGAAGGGTTTCGGGATGGGAGGCAAGGGAGGCGGTGCGAAGTTCTTTGGATCCGAAGCCGCGGGCAAACGCCTTGCGTTCATTATCGATGTCTCGCTGTCGCTCAGTGATCGTCAGTTTGAAATGATCAAGGAGGAACTGACGAAGTCGCTCGCGCGTCTCTCTTCCGATGTGTATTACCAAGTCATCTTTTTTTCCGGTCCTTCGTGGTTTGCTGAAGCGGAATACGACGAAGGGAGGGGATGGGTGATTCACGACGGTCAGCGGTTTGAGTGGACGATGACGGACGCCGGCATTCACTATTTCGAACCCGAAGACGAAACACGGCTCTATCGCACGAAATGGCTCAAGGCGACGAAGTCGAATCTGGAATGGTCCAAGGCACGCATCTCGCGCGTGATGCGGAGCAACGGAACGGACTGGAAATGGCCGATGGTCCTCGCCCTCGGTATGCGACCGAAGCCGGATACCATCTTTTTTCTCACGGACGGTTCCATGGAAGACGGGGATAAAAAGGTGAGAGATGCCATTCGTTTGAATGATCGCACGGCCGGTCCGCGCACACGGGTGAACACGATTTCCATGATGCAGCCCATGGCGGTCGAGGACCTCTCGACATTGGCCAAACGGACTGGGGGAGTCTTCACGATCATTGACCAGAACGGAAATTCCCGACAACCTGAACTCTAGGCATTTTGGTGTCCATTTTTCCGGTTTTCCCGCGTCTAACACTGGTGAGAGGGTTGACGATCTAAGATAATTTGATGTTCAATCGTTATCCCGTTAAATACCAACCCGCCCCATGCCGGATAATCCTCCAGATCCTGACGTCGAAAGTGAAATCGTGACCCCCGTTTCGATGGGTGGTAAAGACGATCCGCCCCCGCCCGTGGCTGAGGAAGTTGAGGCTCCGGCGGATGGGTCGGAAATGGCCCCGGAATATTACGGGGAGGAACAGGTGTTCCATTCCGATGGGACACCGGCCGAGGTGAATACGAAATCCGCGCAGGCATCGGCCTTGACCGTCGCGGTGATTCTTCACGCCGTGATTCTCTTCGTGTTGGCGATCATTGTGGCAGAGACGATCAAGACGCCGCCGCCGGAGTTGACGATCATGGCCGCCGCTTCCGGCGATTCTGACATGGAGATCGATAAGAAGGTTTTCGAGAAGACAAAGATGCAAAAGCCAGCCGCGCCGAGCCGCGCTTCGAACACGCTGGTCGCGAACGCGCCTTCCGCCGTCGCACTCGCGTCGCTCGATATTCCCAACGAAACGCTTTCCTTCGGACTCACTGCCGACTTCGGCGACGGCGGCCTCGGTGCCGGACCCGGTGGCGCGTCCGCGAAGTTCTTCAACCAAAGTTCCAGCGGTGAACGCTTCGCATTTATCATCGACGTTTCTGCCTCGATGAGTGAGGTCCAATTCCGCATGGTGAAAGAGGAACTGAACAAGTCCCTCAAGCGGCTTCCTTCTTCCGTGAACTACCAGGTCATCTTCTTTTCCGGTCCCGCGTGGTTTGCCGCGGATTCCTACGCGGCTGCCCGCGATGGCGGGCACATCGCGAGCGGTGGCAAAAAGTTCAACTGGTCCAACAGCAGAGGTGGGGCGGGCGATTTTGAGCCTGATGATGGCCTCGAAGCTTACTCAAAGGCCGCTGGTAAGTGGCTTCAGGCGACGAAAACGAACCTGACCCGTACCCGCAGCCAAATCGAGGCCGTGCCGAAAAGCTTTGGCACCGACTGGGAATGGCCACTGTTGCTCGCCCTCAACTTGAAGCCCAAGCCGGACATCATCTACTTTCTCACGGATGGTAATGTCGGCGGTGCGGAGCAGATGATCGAAAAAGTCGTCGGTCTAAATAAGAAGCTTCCCGGACCGAAAACGAAAATCAACACGATCTCCATGATGGAACCCA
Organism: Verrucomicrobiota bacterium; assembly: GCA_039192745.1. Classification (GTDB taxonomy): domain Bacteria; phylum Verrucomicrobiota; class Verrucomicrobiia; order Verrucomicrobiales; family DEV007; genus JBCCWV01. The sequence continues at coordinate 14,167 of JBCCWV010000036.1, read as the reverse complement.
GCGCGACCGTGCACCTGATGTCGCTTGCCGACAAAACGAAGGGGAAATTCTCCATCGTCGATGAAGACGGCACTACGCGGTCGCCGAAGAATTAGAAAGACGAAAGGCGGGGCTATTCAGAAATCCCATCACGCCATCGAACTTACTCTAGAAAGATTCATTGATACCCATGCCGGATAATCCTCCAGAACCAGACGCCGAAAGCGAAATCGTGACCCCTGTTTCCTTGGGAAGCGGTGATACTCCACCGCCTCCGTCTGCGGAACCGGCGGAGTCTCCCGCTGAGATCGTCGAGGGAACCGAGGCTCTCGAAAGCCAAGTCGTGGAGGGCGAATATTATGGCGACGAGCAGGTTTTCCATTCCGACGGGACACCGGCTGAAGTGAATACGAAATCCGCGCAGGCATCCGCCCTGACCGTCGCGGTGATACTTCACGCCGTGATTCTTTTCGTCCTCGCGATCATTGTGGCAGAGACCATAAAGACGCCGCCACCCGAGTTGACCATCATGGCCGCCGCTTCTGGCGATTCCGACATGGAGATCGATAAGAAGGTCTTCGAGAAGACGAAGATGCAAAAGCCGGCCGCGCCAAGCCGCGCTTCGAACACGCTAGTCGCGAACGCGCCTTCTGCCGTTGCGCTCGCGTCGCTCGATATTCCCAACGAAACACTTTCCTTCGGACTCACTGCCGACTTCGGCGACGGCGGCCTCGGTGCCGGACCCGGTGGCGCGTCTGCGAAATTCTTCAACCAAAGTTCCAGTGGAGAACGCTTCGCATTTATCATCGACGTTTCCGGCTCACTCAGCGATGTCCAATTCCGGATGATCAAAGAGGAACTGAACAAGTCCCTCAAGAAGCTTCCTTCTTCGGTGAACTACCAGGTCATCTTCTTTTCCGGTCCCGCGTGGTTTGCCGCCGATTCCTACGCGGCTTCCCGCGATGGTGGGCATATCGCGAGCGGTGGTAAGAGGTTCAAGTGGTCCAATAGTACTGGTGGCGCGGGTGATTTTGAACCTGACGATGGCCTCGATGCCTACGCGAAGGTAGCCGCCAAATGGCTTCCGGCGACGAAGACGAATTTGAATCGGACTCGTTCCCAGATTGAAAACGTTCCCAAAAGCTACGGCACCGACTGGGAATGGCCTCTCGTCCTGGCTCTCAGTCTGAAACCGAAACCCGACGTCATCTACTTCCTCACCGATGGAGCGGTCGGAGGCGCGGACCAAATGGTGGAAAGGGTCGTCGCGTTGAACAGAAAGCCGCCGAAAGCAAAGATCAATACCATCTCCATGATGGAGCCGCGGGCGACTGAGCACCTCTTGTCGCTTGCCAAGCAGACGAAAGGAAAATTCTCCATCGTCGAAGAAGACGGTTCGACCCGAACGGTGAAATAGCAGAACGGGTTGGCTTCCTTCCGGCGCTCCCTTGACTTGCGGGCCGGAGGCCGGACCGTAAGGATCAGGGAGAAAATCCCGTATCTCAATGAACCACGGACGATGTATCGGCTGATTTTCATAAGCTCAGTTTGGCTCTTCGGAGCCGTTGCCGGGGTTGGAACGGCGCAGGAAGCGCCGGACGCGGGCGTGGGTGCCGCTGGCGAAGAAAGCCCGCTGGGTATCCGTCAGCTTCGCATCAAGCGCCTCCTCGGAGAGATCGAGGATCGCTTCAACGAGATCGCGGAAAAAATCGAAGCCGAGAATCCGGAAGAAGCGGGGAAACTTCGCGAAGCCATTGGCGCGTTGCAGGAAAAACTCCTCACGCAAAGAATCGACGACATCGCGAGTCTCCTCGATGCAGCCAATCTCGAAACCGCGAGCGAAGCGCAGCAGGAATTGATCGTGGAGGTCAAGGATTTGCTGAATCTACTTCTCGAAGAAGAAAGTGAAGCAGAGAGGCGCGAGCGGGAGATCAGGGAATTGCGCGAGTGGAAAGAGGCGCTCGATGAACTCATCGAACGGGAGAAGGATATTCGGCAGGAAACGGAAACGACAGAGAACACGGAGAAAGCCGCCGAAGCGCTCGAGGGAGACATCGAGAAGGTGGACGAGTTGATCGAAAAGCAGAAGGAACTCAAAAACCAGACCGAAAACGTAAAGGGTCGCCTCGAAGAGACGGATCGCTTGGGAGCGGAGCAAAGGGAATTACGGGAAGAGACCGAAGACCTTGCCAAGGAAGCGGATCCGGATCAAAAACCCGGTGAGGAGTCCAACCAGCCTGGAATCGAGCCGTTGAAAAAGGCGAGCAGCGAACAGGCGGGGGCGGAGAAAGAGCTTCAGAAATCCAATCCCGGAAAGGCGGCATCTCGGCAAGAGAAGGCGCTGGAAAATCTTCAGGATGCTCGGCAAAAACTCGCGAAGGAAAAGGAACGCGTCGAGGAATTGAATGCCGGTGAGCGAAACAAGGAACTGGCTGAAGAGCAAAAGGACGAGCAGGAGAAAACCGAGGAATTGGCGCAGGAGATGGCGGAATCCGAGCAAGCCAATGAAGGCGATGGGGCCCAGCAACTTCAGCAATCTTTGGAAAACCTGAAACAAGCGGGAAAGTCCATGGGGAAATCCGGTCAAAAACTGCAAGAGCAGAAACCTCAGGAGGCAAAGCCCGAGCAAGACAAGGCGCTCGAAGATCTTGAACGGGCAAAGGAGAATATCGAGGATCGCCTCGCGCAGTTGGAGGAAGAAGAGAAGCTCGAGCAACTGGCAAAGCTGGAAGAGATTTTTCGAGGAATGTTAGAGCGTCAGGTCGCCGTTTCAGAGGAAACAACGCGCATTGACACGAAAAGAGTCGAACAAGAGGGCGACCTCCGACGCGCGGATCGACTCGCACTAAGAAAAGGTTCAGAAGAAGAGCGGGAACTCGCCGACACTGCCATGGAAACAAGGCAGGCCCTCGATGACAGCGACGAGAGTGTCGTATTCCGGGACATCGTGCGAAACCTCGGTGAGAGCCTGGGCGAAGTGGCCGACCTTCTCGATCAGCAGATATCCGGCGAGATCACCCAAAAGTCGCAGGACGAAATCGAACTCACCTTGGAGGAATTGATCGATGCGCTTGCCGAAGCCCGGAACAATCCACAGGCCGGGAAACAGCAGCAACAGGCCGAAGGTCAGCCCGGCGAGATGCAGCAACGCATGCTCCCGCCCTCCGCCGAACTCAAACTTCTCAAACTCTCCCAACTCCGCGTCAACCGCCGCACCCTCGACCTCCACGCCGCGATCGGTGATGTCCCAAGAATCGAAAACACCCTCCAAGGTCAACTCGACGATTTGTCCGTCTTCCAGCGTCGCCTCGGCGTCATGGCCCGCGAGATCGGCGCGCGAGCGAATCTGACGGTGGAAACGGTGGATTAAACTTGCTCTGCAGTTTGCTCCACCTCTTCGATTTCCGCACTGAGATCGGACCAGCGGGTGTAAGCTCTTTCGAGGTTTGACTCGACTTCGGTGTGTTTTTTTTGCGCGGCGGTTCCACGTTCTGGGTCGCGGAAGAGTTCCGGGTCCATGAGGAGCTTTTCCAGTTCATCTTTGCGCTTCTCCAGTGTTTCGACCTCTTCTTCGGCTTTTGCGAAAGCGGCACGCAATGGCTTCAGCTTTTCAGCGCGAAGGCGTCGGGCTTCGGCCTCGGCCTTCCGTTGTTCCTTCCGATTTTTTCCGGATGAGGTCGCGGTGGCTGTATTGGCTGGCGCGGTTTTGGTGTGGGCGAAGGCGGACTCTTCATTGGCTTCCATCGCCTTTTTGTCGAGGTAATCGCTGACGTTTCCGGGGAAAACGCGTGGAGCGGCGCCGGTGGCGTAGAATTCGAGGACTTTGTCGGTGACGGGGTCGAGGAAGGAGCGGTTGTGGGAGACGATGACGTAGGTGCCCTCCCAGTCCTTGAGCGCTTGTTGCAGCATCCCTTGGGATTGCATGTCCAAGTGGTTCGTCGGCTCATCGAGAATGAGAAAGTTCGCCGGCGAAAGGAGCATGCGGGCAAGGGCGAGTCTTGAGCGTTCGCCGCCGGAAAGGACAGAGACAGATTTGAAGACATCGTCGCCGCGAAAGAGAAAACACCCTAACAGGGTGCGAAGGTTGTCTTGGGCGGAACGGGCCGCGGCTTCTTGTACGGTTTCGAGAACGGTCTTAGAAGCATCGAGAGACTCGGCGTGGTCTTGCTCGAAGTGGGCAGACTCCACATTGTGGCCGAGTTTGGCGGTGCCGTCAGTGAGAGGTTCGGCGCCGGAAAGAGCGCGAGAGAAGGTGGATTTCCCGGCGCCGTTCACACCAACGATGGCAATTCGCTCCCCGCGGTCGATCCGGAAATCGAAATCGCTGAAGACGACGTGATCGCCGTAGGCTTTCGTCGCGTTCGTGAATTCAGCGACGGTTTGGCCGGAGCGTTTTGCGGCGGGAAATTGGAAACTGATGCCGTCCGGTGCTTCCGGGCCGACCTCGATGCGTTCCATTTTTTCCAGCTGTTTGATGCGGCTTTGCACCTGGCTCGCCTTGGTGTTTTTCGAGCGAAAACGGTCGATGAATCGCTGGGTTTTGTCGATTTCCCGCTGTTGGTTGGCGTAGGCGCGCTTGAGTTGCTCGCGGCGATCGACGCTTTCGCGGAGGTAGAACGAGTAGTTGCCGGAGTATTCGTCCACTTTTCCGTATTCGAAGGCAAACGTCCGGCTAATGAGGGCATCGAGGAACGCGCGGTCGTGGGAGACAAGGATGACGGCGCCGTTGTATTCCCGAAGATGATTCTCGAGCCAAAGCTGGGATTCGATGTCGAGGTGGTTCGTCGGTTCGTCGAGGAGAAGGACGTTCGGTTCTGCGAGAAGAAGCTTGGCAAGGGCGATCCGCATCTGCCAGCCGCCGGAAAAGTGTTCGACGGGTCGCCCGAAGTCCGAGTTTGCGAAACCGAGTCCGGCGAGAACGCGTTCGATGCGTGGCTTCATGCGGTCGACGGCGTGGTGTTCGAGCCGGAGCTGCAGTTCGCCGAAGACTTCAAGAGCGTCGGCGTATTCCTCGGAGTCGGTTTCCAATTTCCCCAACTGCTCGTTGGCCTCCTCTAATTGCTCCTGTAGCGCGAGGGCATCGGCGAAGGCGGTTTCGGCTTCCTCAAAGAGGCTTTTGCCCTCGGCTCTGACGCCGTCTTGGGGAAGATATCCGATGTGGATGAACTTGGCTTTCGTGATTTCCCCGCCGTCGGCGCTGTTCAGGCCCGCGATGATCTTGAGAAGCGTCGATTTTCCCGCTCCATTTGGTCCAGCAAAGCTGATCCGGTCCTTCGCCCCGACGACGAAGGAGAGATCGCGGAAAAGCGTTCTTCCCCCGAATTGGACGGTGACATTATCAACGGCAAGCACGCCGCAAAGGACGGAGGATTCCGGCGATTGCAAGTGGCTGGTCGATCATGGAGCCGTTAGGTTCGGCCCGATGACCGATCTCGCGGATGTTGTTTGCCCGACCTGTTTCGAAACGTTTTCGATTCCTGCTCCATCCGTCGCTGAAGTTCCGTGCGAAGTGGATTACGACTGCGAGGTTTGCTGCCGTCCCATGTTGGTCGCGTTTTTCGAGGATGCGGGAGAAGTGGTCGCGGAAGCGCGGGGGCTGGGAGATTAACGACGCTCCTTTTGCGGGTTCCAGTTGGGATCGTCAGTCACTAAGATTCCGGTTCGATCTTCACGGCTTTCGAAGGAGTCTCCGTGCCGTTGTCTTCTGCCCCGTCCTTCGGCTCGACATTATCTGCGGGGAACGCTTCCCAGCGGCCGTCGATCGTGAGTGTGTCAGGCGGCGCTAACTTGAGGACGATGTTTTGATCCAGCTGGTATCGATACATGATGGGAACAACCGAGAGACACATGTAGTCTTCCGGCTCAGCGCGCACGTGGACGGGTGTGGGGTAATCGCTGGAATCTCCAGTTGTCCCGGTCTTCAAGATCGAGCCGGCTTGGAAAAGGTCTGGCGTAATCATGTTGGGATCACCCGGAAAATAATACTCAATGGACATCTTCGGAAACTCATCGGAACGCGCTCGCACGACGACTCCCTCCGGAAACGCGTCCCCCGGTTCGAGGGCGCGGATGCGGTAAATGACAAACTCGCCGCGAAGGTATGGAAGGTTTTTTTCGTTTGGAAAATTCCGAATGTAGGAGCGCTTCAAGGCGGCATTGAACTCGCGCACGACCCCGGCTTCAGCGTGTACGAAAGGGTGATATTTACTGTAAAGCTGCTTCGCGGACTGGAAGCGGCCGCGCGGCAAATTGGCGCGTTCGAAAGCGATGATTTCCGGAAGTTTGTCGAGCTTTGCGAGCAACTTGTAGTGACGGGGACTCTCCGGGAAAGTGAAGATATAGATGCTGAAAAACCAACTCGCGACCACGGCCACACTGAGTAGGACAATGAGCAATGACCACCAGAAGAGGCCGGTTCCACGGCGCTTGCGTGAATTCGCCTCGACTTCGTCGACGAGACGTTGCGAGCGGCGGGCACGAAGAAACTCACTCGACATTTGACCGGATGCTCTGGGCTAATTCTCGTCTTCGCAAGCCGTAGGTGGAGCTGTCGAAGCGGGCATGTGTTCGGTCTTGGCCCCTTCCGCTGGTTCAAAAGAGGTCCCGCAGCCGCAGCTTCTCTGGGCGAGGGGATTGTTGATCTTGAATCCGGAGTCGTTCAAGGAGTCGGAATAATCGAGTTCACACTCTGAAATAAAGGAAAGACTTTCGGGGTCCACGTAAACCCGCACGCCGCCTTTCTCGATCACCTCGTCTCCGTCGCCCCGTGAATCGACTTTCATCCCGTATTGCATGCCGGCGCAGCCACCCTTTTCGACAAAGAGGCGGAGCCCGTCGCCTTTGTCGTTGCCTTCCAAAAGCGATTGGAGCTGGGAGATGGCGCTTTCCGTCAGAGTGATCATCGAGCCCTTATCATCGGACGCTCAGCGAGCGAGAGCAAACAGGATTTGCCCTCGACCACGCATGGCGACTAGTAATCCGGATGCCGGAAATCGCCGTCATGCCAGATTCGCTCATCAGCCAGGTGGCTGCGGGCGAGGTCGTGGAGCGACCGGCCTCGGTGGTGAAGGAATTGATGGAGAACAGTCTCGACGCTGGCGCCTCGCAAATCGATGTCCACGTGCAGAAGGGCGGGATCGCGATGATCCGTGTGATCGATGACGGGAAGGGGATGTCGCGGGAGGACGCGTTGCTTTCGATCGAACGCCACGCGACGAGCAAGCTCCGGGCAAAGGAGGATCTTGAAACCGTGGGAACGTTTGGGTTCCGTGGCGAAGCATTGCCGAGCATTGCGAGCGTGTCTCGTTTTCGACTGGCGACCCGGCAACATGACGACCTGAGCGGAACGGAGATTCAAATCGAAGGCGGAAAACTGATCGATGTCCGAGACGCGGGGGATGCGCCGGGGACGGTGGTTGAAATCCGCTCGCTGTTCTTCAACATGCCAGCCCGTCGGAAGTTTCTCCGCGCGGAATCCACGGAATTCAGTCATGTGGAACAACAGGTTCGTCTCCATGCCGCGGCGCATCCGAAGGTTGGGTTCACGTTTCGTCATGGGGACCGGGTTGTCTTTCAACTGGCGAATGGGCAAAGCCTCGAGGAGCGTCTCGCGGCGCTGGCCGGGAATGACGTGTTTGAGCGACTGCTGAAGGTGGAGTCCGCTGAACTGGATGCAGTTGAGGTCAGCGGATGGATCAGTCCCGCCGGATTCGGGAAGGGAACAAAAAGCCTTCAATACATTTTCATCAACGGGCGTCCGGTGGATGCTGCAGCCGTCAATATTCCGGTGCGCGAAGTCTATCGCCGATTACTTCCTCCGGGGCAGCATCCTGTCCTCTTTCTTTTTCTCTCCATCGATCCTCTGGAGATCGATGTGAATGTGCATCCGGCCAAACGCGAAGTGCGGTTTCGGAATCAGCGGGCCGTTCAAAATGCCCTTTCGCGAGCCTTCATCGACGCACTGCAAAAAGGCGTCACACGATCAGAGACACCGCCGATTACTTCTTCTGCAGCAGCGGATCCCGTGGAACTGCCGGGTCAGAAGGAAGATTCGACGGTGGCGAAGTCCGCCGCGACGCCATCTGCAGTAATTGATCTTCCCGAAGCGCCGCGTGCAGCCAAGGTGAGTTCGGCATTTCTTCCAAGCGCTCGGGCCGAACAGGAATTGGAAATGGAGTTGGAGGATGACGCCGAACCTTCGACTGCGATTCGGTCCGCGGAGAAGTTCAGAATCGTCGGTCAAATCGAAGGAGGCTACGTCCTGCTCGAAAGCGACGAAGGCTTGGTGCTTATGCACCAGCGCGCAGCGCACGAGCGAGTGTTGTTCGAACAGGCAAGGCGCGAAATCGAAAAATCCGGCTCGGCGGCGACCCAAAAACTGCTCTTCCCGGCCACCATCGATCTTTCTCCGGTCGACTTCGATCTCGTGGTGCGAAATGGATCGACTCTCCAAAGAATTGGATTGGGTGTCGAAACTTTTGGAAGCAACACCGTGAAGATCGATGCCGTGCCTGCCCTCGCCGACGTCGTGGAGCCCGAGTCGTTACTCCAGGATCTCCTCGGACGAATGAACGAAAGCGGATCCCGTGTGACGGACGATCAATTGATCGCCTTGGTTTGCAAAAACGCGGTGCATTCAAAACAGGCGATTTCCAACGAAGAGACGGAAGCGCTCGTCGAGGATCTGTTAGCCTGCGAGATGCCCTACTGCGACGCGAGCGGTCGACCGACCTTGATCCAGTATTCCCGGCAGGAACTTGCCAGAAAGTTTCGGAGGGATTTGTGATACTTTCAACAGCCTGTCTGTGGAAGAGGGAAGCGTTCCTATCAAGGCGGGATACAAGTCCAAGACTTAAGTTGGCAGTCTCTACTTTTTCTCTTTCGTGATGAATAGAGACTCGTTCTCGTTAAACCACTCCTCTCGTTTTGGAGCGGCGGCGACGAATCCTTGAATTAAGTCCATCTCCTCTTTACCAAACTGCCCGCGAAGATCTGATCGATCTTTGAAAAATGCTCCGGGCGTCACGACGACGATGGCTTCCTTCGTTTTCAGATCTGCAGTAACAGTGTATCGGCAGTCGTCTTCATCCCTGTTCGATTTGAACTCGAAGACTTCGCCAGTCTCTGCAGCAGCGATGGCCTCGCGGATTCGATCGAGAAGTTCCTCCACCCATTGCCCACTGGAAGATCCGCGCAAGGCATCGTTGGTGTCATATTTGATCCAGTGTTTAACAGTGAACTTTTCCGGAGCCCATGCACCAATCGAGAAGAGGTTGATATCGAAAGAGAGATCTCCGCCGGAAACAGTTCCGAGGGATGAGGAGACATCAAACTCCTCGGCAACCGGAGGTCTAGAATCAGGAGAAGTCTCCGGAGTCTTTTCATGAAATAGCAATTTTCGGAACCAGATTTGAGCGACGATGGCCTCCTTCAAGGCAGCCTTTAGCCGGAATTCTTCATCCGGGGAGAAAATGGCCTCCTTTTCTGCACGAGTGACACGCACAAGCCACGTGTCGCCGCGTTGAAAGGACTCAAATTCCGTTTTTTTCGGACCGTAGTAAGTGCGAGTGATTGTGTGGTCGATGAGTTCCCGACTCTCACGCGCCGCAGCAGCGGTCCTGAAGAACATGGCGCGATCTTCCGGCGGAAGCATCAACATGCCTGAGGAGAATTCACGACAATCGACACCGAGGGAGGTTCCTCCCTTGGGAGAGCCTTTATCGCGATGCATGGAAGCATAGACCCGAAATCCAGAGAGGCCTTCAGGGCGATTTCTCCCTTCTTCGATATCGACGGAAACAAAAAGATCATCGATTGGAATCGGACACTCATCGGCGTGAATCAACGGGAGCAGAAGCCCAAAAGAAACGATAAAAAGCACCGATCTTGTCATCATGGTTTTGGCCCCCGAATCAAGAAATTACCGATGGTGGGACTCGAACCCACACTTCCGAAGAAAACGGATTTTGAATCCGTCGCGTCTACCAATTCCGCCACATCGGCTTATGCTTTAAAATAAGGGTTTTTATCGAACTTTGGGGCAGTAAAAACTTGCGTTTATACAGTGTGCTTATACAGTTTGGACTTCCACCCACGAAAAAGTGCCCAAGCAGACCAAAACTTGGATTTCCTGCGGATTTCGAAACCTGTATCGCCATAAATCGGGGACGTATTATCTGCGCATTTCCTCCGGAAGCAAGCCGTCCTGGAAGAGCTTGGAGACGAAGCTGAAGAGCGTGGCTGTGGCAAGACTGGATGAGGAACGCAAGGAATTAATGGCTTCTCGCGAAGCTGCCGCAGGCGCGCGACTGAACGAAAACACGACGATGGGGGATTTGATCGCCGTGCGACTGGAGCAGATTGCCAACGAAACGGACATCAAGGCGAGCACCGCCGATTATTGGAAGGAGATTTTCGAGGCCTTCCTGCGGAGTTGGAAGGGGATCGAATCGAGGACAGCAAAGTCCATTAAGCCAGTTGAGTGCCAACGATGGGCAAAGCGGTTTTCCGAGGGTTACTCAGCATCCCGTTTTAACAACACATTAGACGGTCTGCGCAAAATGTTTGCGATTGCCATCGAAGGTGGCCTCAGATTTAAAGATCCTACAGCTGGAATTAGCCGACGACGTCCAAAGAAGAAAGATCTGTCTTCGCGGTTACCCTCACTACAGCAGTTCAGAGAATGGGTTGATAAAATGCGAAAAGGGGAGCACCGGCTTTCAGGTCCGAGTGCTGATCTGGTTGAATTGTTAGCCTTCACAGGTATGCGAATCGGTGAGGCAAAGCATTTGGTTTGGGCTCATTGCGACTTTGAGCGGGGGCAGGTGGTGGTTGCAGGCGATCCAGAAGACGGAACCAAGAATCACGAAATCAGGCGAATCCCAATGATTTCTGATGCCAGGGCCTTACTGGAACGAATGAGAATGAATTCGGAGGAGGAACCCTACAGTCCGGTTTGCCGGGTGACCGATGCGCGAGGAACGATGAGGCGCGCCTGTGACGAAATGGGGATGGAATTGCTTACGCACCATGACATGCGGCATTTCTTTGCGACGATTTGCATCGAGAGCGGAGTAGATGTTCCAACGGTGGCCAAATGGCTTGGTCACAAGGATGGGGGAGCGCTTGCGATGAAGACGTATGGGCATCTTCGAGATGAACATTCCCAGGCGGCGGCACAAAAAGTCTCTTTTAACGCCTGAGTCTCAGGCAGGGGAAGGAGAGATTGACAATTTTTTGTCACTTTGTTAGTGTAGCTTCGCGGTAGAGGCATCGAACCCTTTCAAGCAACCATCCGCACTCTCCCTGCCGAGAGTGCTGCGGAATACAACACCCTCGGGGAATACGTAGCGGGTCGTTTGAGGCTTTCGATGCTCTTGGCACCATGCATGCCGTCAGAAACCGGAGGTCAGATGAGAAGGAGAAGGAACGAAGAGATGGAAAAGTTCATCGGGCAGAGGATCGAAGCTGCCCGGAAGTCAGCCGGGTTCTCAATGGCTGCTCTAGGCAAAGAGATTGGAGTGAGTTTTCAACAAATCCAGAAATATGAAGCGGGAACGAACCGAGTTTCAGCTTCGCGGTTATTCGAGATTTCAAATGTCGTCAATGTACCTATTGGATTCTTTCTGCCGCAGGCGCCTGAAGCGAGTAGCGAGCTTGATCCTGATGCATTGAAGGTTGTCATGACCGTGTCGGCGATAACCGATGATTCGGAAAAGCGGGAGATCTTCGACTTTCTGCGAAGAGCCGTGAAGCTTCTCAAAAGTCGCAAGAGTCATTGACGGAGGCTTCCGGAAGGGGGGCGAGGACAGCGCTTGCCACGGGGCTCCCCCTGACAGGCTTTGCCCCGCGGGCAGCCACCCCCGATCTCTGCTGTCCGGCAAAGCGGGGTTTCAGGGGGAGCGGGACCCGTGGCAAGTGATCCCGCAGCGCCTCTGAGGACAGCCTTATTGGAAGGCTTGAATCGCGGCGAAGAGCAATCCCGCTGCGGAATATACCTGAAGAGTGATTCGATGCTCTGCCTTGGTGATCCGTAGTTTGAGTTCTTGCCGCACCCCATTGAGGTCGGTGTGGGTCACCCAGTTCGTCCCGGCCGCCTCGGTCGCCCGGATCATTCGGTCGGCCTGAGTGCTGGTGAAGGCTGCATCCTCGGTGAGGATTTTGAGCATCTGGTAGATCGATTGTGATTCCATGGTCCCTCCTTTCGGACATGAAAAGCCCGACCGCGGGGGTCGGGCTCTTGTTGGTGATTGGTCAGGCGGCTTTTCCCGCCGTTTTGGAAGCGCGTCTCGTCTTCTCTTTCTCGACGAAAGAGTTCTCTTGTTCGCCTTCTTTGGAGATTTCCTGGGATTTCAGAAAGATGAACTGATAAGCGAGATCCGAGACAAGCCGGACTTTTGGCAGGTCATCTCGACCGAACGATACCGTGTCTTTCCACTTCTTGTCACCTTCATCGAAGTAGGACCGGACAACGGAGGTGGAAAAGTACGGATCTCCGCCTTCGGTGCGGTTCAACCAGACCGAGGCCTTTACCTGGCCGGCTCTGAAGACATGAATGGGTTTATTGGGTTCTGTCATGGGTTCCTCCTTGTTTGACATTTGAGTTGGCAGGCGGGCGGATGAGTCGGTTTTTCCGGATCCAGTGGAATCCCGCCGATTTGATTCGTCCCGAGCGGACCGCCCTGTAGTAGCGCTTCACGACGCGGGGATCGACACCGACCAACTGGCAGGCCGTGGCGAAATCGCTATCCTCAGGTGACTGGTCGAGCCAGTCCCTTGCATCTTTTTGAATCTTCCGATAAGAAGATTTCTCGGATGGTGACGAGGCGTCTTCAATTGCCTGCATGATGGCCGCCATCCACAAGACGCGGCAGAGTTCGGTGTCATGTTTGGCGATTTGATCAACCGTTCTGCCGCGTTCACTCAGATTTGGTTCCATAGTGAACTCCTTTTAGTTTCTTTCGCCCAATACAGGCGACTCCTTCCCGTTATAGTTGTGCTGTAGCGACGAATGGAAGACCGTCGGTTGACGATTTTTCTTCGTTGTTGCAGGAAGGCAACAAGCTGTGTTTTCGATTTTGGATATAGATAGCGCGATTGCCAATGTGGCAGAAATCCCACAGGTGCGGCGATGCGGGAAAAATGTGGATAAAAATGGCAGTTCTCTATAAAATATTCTATAGAGAACAGTGACTTAACTGAGCGGTTCAAGTCCCTCCGGAGCCACCAAAGTTAAAGATTCTTTACGTTTCAGGAGGTGCCGTAAAATAGCAGTGAGCTTAGGTTTCAGGGCCTTGTCTATTCGTAAATTGAGGTCATGGAGTTCCATTCGATTTCATCGAATTCCAGAAAAATACGGGAAAAATGAGGGTAAAATTGCGGCGCATCTTACAAAAATAATATGGTCCTGTTAGAATAGAAGAGTGCTACTTACGGACACGAAAATTAGAAACGCGAAACCAAGAAAGAAGACCTATCGATTGAGTGACGGGGGAGGACTGTCTTTACGCGTCCATCCGAACGGATCAAAATATTGGCAATTTCGCTATCGCTTTGCGGGAAGAGAGCGGGGGCCTCTGTCCCTTGGAAAATACCCTGAGGTCCGGCTGGAGGAAGCGAGAGAAAAGAGACAGGAAGCGAGGAAGCTCCTGAGGGAAGATATTGATCCCAGCTTGGAGAAGAAGAAGCGAAAGCTGATTGCGGAGCAGGAGTTCCGCGAGGATTTCGAGGGATTCGCCCGCGAATGGATCGAGTTCAAGGAGAGGCACGTGACCAGGCAACATGCCCGAAAGACGCTGCTCCGTCTTCAGAAGCATATCTTTCCGCTACTCGGTCGGCGGCCGATTGCGAGTATCGAGCCTCTCGATGTATTGGCGGCGATTCGAAAGGTTGAGGAGAATGGATCGACGGATCTGAGCAGGAGGCTAATGCAGATCTGCGGGGCGATATTCCGCTATGCTGTCCAGACGGGGCGATTGATGCATTCGCCGACAGTTTCACTTGCAGGTGCTTTAGCTCCCCATCGGGTTCGGCACTATCCGACGTTGGAGGCGAGAGATTTGCCGGGATTTTTGGCCGCCTTCGAAAACCTTGGCTGTTCGGTGCTGAACAAGTTTGCGCTTCGTTTTTTGCTGCTTACGGGAGTCAGGACGGGAGAGATGCGGCATGCGAGATGGGAGGAAATCGATTT
>JBCCWV010000035.1:0-31119 GCA_039192745.1 Verrucomicrobiota bacterium | reverse complement strand
TCCACCACGATTCATACTTCTCTTTCTCCTCGTCACTGCGTTGCAGGATCGTCTTCTTCCAGATCTTCTTGATCTCGTCCGGAATTGTCGCATCGAACTCCGAACTACAAACCGTCAACGTCCCCTTCCCGTCGAGCGAGGCGGCGGCCACAAACGTTTTCCCATCCGGCGCAAAGGCGACCGAGAAAAGCCGGCCCGGCAATGACGGGTAACGACGGATCAAATTCGAATCGTCCCCGATCTTCCGCTCCACCTCGCGGAAGGCGCGGTAAATCTTCGGCTCCCCATCGGCGCCGCCGACCAAAAAGAAGTCATTCTCCGGCTGACGCGCCAAGCTGTGAATACCGCCTTTGAGCGCTTTCGGCGTGATCGAAGTGATATTGTCGATGAAGCGTTCGCTCTCCACCTCGGTCAGCTTCGTCGTCATGTCGCGACCGCCCGAAACCACGTGCGTGCCTTCCTTCGACCACACCGTCGCAAGCGGCCAGTCGTCGTGGCCGCCCATGAAGAGGATTTGTGCCCCGGTCTTGGCATCAAAGGCCCGCACCGATTTGTCGTGCGCACAGCCAACTGCAATCCGCGTCCCATCCGGCGACCAACTCGCTCCGTAAATCGTGTCGTAAGTCACCGCCTTCGAAAGCAGAAGACTCCGTTTTTCGACGTCCCAAATCTGCAATTCCCCGGAACGTCCCGGATCACCGCCTGCAACCGCGAGGCGTTTACCATCCGGGGAAAACCGCACCGACTCGACACGCTCTGACAAACCCACCAATCGATGCACGATCTCCGAACCATCCGATTTGTGCAAAAGCACCTCGTGGTACCCCGCCACCGCCAGCCACTTTCCATCCGGCGAAAAGTCTAACGATGTCACCACCGGCAACTGCGAATACACCGGAGGATTCCCCGCGTCCACCTTCGGAGCCGTTCTCGGCGGTGAGTCATCGACTGCGCCTTCCGCAACCCAGCGTGTGATCATTGCCACCTGATCTTCTGGCAGCGGACCATCCTTCGGTGGCATTTCCGATGCGCCATCCACCGGCGTGATGAGTTCAATGAGGTAACTCTCTTCCGGATGACCGGGAATGATCGCCGGATCGCCACTCTCCCCGCCGGCGAGCAGCGACGCGAAGTCCGTCATCACATAGTCGCCTTTTTGCTTCGCCGGTTGGTGGCAGCCCTGGCATTCGCTGCGAAAAATCGGAAGCACGTCGCGGGTATAGCTGACGGCACTTTGAGAAGTTGCGTCCGCTCCACGCAAAGTCGAAAACGGCGCGAGAGCGATCGCCCAAAGGACAGGAGTCCGGAAATTGATCATGAAACGGGGGTTCGGAGAATGGTAAGAAAAACTCAAAAGAACGATTCTGTCTTGTAAATCGCAGCCTCGTTTTTGTATTTTTCGACCATTGAGCCAACAGTTCGGCCACTCATAAATCGCGACTCGAATGCAGATCTTATCGGGCCGACCCCGATTAGGCGCCGCATCGCAAAAGTTTTCTAACGTTTAATGCGTAATAAAGGTCACGCTCTGTTTAATACCATGTATTCCAAAAAAGCTGTATTTTTTGGAAAGAATTGCTCGCATTTTCCCCTATCTCGCTATCTTTTCAAAAACTTCATAGAAGTTAAATAAGTGGCTCAGCCGATGCATCCGGAACCTTCGGAATCACCTGAGGATGAGCATTTTGAAGAGGCAAAAGATCTTTCCAAGATGACTCCGCCGATGGCCCGCCGAGAGCTGTTTTCGCGATGGTGGTCTGAGGAGGCCGACGCGGCGAAAACGGGGCATCCACTAGTCCCCGCGGACGGCCAAGAACGGGCCGGGCTCACCCCCGGTGCAGCAGACATCACAGACCCCAAAACTCAGTCAGCCAAACCAACACCCGGCCCCGCCGGGATTCGCAGCAACCGACCACCTTCCCAACATCCCATCGAAATGTCCGCTTCCAAAGCCTTCACCGTCTGGAGTGATCCGGATGCCGTTCCTTCCAGCGATAGCGAAAAAGTTTCCTTCGCCAATTCCAAAGCTTTCACTGTCTGGACCGGGCCCGACCTCGTCCAACTCGCCAAGGATCTAACCAACAAGTCTACCGTGCCTACGACCACCACCGATACCCAAACAGAAGTTGCCGCCCTCGCCGCACACGCCAACTCGCCTGCCTATGCTCACGACGATGGAGACGGCACCGACGAGGACAGTCCATCCATTATCAAATCCATGGGCATCTGGCTCGCAGTCCCGTTGGTTCTCTTGTTAGGATTCATCGCCTTCTACCAGCAGAAGGATGAGATCGGACGACTTGAAGGGAAGATCGTTGGCCTCAACGAAGACAAAGCCGGACTGCAAAGTGACTTGGGCGATGCCAATGACAACATCGCCACCCTGTCATCGCAGAAATCGACTCTCGAAGGCGAAAAAGCGGATCTCATCAAGACGCGCACCAGCCTCGAAGGCAACGTCAAGGATCTTGAAGGGCAAGTCGCCGCCATGGAATCCGCGAACAAGTCCCTCGAGCAAAAGGCCAGCTCGCTGGACGCTCAACTCAAGGATACCAAGAACACGCTCGCAGACACGATCGCGCAGAACAATGAGAAAGTGAAAGGGCTTGAGAAGAATCTCGCTTCGAAGGAAACTAAGATCGCCTCCTTGAACGAAGAGAACGTTGGCAAGACTGCCAAGATCGAAAAACTCGGCGGAACGGTGAAAGAGCAAAAGGAAAGGATCGAGAAAATGACCACCACAGCCGCGACTTCCCGCAAGAACCTTGAGCAAACAACCTCCAAACTCCGCGAAACGGAAATGATGCTCGCCAACTCTCGACAATCGCTCAACCTCATGGAAGCGAATGTCGCCGGCACAAGCGACCAACTCGCCAAGCTCGAATCCGCCGCAAAGGCCGCTCAGAAGAAAACCGCCGACGCCCAGGCAGCCCTTCAAGCTGAAAAGAATGCAGGAGCGGAGTTGCGCAAACGCGCGGCAAAACTCAACGAAGAGCTTTCCAAAGCCGTTTCCAAAATCGAAACCTTGTCGAGCGAGCTCTCCATGGCCATCGACAACGCCCAAAACCTTTCCACCGAGAATGGCAAACTCGAGAAACAGCTCGCCCAAAAAGACGGAGTCATCGAGAAACTCCGTGGGGACCTTGCCAAGGAAAAGAAGACCGACGCATAGTTAGCGAACGCTCGTCCAACCGGTGAAACGTCGACAGTTTTCCACGCCAAAGGCGTGGTCGCTCAAAGCCCGGGATTTCCGGCAAAGGAAGACACCCCGGGTCAGCGTTGGCGCGCGATGAGCCGCAAGGTGGTTGGACCCTTAACGACGCGCGAATTCCCATTCCCACCGATTCATCTTGAACCGCGTTGCGGTTCGCGCGGCTTTTACGAGCATTCCCAGGGTATTCGCTGGCGCGAATGCCCTGGGCTTTGGGCTTCAACGCCGTTGGCGTTGGCGGTTCATGAGGTGAGCTGCTGTTGGGCCTCTGAAAGAACGGGGCGAAGAAGGGAGACATTGTCCGGCAAGAATGCCACTTACTTAAGCGGCTTTTCGGCTTGTGGACCGGTGAATTGGTCTAAATGGGGTTTGTTGGAATTGGCGGGAAAAGGAGCGTCGGTGCCCCCACCGACCATCATCACGACCGGCGAAGCCGCACTGCTTCTTCGGGGGTCGCATGGATTTTTCTGGCACCGCGGAAAGGGAAATGTGGCTTCGCCGGAGGGTTGGACGGTCGGTGAGGGCACCGACGTTCCATTCGCGAAATCGGCCTTAAGTAAGTGCCATTCTTGTCCGGTAAAATAGATGTGCGGTAAAATAAACGCTCTTATCCACGCCAAAGGCGTGGTCGCTCAAAGCCCGGGGTTTCCGGCAAAGGAGGACACCCCGGGTAAAAACGCAGCAGTAATAAACCGCAACGCGGTTGAACCGCCCCTCAAAGCCGACGTAATGTCCCCAACGAACACCGCGGATTTACAAGATTAGCGCAGATAGGAGCTCGGCGGCGCAGCAGCCCCAAATACCAAAAATCCGTGTCAATCCGCGAAAATCCGCGGTCCCAAAACTAAAGCATCCGCTTAAGCCTCGGCGACTACAAGATCCTGCCATCAACGCCGGCGCTTCTGTTGGAACAGCCACTCAATCATTTCCGGCTCCGCATAGGCGTTAACCGTGAAACTATGGCCACCCTTGGGATAAGCGGTGATTTTGTGATCGTTCCCAAGTTTCTTTAGACTCGTCTCTGTTTCACGAAACCACCGGATGTGGAAGTCATCGTCCTCATTGAAGAAAAACCAAATGGGCGGTAGCTCACGAATTCGGCGGAATTCATCATCACTCACCGGCCCCGCCACCGGAACGGCTGCCGCATAAGAATCCGGATACTCGAACAACATGCGGAATGCCCCGGAACCTCCCATCGAAAATCCGGTCACATAAATCCGATCTCCATCGATCACCGGAAACCGCCGTAACAGTTCGCTGACCAAATTGTGGACATCATCCACCGGATCCGGCGTTTTTACATGCGCGCCCATACTCCACTTTCGCGCTCCTTGTGCCTGCGGAACTAGCACGAAACACGGATGCTCCTTTTGGATCAAATCCGTGACAAACACCATCCCACCTTTCGTGGAAGGAACGTGTTTCACGTTGTCGTCTCCACCGCCACCCGTGCCGTGCAGATAAATAACGAGAGGGAGTTTCTCCAGATAAAGTGGACGGGATTCAGGCTGAAAAAAGCGAAAGTAGAGGTCTCCATCCGATCCGCCCTGCCAAACAAAGGGCTCCAGCTCCGCCATCCAAGCGCCCTTACTTGCTGTAGTTTCATGCGTTGAAATCCGTGGAGACGTCTCCAGATCCAAGTCCACCGGAACGCCCGCATAACACCCCAGATCAAGCACCGTCGTCTCCCCCCCTCTCGCAGCGACAACCGCCGCATGGATCTGCGGATGTCTCTTCTCCAGATCAGCCAAATCGAGTTGATCATATCCGATTGTTAAGTCAGCTGAGTCGACTTTGACTCGAACTATCATACCCGCCGGGATCACTTCCCTCACGCCCGCAAAGTTCACGAGCTTTCCATTCGCCCCTTGAACCTCGATCGCTAGAAGATCGGGGCTAAGGAGAGTAACTATAACTCCAAACTGGAATAAAAGACGATTCATCAAAATTCAGGAAGGCTTACTGTTTATCCCACGCATTTTGAAGACGCGGGACGAACGGGCAACTTTCGTTTTCCAAAGAAAATAAATGAAAATAATCTCCCAAAACCCCCAGCCTATCAGGCAAATAACAAGAGTGAGCGTCAGCACGGATACTCTGAAAAAGAGGAATGCAGTAGGCTCCAATCGATTCAGTAGCCTGATTAAGAAAACAAAGGAGCCTATCTTGGCGACCCACAAAACGCCTCTTAAAACCCAAGCCCACATGCTAAAGGGAGCAAACTCGACGAGGCCGAATGTGACCAAATTGGCGGCGTGATGAGGATATGACTGTGAGAAAACGATTAATACAGAACTGATGTGCTGAACAAAAAACAGCGGAATGAGAAAGAGTCTTTGTTTCATGTTCAGTGTGAACCGATTTGCTACTCTTCGGGATATCGCTTCGCCGCCGATCCTTTAAAGATCAAAAACGGCAAGTTCAGCAACATAAACATCACCAGCGCCAACCCAATCAGCGAAAACACATGCCATGGCACCGGCCCGAGGAAATCCATCAACGACCCCGGTGGTTTTTCGCGGAAGAAGCCGAAGTTGAATCCAAAGGACCAGTTAATCGCACTCGCCACGCCGACATAAACAAGTCCGAGCGCGAAAACGCGTTTCACCGCGCCCGGTCGCGGACGCCAGCCCAGTCCCAGCGGTAGATACAAAGCGGCGATCACGACCCCGGAATGCAGAAGGAAAAACGCAAAGTAGGTGGGATCAGGAAAATCCACCCCAATGGCGGGAGTAAGAAGCCCTTGAAGCGTCCCCGCCACACCCCAGAAATAGAGAATTTCCATCGAAAGCGGGTGCCGCCAAAGCAGAGCAAAGAACCCGGCGATCGCCGCCCAATCGCACAAATGCATCGGCAGGATGACCGAGGTAATATCATATCCCATGACCAGCCGAGTGATGACTTTCGCCGGAAAAGAAAAAATCAGGCCAAGGGCAAGAAGCCGCTCAAACCAATCGGAAGCCGCGGGACAACAACACGTCCGCGCCGCATAAACGGCAAAACCGAGCACCATCGCCGTTACCGCCAAGGCGCCCAGATGACCCGGGCCGAAAAGCTGGAATTGCGCGAGCACCCGTCAGACTCGCGCCGATTCCACATCCCGGCAAGGCACCGCGCCATTGACAATTTTTCGGAATTCTTCGATGGGATCGATCATGAAACGTTCCTCGCGCGCGAATCCCAAATCCGGTCGCCGCCACACGCACTCCGGCGGTGAGGGTGGTCTGCCTTCGCGCCCGGAAGAAGATCTGTTGGGAATCGTTGAAAGCGCCGAGACCCCTTTCATCCTCATCCTTGATCAAGTCCAGGACCCACACAATCTCGGCGCCTGCCTCCGCTCGGCCAATGCGGCAGGAGTCGATGCCGTTATCGCGCCGAAAAACAACTCCGTCGGAATCACCGATGTCGTCCAACGCGTTGCCTGTGGTGCGGCCGAAGTCACGCCATTTGTGCAGGTCACGAATCTCGCACGCACGATGAAGCAGTTGCAGGAAGCCGGCGTTTGGCTTGCGGGAACATCTGATCAAGCCACCCAATCCCTCTACGAAACCGATCTCAAAGGCCCCATCGGTCTCGTTCTCGGCGCCGAAGGAAAAGGAATTCGTCGCCTTACGGCGGAGAACTGCGACTTCCTCGTGCAGATCCCCATGCTCGGCACCGTCGAATGCCTGAACGTCTCTGTTGCCACGGGAGTGTGTCTTTTCGAAGCCGTCCGGCAGCGAAACCACCCCATCAAAAATCAGAAATCGTAAATCAAAAATCCCCTCATTCTTTCCCCGAATGGATAAACCAAAGATTACGCACGTAGATGAACCATCCGGTCGATTGCCCTAACACACCCACAATATCTTTCCGCCAGATAAAGTAAACGATCAGCATGGAAGCCCCGGCGAGGCTCATCCACCAAAAGGCAACCGGAACGACCGACCTCTTTTCCTTCTCGCTCGCCCACCACTGAACGATCATCCGCCCGGTAAAAACCACCTGCGCCAACAAGCCGAAGCCAACCCAGAACACGCCGGTCCAACTCGTGATATTGAGGAGTTTGAAGAACCAACCCCGGTCGCTGTTGAGTTGGTCGAGCGTTTCCAAAAACTCTTCCGAACTCAGCACCTCCCCAGACTTGAGCTTCACTCCCGGGCCATCATCCGTTTCAACGATCTCCAAACTCGCCAACGGATCACTGCGCTTGAACGTGGTCTCATGTTCTCCCGGCGCCGAGACTGCCCCCGCATAGTAAAGGATCATCCACACCACCCATGGCACCGCCAATACGAGAAAAACGACGAGGAGAAGCTTGCGTTGCGGTTGGGTCATGAACGGCGCGAAAGTGGAGCCTTACCCCGCGAGTCCCTCACTGCAAGCTGACTTCGAAGTGCCCGCTTTCCAACACTGCAATCGCTTCACCCGCGAGAAACAACGATCCCGCAATGAGGATGGGACCCGGCGCTGACGCGACCATGGCTTCCATCGCCTGCGAAAAAGTCTCGTGCAGGAATACTTCGGCGGCGCCCGTGAAGTGACGTTTCAATTCCTCCGGAGGCACCGCCCGAGCCGATTGGATCGGAACAAAATGCACGGAGTTCGCCAGCGGGGACAACCATTGCAAAACCCCCGCAACGTCCTTTCGATTCGCCGAGGAAAAAATAAGCGTTGCCTTCCTGTCGCCGAATTCCGTCCGCCACGTCTTCGCGAGGGCTTCCGCCGAAGACGGATTGTGAGCGCCGTCGATGACAACGGTCATTCCACCATCAAGCTGTCGCCGATCAAATCGGGCCGGCCATTTTACGTCCGCCAATCCATCCACAGAGTGTGGGAGATTCGCCACGCGCAACGCCTCCACCGCTAGTGCCGCGTTCCATCGCTGATGTTCCCCAGCAATCCCAACATTCGACTCGGTCCACAACGACTCCACAAACTTGATCGGAGCTTGTCGCTCTTCCGCAAACCGCTCCAAAACGACCTTCGTTTCGTCCTTCTGTGGTGAACTGACCACGGGCACACCCGGTTTGATGATCCCCGCTTTCTCCCCGGCAATTTCCGCCAACGTGTCGCCGAGAATGTGTTGGTGATCATAGGAAATCGGCGTGATCGCCGAGACCTCTGGCAGAATCACATTCGTGGAATCCAACCTCCCCCCGAGCCCAGTCTCCAACACCGCGACCTCGACACCCGCTTCCTCAAAAACCCGCAGGGCAATCCCCAACGTCAGTTCAAAAAACGTCGGATGCGGATCCCAATCCGCGACCAGCTCGCGCAATTCAACGATCAACCGCGCCACGTCGTCCTCGGCGACTTGCCTCCCGTTCACCTTGATCCGTTCGCAATAACTCACCAGATGCGGCGACGTGAAAAGCCCTGTCTTCACCCCGCCCGCGCGCAGCATCGCCTCGCCCATCGCACAAACCGACCCCTTTCCATTCGTGCCTGCCACATGCACAAATTTCATCTTCTCCTCCGGATGCCCCATCGCCTCCAACAGCCTCTGCATATTCTCCAACCCCAGCTTCACCCCCAACTGCTGCACCCCGTAAAGCCACTCGATCTCGCCCTGATAATTCGGCTCTGCCATAGTAGAACAGGCTTCCAGCCTGTTCCCGCCACCGGACAGACCCACTCCTCCACCATCTCCCTCCGCCTCACCTTTCATCACCCTCACAAAACACCCATTTCCAGTTTTTCAATCCCGCCTTCTCCGGATTCGCCAAAACATACTCCTTCTGCGCCAAGAAATCCTCCTCATCACGCACCAGATGATCATAAGACTCTTCCCGCCAAAAATTCCCTCTCCTCCCCAAAACGCGATTCGCCGCCGTCGCCGAAAACGATTTCCAGCTATGCGTAATCTTCGAGAGCTCCCAGCCCGGCAAAGGCGTCAGTAGCACATGGACATGATTCGGCATCACGCACCAAGCATGGAGCCGATATCGGTCGCCGTCGAAGTGAGAAATCGCATTCGCTACGATCTCCGCAATCCGTTTGTCTCTCATCCAGCAACTACCCCGCCCGGCGTCGAGCTGTTTTTCGATCCGACTCTCGTAGAGCTCTCGCTGCTGCAACCGGAATCCCTGCGCCGTTTTTTGGTCACCGGATTTCACCGCTTTCTCGAAGTGGAACTGTAACCGCTTCTTTTCTTGCACGTATTCTTCGACGACAGCCTTCGGAATCGAATCGTGCAGGCGAAAGGTGACGGCGTACGTGGCGCCTTCGCGGGTCCAGTGAGGGAGTTTTCGCTGTTTTCTGGTTATGTCCAATTTGCGGACAGAGCTTAAGGGTTATTCATCGTTTTCACAGCGAACGGGAACAGGCTGGAAGCCTGTTCTACGATCACACATCACGCGAGCGGCTCAGGGCAGTGCTCACGACGGCCACACTGAACACACTGGTCGCCCATGAAAAACTCATCGAAAAAATCCATGAGGCCACTGATGACCTCCTCGTCATCCGTCACGACGCCCGCCTCAAAATTCCGTCGCGTGGCACTCTTGGCGCCGATCCCCGCGCCGGTTAGGTTCGCACTGCCGACGTAAGCGGTTTTGCCATCAACGAGCACGACTTTCATATGCATGCGCGGACAGAGCACGCGCTCAAAGAGGTCGCTCTCGAGAAGTCCAGGCTGTTTGTCGAAGTCCTCGCGAAACCGCGGCCCCGGTTCCTTCGCGTGCACCAGTCTGACTTCCACGCCTTCTTCCACGAGCCGCCCGAGGACCTGCACGAAGGGCACCATCTTTTTCCGCGCGGCGCCAGCCACGTGGAGATCCTTCAAGTCCGCTGTCGCAATCCACACGAACTTTTGCGCCGTCGGCACCAAGTCCGTAAGCACGCGCCGGTAGCTTTCCTCGTTCAGAACAAGGTCATTCATTCGTCCGGGAACGCTCCCGCCAAAATCACACTCGACAAGAGCAATTTCGATCTTACTTTTTTTAAACGAACGATGATTCCCGCCGCAACGCAGCTTCTTCTCGCTCTCGCCGGCAGCCTCCTTCTAGGGTTGGCTGCCCGCTAATCGTTTTCTTGTCCACCTACCACCCATTGCGTTGCCTTCCCGTCCGCCGATCGCGGACTCCTCCTAACGAATCACCGAAAATCATCTTTCTACCCATGAACTCCGCTTCCATCCATAAATACAAACCATTCACGCCGATCGACTTGCCCGACCGGCAATGGCCCGACCGTGTCATCGATCATGCTCCGATCTGGTGCAGCGTCGACCTCCGCGATGGAAATCAGGCGCTCCCCATCCCGATGAGCGTCGAGGAAAAGCTGGAGATGTTCGACCTACTCGTGCGCATCGGCTTCAAACAAATCGAAGTTGGCTTTCCTTCCGCTGCCGATACGGAATTCAATTTCCTCCGCGCCCTCGTCGATCAAAACCGCATTCCCGACGACGTGCAAATCCAGGTCCTCGTACAAACCCGCGCGCACTTGATCGAACGCACTTTCGAGAGTCTCCAAGGCGTGAAGAACGCCATCGTCCACATCTACAATTCGACCTCACCCTTGCAGCGACGAGTCACATTCAGCGATGCCTCTCGCGAGCAAATCCGCGACATCGCCATCGACGGCGCGAAGCTCGTGAAGAAACTCGTCCCGTCCCTGCCCGACACGAACATCGACCTGCAGTATTCGCCGGAAAGCTTCTCCGACACCGAACTCGACTTCTCCCTCGAAGTTTGCGAGGCGGTCATGGACGTTTGGGAGCCTGACAAAGACAACAAAATCATCCTCAATCTGCCCGCAACTGTTGAATGGACGACTCCGAACGTCCACGCCGACCAGATCGAGTGGTTTTGCCGAAACGTGAAGAACCGCGAAAACGTCACCGTCAGCCTGCACACGCACAACGACCGTGGGACTGGGATCGCCGCGACGGAATTGAGCCTGATGGCAGGCGCCGATCGCGTCGAAGGAACGCTCTTCGGCAACGGCGAGCGCACGGGCAACCTCGACATCGTCACTGTCGCCCTGAACATGAACAGCCACGGCATCGAGACCGGCCTAGATTTCGCGAACCTCACGGACATCCGCGAAGTCTACGAGCGGACGACCCGCATGACCGTGCCCGAACGCCAGCCCTACGGCGGCGAACTCGTTTTCACCGCCTTTTCCGGCAGCCATCAGGACGCGATTAAGAAAGGTATTGATCGCCGCGGGAAGGATCTCAAGACAGATCCCGCCACCAAGTGGGCCGTGCCTTACCTAACGATCGATCCCAATGACATCGGTCGTAGTTACGAAGCGATCATCCGCATCAACAGCCAAAGCGGCAAAGGTGGCGTCGCTTACATTCTCGACCGCGAACACGGCTTCGACCTTCCAAAAACGATGCACCCGCAGGTGGGGACTCGCGTTTATTCCTTCGCCGATGACGCCGGACGCGAACTGTCCGCTGAAGAAATCGGCGAGTTGTTCTTCAAGGAATTCGTCAACATGTCAGACCCTCTGAAACTCGTCGACTACGAGCTCGATCATAACGCCGGAGCCAAAGGCGAAGTGGTCTGCCGTGCCGTCGTCGAAGTCGGTGGGGAAGCGAAAAAATTGGAAGGCCGTGGCAATGGCCCAATCAACGCTTTTGTTCACGCCATGGACGAAGCGGGATTGAAGAACTTCAAGCTCACCGACTACCGCTCCCACGCCATCCGCGGCGGTTCCGACGCCGATTCCGCCGCCTATATTCAACTCCACGCCCTCGGCGACGATGGCGAACCGCTCCACGATGGCCCCATCCTCTGGGGTTGCGGCGTCGATCCCTCCATCGAAATGGCTGGCCTCAAAGCGCTGGTGACCGCGTTTAATCTTCTCAGCAACAGCTAGGCAGATCGTGACCCCGCTACAGCGCAATCCTATAAGGTAGGGACGCCTCGCCGCAGGCGTCCCACTATTGTCAGCGAATGCGGACGCCGCCTATGGCGGATGGTCACGGACGTTTCGGCGAAACGTCCCTACCTCTTCGGCATCGTGCCCGGAGGTCACGATCCACCTTCAATCAAAACGGCTCACTTCCGGGCGAGTTGTTTCGCGCATTGATCGCGTCCAACCCCGCCTGCACCGACGCTTCCAAATCCGCTGTCAAATCCCGCGCCGCAATCCGCATTTTCCCCGAAGCCGCTTCCAAACGCTCGGGCAAAGCCATGGGCTCGCCGACTTCCACCAACGCTTTGCGGTCACCGATGGGGTTCCGCGGTTCCGAATACACGTCCTGCATGAGTTTGTTCACCGTTTCAGAAAATCGATCAAGGGTGGGGTTCTCCGCCACGTAGGGTTCGGAATAACCAAGGATGCGAAGGGCGAGAATCGCCTCGTCTGCCCAAGCCGCGGCAACACGGTGTTTAGTCGACTTGTCAGGATCGACGCGAATCTGGTGAATCGCCGACCGCAGCTTTCGGAATCTGGTCGTGACATCGTCCTTCGGACGCGCGGAAAGCTCCATCTTCTCTTCCAGTTTCCCGATGATCTCGCCGGCGACCTCCTTCAATCTTTCGTGCAAGTCCCCGCCCTCGGCGGTGATCTCGTCGCCGCTCTTGAGGTAACCGCGTTCGCGCAACGCCTCATTCACATGCAGTGATCCGATGCGGGCCAACTCACTTAACGGCGGCGCGGATTCGTCAAATTCCGTCTCCGCTTCGCGGGCCAACTCGCGTAACCGGTTCATTACCTTCGACCGCACATCGGCCAGATGAGTGAGCTTGATCGAAACCGGCACCGCATGAATGGGCTCGTCGCCGAGTTCCTTCTGCGCCTTGAAGGCCAGAAACGCCGCGCCCTCAAGGAACGGCTTAACTTTGTCGTTCGTCAGATAGACGTTGCCTTCGGGAAAAATCGTCAGCGCATACTTCCCTCGGGTCATCACTTCCAGCGCGGCTTTCATCGCCCGACTGTCGCTGCTGTCGCGGTCGACGGAGAAACACCCGATCTGCTGCATGACCCATGCGCGAAAAGGACCGTTGTCGAGGAACACATCGTAGGCCGCCATGAAGCAAGACGGAACGCCAAGCTGCCGCTGCACCTCCATCATGAGGTAGGGATCGCTCTGCGTCGAATGGTTGGGAATGAAGAGAACTCGTTCCCGCTTTTTCCTGATCGCCCGCACCGCTTCCAGCGCGCCTGAAACTTCCACGCCCTGCACACGGTTTTCCTCGCCCGGCAAAAAGAACTTCCTATTCAACCTTCGCCCAATCCACATCACCAGTGGATTCGGCTTCGCCGGGTAAAACCGATAGGGTGCATCTTTGAAGTCGAGCATTGCGCAAATCTAGCACATCTGCCGGAGCGCGAGCGGCCTCGCTCGCTTCGAAAAGCATGGGCGCGGAAGCACCGAAAGTCTGAGGGCGACCGGGGCCGGTCGCGCTCCGGCTAGTCCGCCTGATACGCCTCCTTCTTCGTCCCCGGAACCGGTCGAGGCGGGGCGGGTGGCGGCTCGATGCCGTGGGATCGCATGACTTCCGAAAGGGCATCGATCACCGGTTGCGAAGGTTTGAAGTTTCCGTTGCGGAAGCCCTGCGAAATCAGCAACGGCGTCCATCCGCTCTTGTTTTTTGTGTTCCAGACCGAGATATCCGCGCCACGTTCATCGAGCAGACGGACGATCTTGGGAGCTTGCTTGTAGGCGGCAGAATGCATGGCGGTTTCGCCGCGCTTATCGACGGCATTGATGTCCGCGCCCAACTCTAACAAATACAGAATCGCGGCGATGGCTTCGTCTTCCGTCGCCGCCTCGTCACCTTCCGCGCCGAGGTTCACGCCCGCGGCCGCGAGCAGCGGAGTGCGGCCCGCCTCATTGGGAAGACGGAAGTCCGCGCCGTTCGCAATCAGCAATTTCATGAACGGCAAGTCGGCGGTCCGCGATGCGAGCAGGAATGGCGTCGCCTTTCCATAGCCCAAGCGGCTGGGTCCCTTCGTGTCCTCGGCAAGTTGCAGATTCACGTCGGCGCCATGGTCGATGAGGTTTTGCACAAACTGAAGGCCGGTAACATTCCCCATGGTCCGCGGCGGTGGTGTTCCGGTGAGATTGTCTCCCTTCCGCGGCTTCCGCACCCAACTCATCACATGCAGTGGCGCGAAACCGGATCGCAGGTCATTCGGATTCGCGCCCGATTCGAGAAGATGCGTCGCCAGCTCAAAGTGACCGTTTTCCGTCGCCAACATCAGCGCGCTCATTCCATTGCGCGGCGCGCGCCCGCCTCCGTTTTGTCCATCGAGCACCGCATCCACCTCCACGCCGTTTTTCTGCAGGACCTTGATCACCTCAAGATGTCCCTGACGGGCCGCAAGGAACCACGCGTTAAATCCCGAACTGAGCTTCGGCTCCCTCTTCGCCCCAGCGTCCAAAAGCAATTTCACCGCCTCGTGATTCCCCTCCGACGCGGCCCACATCAACGCGGTTTGACCACGACGATCCGATCCATTGACCCCCGCTCCAGCTTCCAACAGCGATCGTAGCGGCAAAACCCGACCCGTTCGCGCCGCCACCATCAGCGCGGTCACGCCGCCCGGCTCTTCCGCTTCCACTTTCGCTCCCGCACTCAGGAGGGTGTCGACCAAATTCGGATATCCGTTACGACAGGCTTCGTGCAGCGGCAGAATCCCATATCGATTGGCAGTGTTCACGTCCGCCCCATGCTTCAAAAGCTCCTCTACCTTCGACAACTGCCCGTGATGCACCGCTTCGAGCAACAAATCCCCGCTCCAGGCCACCGAACAGAACCCAATCAGGAAAAATCCTGACAGAGCAACAACTCTACACCGCCAATTCTTCGACGAGACCATTGCTATCGGCAAATTTCTCCAGGCGCACACCCACGCGATCGAGCAGTGTGAGGTGAAGATTCGCAAGCGGCGTGACTTTGTCGAAATCAATGTGGCGATTCCCCTTCACACCCGCTGCGCCTCCTCCCGCGACGAGGACTGGAAGATTACTGTGGTCGTGCTTGTTCGGGTCACCCATACCGCTGCCGTAAAGATGAATGGAGTGGTCGAGCAGTGAGCCGTCACCATCGGGAGTCGCGTCGAGCTTCTCAAGATACTCGGCAAAAAGCGAAACGTGGAAGGCATTGATCTTGGCCATGCGGGCGATCTTGTCGGGATCGTTGCCGTGGTGGCTGAGCGGATGGTGAGGATCGGAGACACCGATTTCCGGATAGGTGCGGTTGCTCGTTTCACGGGCAAGCTGGAACGTCATGACCCGCGTGACGTCGCCCTGCAGGGCCAGCATTTGAAGATCAAACATCAATCGCGCGTGGTCAGCGTAGGCGGCGGGGACGCCGACGGGGCGATCGAGGTCGGGCAACGGATTTTCGTCAACGCTGGCCTCCGCCCGCTGGATGCGGCGCTCCACTTCGCGAACGGTGTCGAGGTAGTTATCAACTTTCGCCCGGTCGGAAGCCCCGAGTTCGCGCTTCAACTTTGCCATGTCCTCGCGAACGAAATCGAGAAGGCTCGCCCGACGTTCCAGTGCCGCCTTTCGCTCCGCTTTCGTCCCACCTTGACCGAAGAGGTTTTCAAAAACGATACGCGGATGCGCTTCCGCCGGAAGGGGTGTCGTCGGCGTCGACCAGGAAAGGTTGTTTTGATAGACACAGGCGTAACCGTTGTCGCATTGACCCACGGTTTCCATCATGTCCATGGCCAGCTCAAGCGACGGCAACTGCGTCTCTTGCCCAATCTCCTTGGCCGCGATTTGGTCAACTGTCGTGCCGAGGTAATAATCGGAACTCTCGGTTTGCTTAGCGCGCGCGGCGCTGAGGAAAGCGGAGTTCGAAGTCGCATGCGATCCGGGATAGGCGTTTCGCAACTCAAGACTGGAAAGGACATTCACCTTGTCTCTCACCGGCGCGAGCGATTCGAGAATGGGCGGCAACTGGTCTAACGTTTTCCCCTCGGGCTTCCAACGCGTGATGTCCGCACCCATCGGCATGAAAACGAAACCGACGCGGCGGACAGGTTTGACCGTCGCGGCGAGGGCGGGATTCATCGCGTCGAGAAGCGGAAGCGCCATGCTCGCGCCGACACCGCGCAAGAGCGTGCGGCGGGAAAGGGATTTTTTGGTGATGAAGTGGGACATATGACGATGTGACGACTTCTATTTTTCTTCCGGCATGCGCATCGTGAATGGTTCACTCGCGACGATGGCCTGAATAATGGACGAAAACCGGTTGTCATCGACTGCCGCCGACCGCACGATCTTCCGCACGGCGGGGGCATCCGAGGATTCGACTCCCCGTCCAAGGGCATAAGTTAGCAATTTCTCGGTGAGCGTGCGAGCAAAGAGTTCCGGACGGTTTACCAGCCCTGATTCCAGCCCCTCTAGCCCGTCAAATTTCGTCCCATCGGCCATCGCTCCGGTCGCATCGACGGGCTGATCGGCCTCATGCGACCGGAATTGGCCAATCGCGTCATAGTATTCAAAGGCAAACCCGATCGGGTCCATCACGCTGTGGCACCCGGCACAACCCGGATTGTCCCGGTGCGCGGCGAGGCGCTCGCGGACGGGGAGACTGGCGTCCACGGGATTGTCTTCGAGCGCGGGAACGTCGGGCGGCGCAGGTGGTGGTGGCGTGCCTAACAAATTCTCTAAAACCCAATGCCCGCGCAAGACCGGCGACGTCCGGTTCGCGTAAGACGTTACCGTGAGAATACTCCCGTGCCGCAGCAAACCACCGCGGCCATGCTCCGGTCTAAGCGCGACTTTACGAAAGCGCTCTCCGTAAATGTGCGGAATGCCATAGTGCTTGGCGAGTCGTTCGTTGAGAAAGGTAAAGTCCGATTGAAGAAGTTCCAGAATACTCCGGTCCTCACGCATCACGTTCTCAAAGAGCATCTCCGTCTCGCGACGCATGGCCCGACGAAGGTTCTCGTCGAAGTCCGGATAAAGTCGGCCGTCCGGTTGAATCGAATCCAGATTGCGAAGGTAGAGCCACTGGCCCGCGAAGTTTTCCGCGAGCGCTCTCGCCTTCGGGTCGGCGAGCATGCGGGTAACTTCCGCGGCGAGGCCTTCCGGATTGGTCAATCTTCTGGCCTTCGCGGCCGCCAGCAATTGCTCGTCGGGGATACTGCTCCAAAGGAAGAACGAGAGGCGTGAAGCGAGTTCCAGATCATTCAATGCATAGGGTTCGCCAGGCTTCTCGCCAGGTCGGTCGCGTTCGATGCGGAAGAGAAAATTCGGACTAACAAGGATTGCCGACAACGCCGCCTCAAATCCATCTTCAACACTTCCACCCATCGCCGATTCGAGATAGAAGGCCATGGCATTGGCGTAGCCAGCTTCGGTATTCATTCCCCGATAGGCGACTTGAACCAATCTCCTAAGAATGGATCGCGCTGACTTAGGACTCAACTCCACGGCGTCACCCAGCAGATGCTTGTTGTTCAAAGCCATGCTAGACGAGTCGGCTCCAAACGGCCCGGTGATGGTCACTTGATACACCGCCGGCCCCTGGCGTGGATGGCGGTGGTAGTTAAATGCGGATTCATATGGTCGACGAAGCGTCTGCCGAATCTCCGGCGCCCCTTTCACGAACGTCACCCCGACTTCACGCGTTCCCGCGTCCACTTTGATTCGCGATGCGAGATGGGCATCGACTTTCGTGTGATCATTTCGTTTTTCCGGCGGCGAAACCATGAAAGACGTAGCGACGCCACCATCGACCAGCACTTGCAACTCGCTTTTCCCGCTGAGCCCCTCAACTTTCTCATTTCGATCACGCATGAGGTTTATCCGAACTTCATATTCGCCATCGCGGGGAAAATCGTGACGGAACAAAACGCCGCCCCGCGTGCCGAACGGCAAACCCTCGACATGCCCGTCCTGCGTGATGTCCGGCTTCACCCGCACCGTCCGCGAGTCCGGTGAATCCCCGTTCCGTCCCAGTGCTTGCCGACTGATCTTCTGGGCCGCGGAAATATAACGATCCAGCAAAGCCGGCGAAAGGTCGCCCACGGTGATGTTGTCAAACCCATGGCTCGACTGGTCCGGCGGCAACAGCGTCTTCGCATCAATCTCAATACCGAGCAAATCACGAATCGCGTTCTGATACTCATACCGCGTCATCCGCCGCAAGGTCTCCGTCCGTCCGGGATGCGGATGCACCTCAGCATAGGCATCCATGCGCTCGACTAACTTCCCCACAAAAACGGAATACTCCTCCTCCGTCGGCCGGAACTTCCCCACCGGCGGCATCATCCGCCCGTCGAGCTGACGAATGACCTTCTCCATCATCTCCCGTTGCCCCGAAAGCGACGCGTCCAACGACCATTCCAAATCGATCCCTCCCTTCGCCGATCCCGAATCGTGACAATCAAGACAATAGTCCGCCAGAAAGATCTCCCAGTCATTTTCCGGAAGCGCTTGCGCCCTCGCGACCAACGCAAGAAACAAGACTACGCAAAACGTGGCAACTCGGCGGGGGAATTCCATCTCTCAGTCTGAAGAATACTCGATCAACCGCCGATTTGAGAATGAAAAATGAGCTTCAATTCTTCTTTTCCACCTTCGGGCGCTGGCCTCCGTACGCGCTGAGAGTTTCAGCAAACGCACGATAAGTATCATCGCCAATGTCTGCGTATAATTTCGTGCCAGCTCCGTGAATTTTGATTTCGGAGCATCCAAAGCAGATTAAAGCGTGAAAAGTCTTTTCTTCCGAGTCGCTCCATTGCAGCGCGAAATCTGGATGAAAGCCACCACATAGTTTCGCCCCTGCCCACTCAACGATACCTGCCTCGTCGTTGATCGCTTGCGCAAGCACCTCGGCGTCTGACTCTGAAGGCGTCACCGTTTTCGCATAAAAGTACGAGCCTCTAATCTTCGTCGTTTCCTTGGTAGAGATTTCCTCCTTTTGATTCCGGCGTGGAAGTCCCTCGGAAATGACTAGCTTTTCGTGGTTGTTGAAGGAGTCGCGAATTTCCGGAAGCGCACGGGTATCGATTTTTTCTCCCCATGGAATGACTCTCCCCTTCTCATCAGGCTTTAATCGCAAGTAGAGAAAGGCGAGACTACCAATCGCAATTACCAAAAGGGCGACGGTGACACGGAGGACGGCTTTCGAAGGCCTGATCATTCGTAAAGCCTCACAGAGACTCGCTGAAAAAATGGCACGCCCGTAGGGATTCGAACCCCAAACCTCCTGATCCGTAGTCAGGCGCTCTATCCAGTTGAGCTACGGGCGCGTTTGTCGTTGGCAACGAGGCGTGCGACGGGTCAGGTAGTTAACGGGAATTCGGGAGCTTGGCAAGGAAAAGCTGGGAACGGGGAGCGCAGAGCAAAGGGCATAGAGCGCAGAGCTGGGAAAGCCTCGCTGCGCTCGGACTGCGGTGATCGAGACAAAGGTGACTCTTCCCTAGCTTCACCGTGCCATTCTTGCCAAACATCCATGCTGTCCCCATTCGATTGAAAGGAAAAAATTGATTGGCGCAGTGCCGGAGCGCGAGCGGCCTCGCTCGCTGACTTTGACCGCCGGAGGCGCAAACTACTCGGAGAATGGTTCGATGGCGGCTTCAGGCTCGCGTGAGCATTCCGACGAAGAAGTGCGCCTTTGGCGGGGTGGATAAGCGAGCGAGGCCGCTCGCGCTCCGGCGGGTGGGCCGTTTCCAGAATAGGTGCGCTTTTGCTCCCTGCTATTCGCTCTTCGCTTCTCACCTGCCCACGTCCGACTTCAACAGGCTCTCCAACGCTCGCAGCGTGACACGGCAGACGAGTTCGAGGCTCTCGGCGCTGAGTTTGTCGAGGGTGTCGCCGGCGGTGTGCCAGACGGGATACTCGATGTCGATGATGTCGATGGTGGGGATGCCGGCCTGATTGAGCGGGACATGATCGTCGATGATGGACTGGTGGTAGAGGCGGAAGCGATCGCGGACACCGAGTTCCTGGGCAGCCTCGGTCAGGTAGCGGTAGAGAATCCGCGGGCTGTCTTGCGGGACGGCGATTTGCACATCTTTCTCGCCGATCATATCGAGAAGTAGTCCAAAGCGGGGCTTCTTCTCCGGCGGGGCGCCGCGGAATTGCTTTGCGTAGTAAATGCTCCCAAAGAGGCCGTCAGTGGGCGTGTATTCGCCGCCGATGTTTTCCTCGCCGTCGAAAAATACAAGCTCGACTTGCTTGGCCACCGAGGGCTTAAAGGCGAGAACACGGGCGATTTCGACAAGCGCGCCGGTGCTCGAACCGCCGTCGTTGGCGCCGACGAAGATGAAATCGTCATAGAATTTCGTGTCATAGTGCGAGCAAATCAGCGCGAGCCCACCACCGTCTTTCCAGTCCATCTCGCCGTCGCCGAAGCGCGCGCGGAGGTTGATAAACTCAATTTCGCCACGCACCGTTTCCTGCACGATTCTCTGCCGCGAAGTTTGCCAGCCGAGGGCGGCCAACTCTCGTTCGAGGTATTGGCGTGACGCTTCAAGCGCTTCGGATCCGGGCGGGCGCGGACCGAGATCGACGATCGCCTTCACATGCGCCATGGCTCGTTCGCCATCGAATTGCTTGTCATCGCCGCCCACGAAGAAAACGACAACGATGAGGGCAAACGCGACGACAATGGCGAGGGGGATGGCGCGTTTCATGAATCAGCGCCGCTCTCTTTGAGACTTGGGAGAAATACAATGATGATCAAACCGATAATTGGGACGAATGAGATGAGGAAGAGGACAGCCGCATAGCCCTTTCCTCTCACGGCTTTCCAGAAGCCAATGAAGTAAAACGGTATTGCCGCCAATGTGACAAAATTACGCAAGTCGGCTGTCCATTGAGGGAGTTTGTCTGTATTGAAAACCAACTCCGGCAAGAACATGACTAACGCGATCACTCCTACAGACAAAGCGATTTCATTCTTCCCGGGAAAAGGGTCGTCTTGAAAGCATTTCGCCGGATCAACGTATCTCTCTTCCTTCATGAGTCTCAAATTCGCCGATTGGCTGAAGAGGTCAATTCCGCTCCTCCACAACAGCTACGCAAAAAGTGATACTCGGCAGTCGCTGATCTTTTCATTTCATCCGGAGGCAATTTTAATCTGAAAGCGACTGCTGCCGCCCACACTATCAACCACTATTCCCCAACACCCCTTCACCCTCTCACCCCACCACCCCCTCACTTCAACCCCATCGCTTCCATCACGCGCTCGAGATCCTCATTCCCGTAATACTCCACTTCAATCTTCCCGCGCTTGGAGCCGTGCTTGATCGTGACTTGGGTGGCGAGGTGGTCGCGGAGGCGGTTTTGCAGGCCGACAATTTCTGCGGCGGCCGCCGCTCCGCTCGGGCGAGGCTTGTTGCTCTTTTTCGCGGCGGTTTGACCGGCGACGAGACGTTCGGTGGCGCGGACGGTCATGCCTTTGCGGATGACCATGTCGGCGATGGCCGCTTGTTCCTTCGCGGCTTTGATCCCGAGCAGGACCTTTGCGTGACCAATTGACAACCGTCCCTGCGCAAGGTGTTCGCGCACAGGCGAACAGAGATCGAGAAGCCGCATGGAGTTCGCGACAGTCGCGCGATTTTTCCCGACGCGTTGCGCGATGTCTTCCTGGCGGAGTTTGAATTCCTTGGCGAGTCGAACGTAGGCTTCGGCTTCTTCGATGGGATTGAGGTCTTCGCGCTGGAGGTTCTCAATGAGCGCCATCTCGAGGACCTCGCGGTCGCTCGCCTTGCGGATGATGACGGGGACTTCGGTGAGTTCGAGCGCCTGGCACGCACGCCAGCGACGTTCACCGGCGATGAGTTCAAGCTTGTTGCGAACTTTGCGAACGATGAGCGGTTGAATGACGCCGTGCTCGCGAATGGACTCGGTGAGTTCGTCGAGCTGGTCCTGACGGATGTGCTTGCGAGGTTGAAGCGGACTGGGCTGGACGGTGGCGAGGGCCACGTTGAGCACCTGCTCTCCCGCAGCGGGATCGGAAGCGGGGGCGGCGGAAGGCGAAGAACCCGAGGACTTGCCAATGAGCGCGCCGAGGCCTTTTCCGAGAGCTTGTTTGGGCATTGCTGGGGTCTTTCTTTCTGCGTTCGGTGTTGGTTTGGCCGAGGGCGAGAACCAGACTAGGAGGGAGCGATTCTTGTGTCAACGCGAACAGGAAAAGGCCGCGATTTTGGTCGCAATTCCACGACAACCTCCGTAATCACCCAGAGGAATAACCGATGCCTGAGCTTGCCGAAGTCGAATATTACCGAAAGCAATGGGACCCCGGCCTCGGGGCCCGCGTGACCGCCATTCGGACGAATCCGAAGGCCCGCGATTTTCGCGAATGCGACGCCTCGGCCCTCGCTCGATCGCTCAAAGGCGCCACGCTGCGCGAATCGCTCACGCATGGAAAACAAATGGTCTTTAAGTTCAGCGGAGGGCGCTGGCTGGGCGTGCATTTGGGGATGGCGGGGAAACTCGAATGTCGGAAGACGGGCGCGGATCGAGAAAAGCACGACCATCTCGTGCTCGTCCAGAAAGGGCGCGAACTCGTCTTTAATGACTACCGCATGTTCGGGGTCATCCGGTTTCACGAGGGCAAAGGAGCACCGGACTGGTGGAGCGATCTGCCCCCGGAAGTGACGGATAAGGCGTTCACGAAAAAGCGTGTGGCCGATTTTCTGGAGCGAAGAGGCAAATCACCGGTAAAAGCGATCCTCCTCGATCAATCGATGTTCCCGGGAATCGGAAACTGGATGGCCGACGAGATTCTTTGGCAAATCGGAATCTTCCCCGGTCGACGTGGCGCCAATCTAACAAAGCAAGAATCCGACGCCATCTGGAAAACCACTCGCACAATCTCCCGCCACGCCTTGAAGACCATCGGCGTCGACTGGCGCGATCCGCCGAAGTCCTGGCTCTTTAAGCACCGGTGGCGCGATGGGAATGCATGTCCACGGTGTGTAGCCGATCTCCGCCGCGATGAAATCGGCGGGCGGACGACGTGTTGGTGTCCGGGTTGTCAGACGTGATCTTGAGGTCTCGCACAGAGGCACGGAGGGCACAGAGGATTTTTTATTGTTAGTAAATATTCCTGTGGGCGGCACTTTGGTGATCATGGAAGAGATTTCAGAAGAATTGAATCGGATATCGGGAGACGTAGTGGATGTGGCGATGCGGATTCATAAGGATCTTGGGCCGGGATTGCTTGAGACAGTTTATTCGGTAATTCTCGCTAAGAAGCTAGAACATCGGGGATACTCAGTTCAGCGCGAAGTGGAGATTCCGATCGAATATGAAGGTATGAAGTTCATTGAAGGGTTTCGAGCGGATCTGGTGATAGAAAAGAAACTGATTGTAGAACTCAAGTCCGTTGAAAAACTCGCTCCAGTGCACGCAAAGCAGCTGCTCACTTACATGAAGCTCACAAGCCATCGCCTAGGCCTCCTGATCAACTTCGGCGAAAACCTTCTCAAAAACGGCATCAAGCGCGTGGCCAATTAATCCCAAAATAAAATCCTCTGTGCCCTCCGTGCCTCTGTGCGAGACCCCAAAAATTCCCGTTTGCGACACCCTCAAAAATATCGCGCGAACGAGCCGGTGTAAGCCGGATTCTGTCGAGGACGGCCATTTATCTTTGCGACTATTACCCGGGACTATCCCGCCGAAGCGGGGCCAGGCGGACAACCTGTTTTCCCTGTTTTGTCTTGCACCGCGCGGGGTTTTCCCTGCCACCTCGGTTGCCCTCGGCGCGGTGGGCTCTTACCCCACCATTTCACCCTTACCCACCGAAGCGGGCGGTATATTTTCTGCGGCACTTTCCGTCACCGGCGACTTTCGACGCCGGCGCCCCCGTTTTCACGGGGCACGCTGCCCTGCGGTGTCCGGACTTTCCTCCCCCGGCCGAAACCGGGAGCGACCGTCTCCGGCCCGTTCGCGATGAACACTATCGCCGCATTCCGCGTTTCCTTCAAATGATCGATGACACGGCGATTTTCGTTTGCACGGCCCAACCCACCGCTATAATCGGCACTCGCGGCGCAAAAAAACGCGCCCATAACCAGAACCCGTATCCCACAAACACCATGCTCAACGTCGGCGACCAAGCACCAGATTTTAAACTCAGTTCCGTCGGTCCGGACGGCCCCGTTCACGTCAGCCTCAGCGAACACGCTGGTTCCAACGTCCTCCTCCTCTTCGTCCCCATGGCCTTCACCGGCGTCTGCACGGATGAGCTTTGCAGCGTGACCAACTCGATCAACGAGTACGATTCACTCAACGCAAAAGTCATCGCCATCAGCGGCGATAACCCGTTCGCGCAAGCAGCATGGGCTGAAAAGGAAGGCATCAATCTCACACTCGGCAGCGACTACGAACACAACGTCGCCAAAGCCTACGGGATCGCTTACGAAAGCTTCCTTCCCGACAAGAACCTCGACATGGGCGGCGTCCCTAAACGCTCCGCCTTCATCGTCGACACCAGCGGCGTCATCCAATACGCCGAGTCCAACGACAATCCCGGCGAACTGCCAAACTTTGACGCCATCAAGGCGAAGTTGGGCGAGCTGGCCTGATTACGGCAGGAGCATCCTGCTCCTTCTCTAACGATGTCGCAAAAAATCGTCGACCGTCATCTCGATATCGGCGGCGATTTTTCGCAGTAGAGACGGAGATATGTCTCGGCCTTTGTGCATCGGGACCCTCGTCCCGCGTCCGTCCGCGTGACGAAACTGCTTGTGCGATCCCTTCTGACGAAATTCATCGAAACCTAGCGACAAGAGGACCTTCACGACCTCCTGTGGTTTGAGCACTGGTATGTTGCCCTTCGACTAAACCGCCAAGGTTTGAGTACCAACAAAGTGACCACTGAGCGTTGGCTCTCCGTCCTCCAGCAACATGGAGATTACTTCCTGCAAATTCTCCCGCAACTCGTCCATGGTTTCCCCCTGCGAATGCACACCTGCAAAACCCGGTATATAGCCGACATAAAGATCTGTCTCGGCACACTTCTCGACCACGGCGGTAAACGTTCTCACTCCGAAATGGTAATCAATTATAGAAACGTCGTCAACAGCCTTGCTCTTCCGAACGCATTAACATTTCACCTCACCGGCTGAATCGCAAAGACCCGCACCTCGACGCCTTTCGACATGACGGCATGGTCAGGCGGTCCCTTCGGATTTCCGAATCCCGCCAGTGCCATCGTTCCTTCTTTCCGCACTTCAAAATCGACATCGTGTAACGGATACGGAGTGTGATGAACTCGCCCGGAGAATAGTCGCCCGGCTTTGTTCGCCGCGAAAAGATAGTATCTTTCGACGAGAAAGTATTCCAGACTCCCCGGTTCCGGATTGGGTAACTCTCCTTTCGCCGCATAAAGATAGTGACAATCAAACTCGTCGCTACAACCCTTGCGCGACGACTTATAATCTATCTCGGTGCCTCGTTCCGCCGTCATATTTGCGTCGAAGTAGGGAAGATTGAAGAGCGTCCGGGCAATGCGAACCGCCAGCCATTGCGTGGCGTCGAGCGAGTAAAACCAAACACCGGGTCGCCCATGACGATCATAGACATAAGTTCGCAAGTTCAGTTCGAGAAAACTCGATAACCCGGGCACGACAGGACAGAACCGCGGACGGATGCCTTCCATGAAAAAGGGAACGACGCCGAGATAGGCCTTTCCCTCGTGAGTATCTACCGTCAGCCCTTCAGGAAGAGTCCGCTGAAGCTCGTCCGGGCTGATCTCCCAATGAAGAAAGAGTAAGTCGCGCCATTTCTGGAACATCACCACCGATTGTCCAGCTGGTGGACAACAAGCCTCTTCTCTTTGCTCCAAGGTCGGAATCGACATGGCAAGTGCTACATATTTTCCCTTTCCGGAGCATCCTTCGCACCCTCCAACATCTCCGGAGGTAACTCAGAAAAAGACATGGCAAGGCCGAAGAGCAAAAAGGCGATAGCTATTGCCATAAGCACACGCGCAAACCTCACTCGTTTGTGAGTCACCACGCTTCCGGTGCGATCATCCCACCAAGTCGTGTTTGTGCGAACCACTTCCATATAACTCAAGCCAGCCATCACGATGTTCAACAGCGGAAGACCGAAACCCATTCCCCGGAACCAGACAAAAAACGACCGCTTGAGCGCAAGACTAGTCGATAAAAACTCACCCTCGCCGTCCGTCAATTTCACACCGAGAAGCGCGCGGCCCGGAGTCGTTCCAAACGAAGAAAGAAGTGCGGACTCCACAAAAGCCCACGCTCCGAGAAGAATAACCACATAGGCCGGACTCACGGAGGCCGAATTGGGGTCCATGAATTCATACATATCCATCCAGCCCGTCGCACCCGTCACCACCAGCGTTCCCGTCATAAAATAGGTGACATCCAGATTCCTTGCCCAAAACCGGATCCATGCCCGCATCGGAGCGGAGTAATCTTTCTCATCTGACGACGCTTCCGCACCCGCAAGTTCCGGACTCGACGGCCCGTCACCTTCCTCGCTTTCCGCGAGCACCACCTTCAATGCTTCGATCTGATTCAGTGGCGCCCACTCGTCGAGTCCGCGATACCAGCCCAAAGTCTCTTCATCAATCTCACCACGCGAAATCTTTTCACGCAGCTTGAAGCGCGTGAACGGCCCGGCCTGTTCGCCGTTTTGGATGACGTAGACTTCCATGACAAGTTAGTCGCGCAACGCCTTGGCGGCGTCCAGCCTTGATACGACAAACGCCGGACCAATGGCCGCGAGGGTGCATAAGAGGAAAGCCCCGCCACAAATGATCGCCACGTCACTCGCCACGATGGCGGCAGGAATTTCCCGCACACCATAGACGTCGGCGGGGAAAATCTCGACGCCAAATCCCCCGAGGAACGCCTGCAATTCGTTGCGGAAACGGATGACGAGCGCTCCGAGACCGAGTCCAAGAACGCTGCCAATAAAACCGACAACCATCCCCTGCACGAGAAACACGCCGACAATCTGCGAGTCATGTCCGCCGATCGCCTTCAAGACCCCGATCTCCCGGCGCTTCTGCACCGTCACCGTGATCATCGTGTTCATCATGCTCAATGCCGCGACAATGACGATGAAGAAGAGCAAAAAGGAAATCATCGCGCGTTCGTTCAAAACTTGCTGGAGAAACCTCGCGTTTCTTTGCCACCAAGTTTGCGAATACCAGAAGGTCGGGAGTAACTCATCAAACTCCGGCTGGAAATCGTTCGCCTCGTAAGGTTCTTCCAACAAAATACCCACTCCATGGGCATCCACGTCGAGATTGTAGAGTGACTGCCCTACGAAGAGCGGCACATAGGCGTGGTTCATGTAGCGGATGGAATCGAAGGTCGCGGTCAGTTCCAAATCCTGCGGGACGATCAGGTCCAGTTCCTCCTTCACTTTCTCCATTTTATCCTCGACCTCCGGATCCTCATCGATGCTTTCCACCTTTTCTAAAAGCCCCTCCCAATTCGTCACGGTCGTCACGGAAATCTTGTCGCCGACGATAAATCCGTATCGATCCGCCAGATCCCGGCTCAAAATGATCTTCTCCCCTTCGAGGTCGGGCTCTTCACCATTCATCAATTGGCGCACTTGATCGATCGCCCCGAATTCTTCCTGCGTTGGAATCGCCACCATGTTCACGGAAGAAAGACGCGTCGTTCCGTCCTGCGCCTCGAATTGCATGATGACCGGCCCCTCCACGTACGGATAACTCGCCTTAATCTCCGGGTGATTCGCATCGCGAAGCTTCTGCACGACCGTTCCCCAATACGCGTTCTCGTCATCCTCGTAATGCGGCGCATAATCCGCGCGCGTCACCCAGATATGTGGTTCAAAGCCAAGAATGAGTTCCTTGATTTTCCGCTCAAATCCCGTCATCACCGCGAGCGTCACAACTAACAAAGTCACTCCGGCGATCACACCGAGAATCGACACGATCGTGATGATCGAGAAGTAAGTGCGCTTCGGCTTGAGATACCGAAGAGCGAGAAAAAGACTGGCGCGATTGATCAAAGGCGGTGCAAAGGATGGCAACGGCCAGCCACCTTACGAACTTTCAGGCATTGTGCAAAAAATCGTGGCGAGAGCGTCCCGCTCTCGGTCCGGCTCTGGCGGAAATCACTTCTGCGCCGTTGCGCGAGACTCTTCCTATTTCAACTCTTTCCGGATCACATTCGCAACGTCTCCGGCGAGGACTTCGGAACCCTCAGGCGTGAAGTGCACGTTTGCGGGGATTTGAATGTCGATGAGCTTCGGCAACGCGTATGCGTGGAGGTCGTGGATGGGAATCCCGTGCTCATCCATGACCTTTTTCGCGATTGCGTTGTATTCCAGTTCGTGACCTGGAATCCTGCCCTTTGTTCCCTCAGTGATCGGCGTCGTGTTGCGCCAAATGAGTTTTGCGCCGGTCTTTTTCAGTCGATCCACGAGAATACGGAGGTTCTTCTCGTATTCATCGGTCTCCACCTGACGCTTGCTCGTCGGGTCGCCGGGATCGGCGAGGTTCTCGCCATTCGGCCCCATGTATTTCAAGTCATGGAGTCCCCAGTTGAAATGAATGACATCCCACTTTCCGTCGCCCAGCCATTTGTCGATTTCCGCCACCCCCTTTGTCGTCGGTCCGCAATTCGTTAACGGGCGATGCACGTTCGCCTCTCCGTCCAATTCATCACGCACCGCGACGGTGTAGCCGATGGAAATGGAGTCGCCGATCAACAGCACCCGCGGCAAACCGGCTACGTCTTCCACCGGAAGCATCGCCGGGTTCTTCGGACGCTGCTTTCTGGGCGCGTTCTTCTCCGGCTCGGCCTTGGATACTTCCACCACTTGTCCCGGCTTTGGATTGAGCGGCAAGACACGCGCGCGCTCGGCCCATGCTTGCCACTTTTTCGCCAGCCTCTCCGCGATGTTCGCCCTCTCCGCGCTCATGTCGTGCATCTCTGACCGGTCGCGACCGATATTATAAAGCTCCCATTTTCCCTTCGCGCCCTTCGCCACAAGCTTCCAATTTCCAACACGGACCGCGCGATTCCCTTCGTGCTCCCAGTAAAGCGCGTCACGTTCCACTTCCTTGCCAGAAAATGCGGGCTTCAGACTTTTGCCTTCGAGCGGTTGAATCTTCTCTCCATTGAATTCGCTCGGATATTCGGCGCCAGCGAGATCCACGCATGTCGCCATGATGTCGATGAGGTGGCTCGGCGTCTTATCCAATTCATTTTTCCGTTCAATACCCGCCGGCCAATGGGCAACGAGAGGCGTGGCGATTCCGCCTTCGTGGACCCAGTGCTTATACTCACGGAAAGGCGTGTTCGACGCATTCGCCCAACCGCGACCGTAGGCGATATAGGTTCCATCCGGACCCGGCATCACTTCAGGACCCATCATCAGCGGATACCCATCGCGCGTTTGCTTTGGAATCATGTCCGGCTGCAGGTAATCCTTGTCGAGAGGCGGCAAGGTTGGTTTGTCAGGGCGCGTCGCGACCGCACCA
This sequence comes from Verrucomicrobiota bacterium, assembly GCA_039192745.1. GTDB lineage: Bacteria > Verrucomicrobiota > Verrucomicrobiia > Verrucomicrobiales > DEV007 > JBCCWV01. The sequence continues at coordinate 1,542 of JBCCWV010000035.1, read as the reverse complement.
TCCCGCAGTTTCCGGCCAAGATTCTCCGCGCAGCCACCGTTATCCTGCATGAAGAGAATCAACGTGTTATCCAACTCGCCGTTTTCCTTCAATGCCTCGACAATGCGACCAATCCCCTGGTCCATATTATCGATCATCGCTGCGTAAACTTCCATGTTCCGCGCGTCCCACTCCTTGTGTTCGTAACTCTCCCAATCCTCGGCATCCGGCGACAGCTCTGCATCACGGCGAATCAATCCCATGTCTTTCATCCGCTCAAAACGCTCCCGCCGCAGCGCATTGTAACCTGAATCATACTTGCCCTTGTATTTAGCGATGTCTTTTTCCAAAGCATGCATCGGCCAGTGCGCCGCCGTGTAGGCGACGTAGACGAAAAACGGATCGTCCTTTTTCTGCTCGCAGTGCTCGTTGATAAATCGCACCGCGTGGTCGCTGATCGCGTCGGTGTAGTAATACTGCTCCGGCTGGTATTCCGTGTCGTTCACCGGCGTGACGTAGGTGTTGTCTCGGGTGAGAGTATTCGGATCAAAGAAGCTCCCCGCCCCATGAATCGTCCCGTAAAAACGATCAAACCCCCGCTGCAACGGCCAATTGAACTTCGGTCCTTCGGGATTGATTTCTTTCGTCACGTGCCATTTCCCGGAAATGTAAGTACCGTATCCCGCTTCGCGCAGCACCTCGGCGATCGTCACGCATTCCTTGTTCAAATCCCCGCGATACCCATCGAACCCGCGATCACTCATCATGTGACCGATTCCCGCCTGATGCGGATAAAGCCCCGTCAATAAACTCGCGCGCGTCGGACAACAGCGACCCGTGTTATAAAACTGCGTAAACCGCAAACCATTCGCCGCCAGCGCATCGAGATTCGGCGTGTCAATCTCGCTGCCGTAGCACCCGATGTCCGAAAACCCCATGTCATCGGACATCATGACAATGATGTTGGGCTTCTCGGCAGCGAAGAGCAGCGGACTGAGGACGAAGAACGAGCAAAAAGCGCAGAGCAAAGAGCGTAGAGTAGGGAGTTTCATGGGATTGGATCGGATAACGGTAAATTTGTGCCGGATATCACCGCCATTGCCAAGTCCCATCTTACTCTTGCTGGTAACGAGACAGAAAAAAGCGACGCCCATGCCGGAGCGCCCGTGCCCCCACGGGCCCCATTGTTCATCGCCGAAGGCGATCCACTCTCTCCACTCTTCGCCCTACGCTCCCTGCTCTTCGCTCGCCTCCACCCGTCGCCCGAACCCCCAGGCCCACGGCGTCGGCACCTTATCCGTGCCGCCGATGCGCACGCCATGAAACATCGTCTCCGCCATCTTCGTGCCCTTGAGCAAGCGCGCGACATCGATCATCAACTCCGCATCCGCGATCAACCGCGCGACCTCCTCACCTGGATATCCCGCCCAGTATTTCAAATCGTGAAGGAAGCACGCCGGATAAATCGAGATTCCGTTGTATTCATTCACCCATCCCGTGCAGCCATCGCTGACAAAATCCTTCGGCGGCGGATCAGCCTCGATCTTCTTCCACAAGTCGTGG
>JBCCWV010000034.1:0-32606 GCA_039192745.1 Verrucomicrobiota bacterium | reverse complement strand
GGGTTATCCGTATCGACGCCGGCATCGGCACCGTGAAACGAAACCACCACCGGCCATGGCGTCGCTTTCAAAAAGGGGAGTAACTCAATGGCGGTGTTGCCAAAATAGACGTGGATGACGCGGGAAGCGTGCTTTTGAAACGCGTAGAAGAGATCGCGCGTTTCCCGGTCGGTGAGCGGGACGGGCTCTTGTCGCATCTTTTGAAAATAGAAGCGACGGAAAGCGCGGAGGCGCGATTTGCGGATGACCGTCACCCACTTCTCATGCAGCGGGAACAAGTCCGCGTTCGACCGGCGGCGAGTGATCACGCTCGGCTTGTAGCGGTTCAAGCCCACGACCTGCCTGTAGATATGCTGCATGTCCCGCGCGAGGAACGTCGAGCAGTAGCAGGCAATGACGGGACGCGGGTCTTTCAAAGTATCTAGTCTTTGATGAATTCTCCGGTTTTCACTCTCAGAGGCCGGACCTCTTGATAATATCCTTCGCACTTTAGCTTTCCAGCTTCCAGATCAGTTCGCGAGTAAATCAGCCGAAATTCGTCGAATGAGATCTCCACAGCGTGAGTTGAGCCTCTGATTTGTAATTCGGAAAGGCCCATGACGATCGGTGCAGAAGGAGTGGTTCCAAATTCACCCCAGACAGTCTCTACGGCCTCCGGTAGAATCTGCGCCAGTGGAGTCTCAAGGGTAAACTCAACCAGATAGGCTTTAACATGGAGGAAATTCTGAAGCCAACTGGGAAGAATTCCTTTTGGGAGTATTCCGATTACATAGGTCGTCATTGCTACACGACAAACCACAGGATTTGCGCGAGCAAATACCCGACGACCGAAATCACGATGGAGATGATCGACCAGGTTTGCAGCGTCTGCTTTTCGCTCATGCGGAAGTAGCGGTTGATGATCCAGAACCCGCTGTCGTTGAAGTGCGAGAAGCCCGTCGCCCCCGCCGCGATGGCGATGACGATGAGCGCGAGTTGCGGCTGGCTCAGGCCATCGACAAACGAGATCATCAACCCAGCCGCCGTCACCATGGCCACGGTGGCCGAACCTTGCGCGATGCGAACTAATGTCGCGAAAACCCATGCGAGCAGTAGGACGGAGATTCCGGTGCTGGCAAAAGCTTGCTCGAGTGCGTCGGCGACACCGCTTTCCTTGAGGATGCCCTTGAAGACGCCGCCAGCGCCGGTAATGAGGATGATCAGTCCAGCCGGACCGAGGGCCTTCGTCATCACTTCGAGGAGTTCATCCTTGTTCGCGCCGCGCCCAAATCCGAGGAAAGCGAGGGCGCCGAGCGTGGCAAAGAGAAGGGCGATCATGGGGTGACCAACGAAGAGCAGGGACTGCTGGATGACAGGTGCCTCGCCGATGGCGGTAGCAACAGCGTCATTTCGAAGCCCGCGAATCTCGTTCGCGGTAGCACCCTCGGGGACATCGAACGTGACTCCCGCTGCGATTGATTCCTTGATGACGGTGCCGGTGACGATGAGGAGAATCGGTAGACCAATCAATAGAAGGATCGTGCCAATGCTCGGCAGATTCCCTTTCGCTTCCTGTTCGCCTTCGATGTTCTCGGGCGGGTCGATGTGGATGTTCTTTGTGAGATGTTTCGGAAGGAGCAACCCGGCGATAATGGCAGTGGGAAGTCCAACGGCGCAGCCCAAGAGAATGACCCATCCGAGATTGACCCCGAGCACGAAGGCCACAAAAACCGGGCCGGGAGTTGGAGGGACGAAGGCGTGGGTAACTCCCATGCCAGCGACCAGCGGCAACCCAAAGTGCAGGACAGACTTGCCAGTCTTGCGGGCAAGCGCGTAAACAATCGGCGCGATGATGACGAGGGCGACATCGAGGAAAACGGGAACGGATATGATGAACCCGGTCAGCAGCATGGCGATTGGTGCCCGTGATTCGCCGAAGGCCTTGATAGTGGAGCGCGCAAGGCTCTCGACACCCCCGGAGTGATCGAGAATGGCGCCGAAAATCGCACCGATCCCAATGATCGTTGCGATGAACCCGAGGTTACTTCCCATGCTCGCCACGATCTTGTCACCGATCTCAACGAGTGGCATGCCGGATCCGATGGCGACAAACAAGCTCGCCATGATCAAGGCGAGGAAAGCTTGCACTCTCAGTTTCAGGATGAGCAAGAGCAGAAAGACAATCGACCCGACCAGCAGCCCTAACAAATACCCTAAACTCTTCCCGCCGTCTTCTCCGGCGGCTTCAGCGGTGGCGAGGAATGGAAGGAGGAGGTTTTCCATGATCCATGTCCTTTAGCGGAAGGGAGGCGCGGAGCCAATGTATTTTTCGGTTGGCAATTGGAGTCGCCTTTGGTTGGCTGGAGGCATGGTGAAGATTTTTCGACTTTCTGACCGCGTATTGACCGAATTGGATGGTGAATGGCGCGAGCATGCGGGGTTTTCCTTCGATGCCCTTTTCACCGCCGAAGATCCCGCTGCGGTGGCGTTGGAGGTTCATAAGGGCGGAAGCGCCGAGGCCACCCATGAGGCGCTCCCGGAGTCTGCGTTGCCGCCGGTCGGCGATCAGGAGATTTGGGCGGCGGGAGTGACTTATAAACGCAGCAAGGCGGCGCGAATGGAGGAAGCGGAGAGTTCCGGCGGTGATGTTTTTTACGATCTCGTCTATGAGGCCGAGCGTCCAGAGTTGTTCTTCAAAGCGACGCCGTCCCGCGCGCGAGGACACGGCGACAAAGTGGGCATTCGCAAGGACAGCACTTGGGATGTGCCGGAACCTGAACTGACTCTGGCGATCAATTCCCACGGCAAAGTCTTCGGATTCACGATTGGTAACGACATGAGTTCGCGTTCGATCGAAGGGGAGAATCCGCTCTATCTTCCACAGGCAAAAGTGTATCGCGGCTCGTGCGCGATCGGACCGTGCCTTGTCGTCGGGCGCGACGCCGTAAACGACGCGACTTCAATCCAGCTTTCGATCCTTCGCGGAGGGGAAGTGGTTTTCGCCGGTGAGACAAAGCTCGACCAGCTGAAGCGGGGCATGGAAGAACTCGCGGAGTTTTTGTTTCGGGACAACGAGTTCCCGTTTGGCGCCTATCTCATGACCGGAACCGGCGTGGTGCCTGATTCATCGTTTACGCTGCAAGGCGGCGATGTGATCGAGATTGAGATCGACGGTATCGGCGTTTTGCGCAACGAAGTGGAATAAGAAGCTTCTTAGCGAATGGGAATGCCGCCTCATTCGCGAGTCATTACTTCTTCGGCATCGGCGGTGGCGGTGGGTCGAGCTGGTTGATCCACGCTTTCACCGCACCGGCTTCGGGGACACCGGCGAATTCCGCTTCTAGTGCGCGGAGGAGTTTGAGGGCCTCGTCTTTTTTTCCTTCTCCGCGAAGCATCTCCACCTCGTGCAGGCGCATCCGCAGTTTGTCGCCCAAATCGGTGAAAAGCCCACCCGCTTTCTTGAAGTTCTCCAATGCCGCCACATTGCGCGCCAGCTCCCAGTCCTCCAATCCCAGCGCTTCATACAGGATGGGGCTTTTCAGCGATGTGTTGGCCTCTTCCACCTTGTTGCGAAGGGCCTCCCGATCGTTGTTCGCGTTGATCGCGGCCACGCGCATTGCCTTGTAAGCCACGTTTCCTTCCGTTCCGAGCTTTAAGTCATTGCTGAACGGTTGATAAAGCGGGTCGCCAACCATCGTGTTCATCCACGACGTGGCCGGCGTCGCCATCCATGCGGCTTCGGCGAACGTGTAGCCTTCCATAAACCGTACAATGAAAACGTCGTAGTTTGTCGTCATCGTAAGGAACGGTTCATAGACATTGCCGAAAGTGGCGCAGGCGCCCTGCTGAAGGAGCTTCGCGCACCAACTGTTGTCGGCACGTCGGACGGTCGGAGCACTGAACGAATGCAGATGGCTCGCGACCGCGCCTTTGCGGAACTTGAAATCCCCGTGCTTGAATGGCCCGTCGGGGTATTGAGTGTACCACCCGAAGTAAAAGATCACGTCCTCGCCCAGCGGATAAAAGGGTGGGAATCGCTCGGGTCGGGAATCGACATAGATAGGAACTCCCGTGATCCGGAAGACCTTTGCCGCATTCTGCAACCACGTATCCCCAAGCTTGTAAGTCTCACCCTTCGTGAGTTCAAGCCTCGCAAGATCGATGTAGGCGCGTCCGAACAGACCGTTCCGCTCAACCTCCAGCGCGTCTTCGATCAGCCGTTTCGGGGTGCCGACCGGACCATCGAGGCGGGACACGACCATGAACATGGGCATGTTCGCGTCGCGGATGTTCTGGTTCTGCTGGAAGTAGGCGTTTCTTCCCATCGATTTGCGCTCGTACTCAGGAATGCCCAGCAGCGCCAGTTCGCTATCGACACTCGCCGCATCGGTCGCCTGCGCGGAGAGTTTTGTCGGCTTGTTCGTCTTCGGGTCTATCGGTCCCGGTGTGCTTTCGATCCGCAACGGAATGCCGGAAATCACGGCCAGCACGCGTATCTTGTTTTCGGTCGCCATCAGTTGCCCTCCCGCCGCCGCTCCGATCTTCCACCAGCCCTTCTCCGCGAACTTCGCTCGCAACGGACGCGCGATATTCTGCTCGTACTCTGCCCGGGAAATCATCTCTGCCATCGAGCAATCCAACCCAACCAATTGCTCTTCCGGAATGCCACGCAGCCTCACGTATTCCTCCGCCAGCTTTTTCGAGTCCTTGCTTTTCGAGTTATAGATAACGGCAGTTAGTTTCGCCAGTTCCGTGTTGGGGATGGCGGCACCATGGGCGAGGGCAGAAAACCCTAACAAACAGACGAAAACGACAAAAAGAATGGGGAAGCGTGTAGGCATCAGACCGCGAATTGAAGTCCATCGTAGGCGATAGTTACCCCTTTGGGAAGCAAAGGTTCATCTCGGGCATGCATCACCTGATCGGCAATGTGCGTGAAATAGGCTCGCTCCGGGCCGATCGCTTCCACCGCTGCCAGCGATTCCTCGAAATTCATGTGCGTGGGATGCGAACTGTGTCGGAGCGCATCAATGATAAGCACTTCCACCCCCTCAAGCCGTTCGAGGCCACCACCTTCGATTACTTTGCAGTCCGGAAAATACGCCAACCGTTTTCTTCCCCCGCGCTCAAAGAGAAAACCCACCGTATCCACTTTTCCGTGCCGCACCTCGATGGGCGTGATCTGCGATTCGCCGATCACGAAGGACCCGTCGATGACATTCTCCTCCGGCTTGATGTAACCCGGGTAACGATTCTGCCCGTCAAAGGCAAAACTAAACATCCGCTTCAGCGCTTCCATCGTCGCCGGTCGTGCAAACACATCGATCGTCTCATCGGCCCCCGCCGAAAATCGCCGGAGATCGTCAAACCCCGTCACGTGATCCATGTGCGCGTGCGTGTAGAGCACGGCGTCCAGTTCGGAAATGCCCTCACGAAGACACTGCGCCCGGAGATCGGGACCCGTATCGACGATGAGATTCGCCTCGGGCGTCGCCAAATGAATCGACGAACGCGTCCGCCTGTCCCGCGGGTCCTCCGACCGGCAAGTCTCGCAATCACACCCGATCACCGGCACCCCGACTGAGGTCCCGGTGCCGAGAAAAGTGAGCGTCATATCGCGATTGTCGGTCGGCATTGCAAAGAGACTTACGCAGCCCATAGTCCATCACAATCCATGCTTTCGCTGCTGAAAATCCGCCACCTTGCGCTCGTCGAGAACCTCACGTGGGAAATCGGCTCGGGTCTCGTGTGTGTGACCGGCGAAACCGGGGCGGGAAAATCGGTCATCGTCGGCGCCATCAAACTTGTCCTCGGCGAACGGGCGGATAAGTCCCTTATCCGTACCGGCGAAGACTCCTGCGCGATTGAAGCCATCTTCGAACTCGCAAAGCCCGACGTCGTCAATGCCATCCTCGAAGACGCCGGACTCGATCCCTGCGAGGATAACCAACTCGTCATCCGCCGCGTCATCAGCCAGTCGGCGAATAAGCAGTTCGTAAACTGCTCGCCCGTCACCCTCATTGTCCTCAAATCGCTCGGCCAGTATCTCGTCGATCTCCACGGCCCGCACGAACACCAGTCGCTGCTTTCCCCCGAGCGTCAGCTCGACATGCTCGACGCCTACATGCACGAGCCGACCGTGCTCAGCACGTATCGCGAAGCCCATGGTCGATGGCGATCGCTCACGCGCGAACTCGATTCCCTCCGCCACGCCGAAGGCGCGACGGATCAGGAAATCGAACTTCTCCGTTTTCAAGTCGAAGAGATCGCTAACGCCGAGATCAATCTCGAGGCCGAAGCCGAAATCGAAAACCGCTACCGCGTCGCCTCGAACAGTTCGCGGCTCGTCGAACTCGCGGGCCAGCTTCGTCAGGGGCTCGGGGCCGATGACGATTCCGTGCTTTCCCGCCTTGGCGACCTCCACCGTCTCGCGAACGAACTGGAATCCACCGACCCCGCCACCGCCGAATTCACGAAGACGATCGACGGCGCACAGATCGAACTGCAGGAGTTGGAATCGACTCTTTCCAATTACCTCGACCGCCTCGAAGTGGATCCCGCGGAACTCGCCGATCTTGAAAAGCGCCTCGACCTTCTCGAATCGCTCAAACGAAAATACGGTCCGAATCTGGAAGACGTGCTCCAGCATCACGACGACACCGGACGGAAACTGGCACGCATTGAAGGGCGCTCTGGCGAAATCGAGCGACTCGAAAAAGAGATCGCCGCCGCAAGAAAGAACGTCGATAAGACGGCCAAAAAACTCACCTCCGTTCGTAAAAAAGCCGCTCCGTCACTGGCCAAAGAAATCACCGATCACCTCGGCGAACTCGGCTTCAAGCGCTCGCACTTCGATGTGCAGCTGTCGCCGCTCGACGAGCCAACGGCCGCGGGTGCCGAGTCCGTCGAATTCCTTTTCGGTCCCAATCCCGGCGAACCTCCCAAGGCCCTTCGCCAGATCGCCTCCAGCGGCGAGATGTCGCGGGTCATGCTCGCGGTGAAGAGCGCCCTCGCCAAGCAAGACGGCATCCCGCTCCTCGTCTTCGACGAAATCGACGCCAACGTCGGCGGCGAAATCGCCAAAGCCGTCGGCACCAAAATGGCCGCCCTCGGCGCCGACCATCAGGTCGTTTCCATCACCCACCTTCCGCAGGTGGCCGCCTTAGCCTCGTGCCACTACAAGGTCACGAAGGAAGTCGGCGACGATGAACGAACCCGTTCTCTTCTTGTTCCCGTCGAAAGCAAAAACCGCGTTGAAGAATTGGCAAGAATGTTAGGCGGCGACTCCAGGTCAGCGCGGGCGCATGCGGAGAGCTTATTGGGCAAAGGTTGAGAAAATCACAGCCGCCCTTTCAACTTTCTAGAAATAATCTCGGGATCTTGGCGGAGATCTACAACGGCATGAATGATCACACGTTTCGTCTCCGCCGAATAAAAGAGCCCATATCGCCTCGCTCGCCCGAATATACTTCTCCTTAAATTCGTATGGCTATCTACTCTCGGCGCAATTTCTGGAAATCTACAAATGACTTCCAGACTGTCTTCAAGAGGACGTTCAAGGAGTTGGGAGACGGCATTCTCGTCGCCGCCTAGCAGATCCAACAATCCCGCGAAAAGATTCTGAAGGTCGCTTTCCGCTCCAGACTTCCAGATGACTTCACGAAGCATTCTTTCCGAACACTCTTTCTTTCACTTCCGCCCACGTGGAGCCCGATTCCGGATTCACTTCGTGTTCACGCACTCTTTCTTCAAGCGCATCGAGGATCGCCGGTGCAATTTCAACTTTCTCAATCCCCTCGACCTCAATAATTAACTCCTTCGCAAGTTCGCGTTTTTGCTCGACCGAGAGTCGCTCCAAGTCCGGGATCATCTCCTTAATCATCGAGGAAATTTTAAGTCCGAGAATGAATGATGCAACTAGTTCTCTTCTCTTCGATGTTTACTGGAATTCACCTCCGCTATCAAAGGAAGCAGATACTTGTTAGGCGCAGCGAAGTTCAGGTTCTGTCCTTTCCGATTCACAGACTTGGCAACTCCGATAACGACGCCGTGTGTGTCGAGAACAGGCCCGCCACTGCTTCCCTGGGAAATCGGCGCAGAGATCTGCATCTCCTCACGGCCAGACTTTTTTGATTTCCAGATTCCGCTCAGCAAACCCTCGGCGATGATGCCGTCATAGCCGTCGGGATTGCCCAAGGTATAAACTCTTGATCCAATGGGCGGCATTCCCTCTTTCCTCAGTTCAAGAAACTTGGGAGCGTCTTTTGACAGGCGAACCACCGCGAGATCATGCGCTCGCGATTTCGCAACAACGGCGCCGCTCATCCATTTCGTTCCCGAAGTCACAAAGCGGAGCCGAATGCGATTTGCACCCTCGATCACGTGCCAGTTAGTGACCACCAATCGCTCAGACACGGCAAATCCACTCCCGATGGACTTTGCATTGTCTGGACCAGAAAAAACGTGAATGCGCACAAGAGCACCCGATGTTTTTCGGTAAACCTCCGCACCTTCGTCTTTCGATTCGTGCGCTTCGGTCCATACCGAAAACAGAAACAACCATGCCGACACAGCCATGCCAATTTTCTTCATGGCCTGGACACTAGCACAGACCCGTTACTTCAGCCCGCCCAACGACCCTGCGTAGCCGCTCAGTTCCAAGTAACCTTCCCCGGACTTAGTCCCCTTCACTTCAATCGCGCCTTCCCAGTAAGCGATAATCGGCAGGGCCAACTCCTGCGCATCAAACTCCGCCTTCGACGTGGATTCGATGCCAAACTTCGGCACCGAAATCTTCCATTCGACGGGATACTCCGCATCCGTCTCGCCGCTCTTCCAGGTTCGCAGCGGCGTCAGCGTGAAATCGTCGCGTGTGAGGTGCGTTTTCACCCCATCCGCGTCGGTATAACTTCCGCTTGAGTTGGGATCGGTGCCGCCATCGACGGTGCGAAGTTGGTAAAGCATGAGGTCGCTGCCGTCGTCGAAGTGGATCGAAAACCAATCCCAACCTGTCTGGTTTTCCGTCAATTGATTGCTCCCCCATTCCCGGTCCATCCAACTCCAGCCCGTCACTCGATTTTCTTTACCGTCGAGGGTGATGGTCCCCGATGTCTCCAATCGCGTCAGCGAATAATAGTGCGTGGCGTTTCCCGCTCCGTCGGCTTTCTGACTACAGCCTGTCGTCCCGTTGATCACGGGTGCTTTGCGGGAGATGAATTTCAAATCAAGCAGGGCATCTTCCGCGGCGCCCGTGATGGAATACGTTTCATCGCCATCGATTGGTTTACCATGACGAATCCCCCAATCGCCGATCCATCCAATTTTCCCGCTTTCATGAGGAGCGCCATGCACCCCCGCTTCGTCGAACGCGCCACGGCTCACGACTTGCTCATAACGAAACTTCTTTGCCGTGATGTCCGAAACTGCACAGTGCGCAAAGTAGAAGGAATCGTTCACAAACTCGGAAGACGTCACGAGTTCTCCCCCGGGCGGACGCACTCCCTGGCGAAAGAGCGTCCATTGAAAACCCAGTTCGCGCCCATCTTCCGACTCGAGGTTTCCCGTGATGTACCACCATTCCGTTTTGAACTCCGGATGGTCATAGTGGTCACGCGGAAACTCATATTCCCACCCCGGTAGCGCAAGACGCCAATCGCCCGCATTCGCCAAAGCGGGTATCAGCACAAGTTGAAGCAGAAACTTTCGCACGCAGGACATTACGAAGAGACCGCAAATAGTAGCACAGGCTTCCAGCCTGTAGCCGCGGCCGGACGGAGTTCCGAAAAGCACCTCGGTCAGGGCTTTGGCGCCCTCCTCGTAAACCAAGCCGCTCGACTTCTTTCACAGGCTGGAAGCCAGTTCTACTCTTTCCGCAACCTCGCCAGTAGCCCTCGGTATCGCTCCGTCGATTCGTTATTCCGCACCGCCATCTGCAGCGCTTTCTTCTGGCCAACCAGAATGACGAGCTTCTTCCCACGGGTCAGCCCGGTATAAATAAGATTCCGCTGGAGCAGGACAAACTGCTGCGTCGCGACAGGAATGACGATGGCCGGAAACTCGCTGCCCTGCGACTTATGAATCGTGATCGCGTAAGCGAGAGAAAGCTCATCCAGCTCACCAGGTTCATATTCCACGTCGCGTCCGTCGTCAAAATGCACGTGCACCCGCCCAGGTTCGGTCGTGATCTCGCGGATGCGTCCAAAATCGCCATTGAAGACTTCCTTGTCGTAGTTGTTCCGCATCTGCATGACCTTGTCGCCGACGCGGAAAGTCACGCCCAGAGAATCGATCTCAAACTTCACCGGATCAGGCGGATTCAATGACTCTTGCAGCGCGAGATTCATCTGCCGCACACCCAGACTGCCGCGATTCATCGGCGCGAGGAGCTGGATGTCATCGACAGGGTCGAATCCGAACCGCTCTGGAACCCGCGTTTTCACCAGCTTGAGAATGGTCGAAGGAATGTCCTCGGGGTCTTCGCGCTCGATGAAAAAGAAGTCCGAACCATCCGCCACCGTGGCTTCGAGATCGGGAAGATCGCCGGCATTGATGGCATGGGCGGCGGTGATAATGCGACTCTCCGCGGCCTGACGGAAAATCTGCGTCAGGCGCGCGACAGGGACCACTCCACTCTCGATGAAGTCCGACAAAACACGCCCCGGTCCGACCGACGGCAATTGATCGACGTCCCCGACGACTAACAAATGCGCGTCACGCGGCAAGGCTCGCAGAAAGTGCTGCATCAGCGTGACATCCATCATCGAGGCCTCGTCGATGACGAAAAGATCACCCTCGAGCGGATTTCCCTCGTTACGAAGAAAGCGATTATTCCCGCCCTCTACTTCGAGAAGCCGGTGGACGGTCTTCGCCTCCAGACCCGTGCTTTCGCTCAATCGCTTCGCGGCCCGCCCGGTTGGCGCGGCGAGGACGGGCGTGACCTTTTTCGCCCGCAAAATCCGCAAAATACTGTTCAAAATCGTCGTTTTCCCCACACCCGGACCACCCGTGATGACAAGGACCCGGTTCTGCAGCGCCATCTCGATCGCCGCCCGCTGACTCTCTGCGAGTTCGATCGCAAACTGCTGCTCGCACCAGTCGATGGCCTTCGGAATATCGATCGACGGGTAATCCGGCGCCCGGCCCACAAGATCACGAATGCGCCCCGCGATGACTTCTTCCGCGCGCAGAAGATGCACCGGAAAAACAAGCGCGTGACCACCCACCTCTTCCTCGATCAAGTCCCCTTGAAGCAGAATCTGCCCTAACAAATTCTCTACCTTGCCTTCATCGACGCCCAGCAACTCCGCACCCAGCCTCAACAGTTCCCCACGCGGTAAACCACAGTGCCCTTGGTCGCCAGCGCTGAGTAAAACGTGGCGCAGCCCCGCTTCCACCCGCTCCGGAACGTCGCCTTCCAACCCCAGATTCGCCGCAATGTCATCCGCGGACTTGAACCCGATGCCCTGCACATCGCGCGCGAGTTGCCAGGGATTCGCCTTCAACTTATCGACACTGGCTTCGCCGTAAGTCTTGAAAATTCGCACTGCGCGAGCCGTGCTGATGCCATGCTCGTGCAGATAAAGCATGATCTCACGCACCGATTTCTGCTTCTCCCATGACGCCTTGATTTCCATTCGGCGCTTGGAGCCGATGCCTTCGATCTCCTCCAGTCGCTTCGAAGACTTGTCGATGATGTCGAAGATCTTCGTTCCAAACTTCTTCACCAGCTTCTTCGCATACACCGGACCGACCCCCTCGATGAGATCGCTCGCGAGATAGCGCTCGATACCGTGTTCGGAATCCGGTTGGGCGAGTTTGATTGTCTCGGCGCGAAATTGGCGGCCATATTCGGGATCGTCGTGCCACTCTCCGCCCGCACGAAGCTCCTCGCCGGGATGGACGTCAGGCGTTTTTCCCACCACCGTCACCAGCTCACGCTGTTTCGGCACGGCCACCCGCAAAACGCAGTAACCCGACTCTTCGTTGTGAAAAGTCACGCGTTCAACAACGCCGCTGAGGCTTTGTTCCATGGCAGGATCGTAACCACGGATTCATTTTTCTGCGAGAAAGCTCGAACAAATCACGTTAATTGGAATACAAACGTCTTTGTCATGACCTCCTGGAAATCCATACCATCCATCCTGTTCCTTCTTTCTGCCGCTGGCGCGACTGCCTTGGCCGAAAATACCGCCAAGACGGCTCTCGACATGATCGTCGATCGTCACGGCGAGCCATTCACGCGGAATATTGTGAAAATCAGCGCCACTGGCGGTATTCCTGCGCCTCAGGAATGGACGGTGACCACGCACAATCCGAACAGTCCTACGCTCCTTCACCAGTTCGTCATTAATGATCGTCGAGCCGCCGATGAAGGCGCGAGCAACGATTTCTACCCGCGCGTGCGACCCACCGGCTTTATCAAGCGCCAGGATATTCAGCTCGATTCCATCGACGCCTTTCAAATTCTCAATCGCGAAGCCCAAGCCGCAAAGGTCGGTTTCGACAGTGTGAACTACATGTTGCGTTGCCGCGAGTTTTCGACGGAACCGGTCTGGACGTTGAGTGCCGTGGACGCGCAAAGCCGGATTGCCGGCGTCATTGATGTCTCCGCCCAAACCGGCGCCGTGTTGCGCAAGACTTGGTATTACGAAGTGCAAGGTTCTCGCCTCCGCGAACGCATTGTCGATTCCGCCACACCAGGACAAGCTCCTATCATACCCACCACGCCGGCAACAAGCGCTACAACTCCACTTCCGCGGGATCCGACCTCGCCTCAGCCCCCAACTCGTGCCGATATCGAGGGCCCCGCCATCATCGTGCAGCCAGAGCCGCAGCCGATCACGCCGAATCCAAGTGGCGGCTCCGTGCAAAGCGAGGTTCCAGACGTCGTTCCCGTCGAGTAATCTTCATATTTCTCACTTTTATAGGAACAAACCGACGACTTGGGGTGTCTAATTCAGAACCTCATGTCTCTCATCCGTGCCTTTCTTGCAGTCATTGCGGCTGCGCTTTCCTTTCCATTGTCCAGTCTCGCCGCGCTCGCGCCCTCCAACGTCCTCCTTGTCTATAACTCTCCGTCCGCAGGCAGCACCGCGGTGAAAGATCACTACGTGGCTGCGCGACCTGGCGTCGAAGTGCTCGATCTGAACGACGCGAGCCTCGCCGTTTCCCAAGTTAGCTACGCCGATTTTGAATCCAAGATTCGGAATCCTATACGCACGCACCTGACGTCGAATAGCCTTTTGAGTTCCATCTACGTGATCGTTCTCGCAAAGGGCATTCCCCACCGCATTTTCGACCTCACCAGCGCGAATGTCGGTGACAATCCGGGCTCCGTTTCCATTCCCAATTACACCGCTGCTTCCGTCGACTCCGAACTCACGCTTCTCTTCTCCGATCTCGATACTGGAGAGGCCGGAGCCAATGAGGATTCCAGTGCTGACAGCTATGTCTCCAATCCTTATTTCGGACAAAGCGCGACCATTACCAGCTTCGGACGCGGCGATATCGACGATGCCCTTGAGTTTCGCATACAACTTGAACAGGTGTGTTCCAGTCCACTTCAAGCGGTCAGAAGCTGGGAAATCGGACGACCTGTGATTTTCGGGTCCGGCTTCGTCCCTGAAGACGCGTCTCGGATCTACCTCGTTGCCCGTCTTGACGGTAACACCGTCGACGACGTGAAGGCCATGATCGATCGCGGTCAGCGCGTCGTTTACGACACCTCTCGAAATGCGGTGATTCTCGACCGTGATTCCCGTTCCACGCAGTTCGATTGCGGAGATTTTAACGCATTGGAATCTGAGTTGGCTTCCTGGAATAACGTGACGAACAATACTACGAACACTTTCATCATCGGACGAACTGGGAGCATCGCGGAATCGAATTTTTCCCGGGAGACCGCGCTCGTCGCATGGCTTGCAGGATACGGGTTCAATCACAACGCTGGTAGCTTTGTCGGATACCAGAACACCTACGGCGATCAACTCGTTCCCGGAGCGATCTTCAATACTTACGAAAGCTTCAATGGCCGCGCCTTCGGTGGTCTCGGTGGGCGGTTTAATCACGGGCAAATTTCGACGTGGATTGCCAACGGCGGCACGTTTGCCACGGGCAACGTCTGGGAGCCACTTACCTTCGGCGTCGTTTTGAACGACGACATCGCCGAGCAATTTATCAACGGGTCACTAACGTGGATCGAAGCCGCTTACTCGGGTATGCGCACCTTATCGTGACAAGGTGTAGTCGTCGGCGATCCGCTCGCGACGGCTACTCTGACCACCAGTGCCTTTGAGCAATGGCAGATCACTAACTTTGGCAGTTCTTCGTCCAGCGACTCCAACGCTACGGCAGACCCTGACGATGACGGAAAGGAAAACGTCCTCGAGTACGCGCTCGGCACCGATCCCAACTCCGGCGACCATGGAAGTTGCTTCGACATTTCCACAACGGAATCCGGTGGCACAAAAACCATTTCCTTCGAAACCGTGCGCAACACCAATCGCGACGACGTCACTCTTGTTTTCGAGGGCAGCACGGATCTTTTGATGTGGAATGCCCTTCCTGCCGTAGTCGTTTCCACCAACCAGCACCTGGAAACCATTCGCTACGAAGTCACCGTCAATGCCGAGGCTCGCTTCTTCACAAAGCTGACTGCCACGCTCCAGTGAGTCCTTGGAAGTTGTCTGCCTGAACGCGGTTCTCTTTGTTTGCTGGTGGGGATGAACCGGCTTTTGGTAAATAGTTTTGAGCGGACAGAATCAAACTGCAGCCGAGGAAATATGGTATTGGGAGGAGTCGCGAAGCGACCTCATAACGTGTAACCTTTTAGCCATAGCGCTTTAGCCCCCAGGGCAGCGCCCCAATGATTTCGCGCACTGTCGCGTTAGCGACCGTTCATGTTAGCCGTGGGTTTTCAACCCACGGGAAAGAGAGACAAAGGTATCTCCGTCGCGTCAGCGACCGGTCACTTTATGGGCGGCCACGTTCGCCTTCGATGATCGCCCGGAAGCGTGCGTAGTCCTCATCGCGGGAGCGGCTGGGAATGACGTATTGGTAGAGCGGCCAGTGGGAGAGTTCTTCGCGGGAGTTGGCGAGACGTGTTTCCAGTTGTTCCTTTGATTCAGAACCGCGGTCTTCAAGCCGGGCGAGCACTTCCTCCTCAGAAAGGTAAATGAACATGTCCGCCCGGCGGTCCGCGATGAACGGATCCGGGTGATTGCGAATTTGGTCGGCGCCTTGCACATCGATGTCCATGACGACATCAACTCCGGATTCCAGTTTTTCACGCACCCATCCTAACAACGTCCCATAATGGTTTCCGTGCACGACGGCGTGCTCGAGAAATTCGCCGGCTTCCGCTTTCTTCAGGAATTCTCCAACGCTGAGAAAGAAGTAGGCGATTCCATTCTTTTCGCCTGCTCTCGGTTTGCGCGTCGTGCACGAGATCGAATGGACTACTCGCGGATCATCCGCGCACAGGCGCTCGCAGAGCGTCGTCTTCCCCGCGCCGGATGGACCGGAAACGACGAGGAGAATACCGGGAGATGACTTGGACATTGAGGACAACCCTAGCGGGAATTGCGAAATCCGAATCCCCGAAATCCGAAACAAGTCAGAAACCTGAATCAAACCGAGGTCGAACGGGCTGACTGAGCCCTGTCTCGTGCTCTCCGTATTTCGTCGCTTGAATCCCGACGCTACCGATCTCCGGCGTGACCTCGCGAATAGGGCGGAGGATTCGGTCACGAGGTTCTCAGATCTGCGAATATTTTCCAGTTCGTGACGCAAATCAGCGAATCTTGTTGAAATTCTAAAAATTTCGACAAAATTCAGCGAATATGATTGCCCTCGCCGCTCTAGCATCTGCTGCCGTTCTGCAATTCACGCCGGGTCACGCCGGTCACCCCGCGTCGATTTCCACGCTTGCCGGAAAAGAGTATCACGGGGTCGAGGTTCTCAAGGTGGATCCGGATGGGCTTACCTTTCGTCACGACCGTGGCATGGCGAAGGTGCCCTTCAAGGACATGCCCTTTGATCTCCGGGATCGGTATTCCTACGACCCAAATGTCGCGAACGAGTTTGTCCGCGATCACACCGTCCGGATTCGCGAAACGCCGCGCCGCTATGTCACGCAGCAGCGGGTGAGCCGTGTGCAACGGGTAAATCGCATTCCTTACGGCATCGTCCGCGACCCCGTGTCCGGACTCATCGGCGCGGCAACCAATCCTGCGACACCATTCTACCAGAGCCCGTATTCCAACCTGAGCATCGCCGATCAACTTCGCGTCAATCATTTCGGCAAACACGTCCAGCGGGTTTATGGCGGCGCGACGATCAATAGCAATAACTTTGGCCCCCGTTATCTCCCGTATGTGCGCAACCCGTATCCACGCCAGATCGGCACCTTTGGTGTCGGACCGAGCGGTGGTTCCATTGTTCCGTCCGTACGTAGCGGCTTCAGCACCGCCGGACCCATCGCGCCTTCGCTCTCGCCTGTGGTCCGGTAAATCGACAGCTTAATCTCCAGCAATTTCGGCCTCACATCCCGCCAACCGGGGCCGAAAGAAAAAGCCCGCCTCCGCGTTTTCCCTCCTGCGGACGGCGGGCATTTTTTTGTGGATTTTTTCAAAAATTCCCGCATACTCACGGTCCGCTGCGAATGCGAAAAGCGGGTGTAGCTCAGGGGTAGAGCGCAACCTTGCCAAGGTTGATGTCGTGAGTTCGAATCTCATCACCCGCTCCATTTTTCGCCTGAAAAATGGCTAAGTCGGACGGGAGCCGACCGGGACGTTGAAGCCTGATCGATACCGGGCCGTGATTTTAGCGGGAGACGCGCTGGCGAGAGAGAACGCGAAATTCGTGGAGCGATTGAAGAGCGGGGGCGTCGAAGTCTTTCGCGAAATCGGGAAACGGGTCTTCAGGGTCAGGTTCTGGATCGAGGAAACGCTCGACGAGGGACTCCGTGCGTTGTTCGCCGATGACCCGGTCGTTTTCGGGGTCAAAGGTATCGGGAGGCGTGCTTCGTGATTTTTGCAAGGTCTGCACGAGGAGATGAACGCGATAAATGTTGGACCGTGTTGTGAGTTTAGCGGCAACGTTGGTGTAAGGCTGCTCCAGACTATTGTCGCCGGTGAGCGCGTGATCGTTCCAGTAGCCCACCATTGATTGACGAATGGCTGATGGTGAATCCTTGGCATCGGCGTTGGCGTTTTCAGGGACGAGAAAGTGCTCGCAGATTTCCGAGGGACTGACGAAGGCATCGCCCTTTTCAAAGATCCCGTCGAGCTGACGAATGGTCGCGGCGGTGTTGAGGCGATGCCGCCACTCCGGAGCACCGGAAATATTGTTCGGGTTCTTGTAGCTCTCTCCGGCGTCACGAGGAATCGCGAGGATCTCTTCCGACTTCAAAGCCGCGTGCAGAGCTGTCGAACGTTCGACCCACGAGAATGGAAGTATCTGGTGATTCAAGTTGACCCGACCTGCCGTGGAGAACCGATCACTGAGCGCATATGGCAAGACAACCGGCATCCAGAATTTATCCAGAAGGTAGTGGTCGGGGGGAGTGAGTCGGCCGGAGGGGCGGTTCTCGAAAGGATCTCCGTCAGACTTTTTCTGGCGATGAGAATTCCATTTTGTCCCGACATGTCCTTGGCTGAGATCGGGCCTGAATAGGAAGGTCGTCCACGGCACGCCGGAAGTGGGCATGGAGGGAAGCGAGCCAAACATCCCCGCCGAGGAGACTCCGCGATTTGGCGCGGGACTGGTGTCGGTCGACGTGAGATCATCCCAACGTCGGTGGAAGTAAGGGGGGCGTGTTCCGTCGTCGAACGGAGGTTCATTCCCGCCACCGGTAATCTGCGTGCCGCCGTCTGGCAGGTGGGTGTAGGCGCCGTCCGGGGCGATGCCGGTGCCATTGCTCCAATCGCGCGAGACCGTCGGCGTGGCGGCATTCGGTCCATAGGCGGAGCGGAAGTTGCCTGGTATGCTGGCGAGGAATTCCGGCGAACCCGGCGCTATAGGAAAATCAGGAACAACGGTCGGAGAGTAATTGGCTCCCGGGACAAGACTGCTGGCGAAAGAGGCGCTGCTGTAATAGCTCACGTCTCCACCTGATGGGACAAGCGAGTGCGCATGACGCTTTTGGGAATCAAAGTAATTCGGATGCGGCACAAAGAGGCGTTCCTCGTCTTTGCCGGGATCATTGAAACTCTCTCGTCCCCACGTGTGAGGGATGCGGTAGTCGCCGTGCGGGACAACGAGTGACCGCACGACATCGCCTTCATGGAATAACCGATCGTAGGGATCGTCTGGATCGTATGCCCCCAACAGCGCTTGGTGAGCGATGTTTTTGTATCGATTTTGCCAGGTCGATCGGTTCTCCCAACTTATTGGTATCGTGGGTATTGGCAAAGGCTGCGACATGGGGAATTCCATGCTGAGCAATTGCCGCGCATCCCATGAGGAGACCCACGTTCGTTGCACATTCAGATCCAGCTTCAGCGGTCCGCCGCCGGCCGACAACTGCATGCTGCCCGCAGCGATCTCCTCCGCCGAAAGGCGAAAGAAGCCTTGGAGATAGTACCCATGAGCAGGGGTATCGAGGGCATAAGGGCGAACTTGGGTTTCCTTGGTGGGATTCTCCCGCGAGTCGAACACGGCGATGGGATTGGTGAAAATGTGAAAGCCTCCGCTGCCTCCCCAGCCGACCCAGTTGTCGGGTCGACGCGTTTCTCCGTCGCGATTGACGAACCAATTCGGCTCGTAGTTTCCGTACGAGAACGGTGGCAATCCCCAGTCGGCGTCGAGTGGGCTGCCGGTATGAGAATGGTGGTCATGCCCGTGGTCGTGACTACCATGATTGTGACCAGCGTGCGAATCCACTCCCGGGTAGTGCTCGAACGTCCTACCATTCATTTCGAGGTCGAGAAGGGAGTCGTTGGCGAGAAAGAGACGAAGATGCGGCACCACCATTGGATAGCCTTGCTCTGGGCAAAACCCTTCAAAGAGAAGGGCCACCTGCAATGCCATCTCGCCGAGTTTCAAGGACCCCGGCACATCCGGGTCAAAGAACTCCGACGGGCCGATCTTTTCTTCCTCGGACTTGTAGTGGGCGACCGCGCTCACCACGAAGGCGACTTCAGAAATGGTAAAATCCCGGCCCGGCAGGCGATACTGCGCAATGTCCTTCACCCAGTCCGGCGCTCCGGGCTTTCCAACGAGTTCGGAAAAAGCGAGACCTGAGACGATGCCCGGCGTGTCGTTGTCCTGGTAAGTGCGCAGACTTCTTCCACTCGCGAGCGTGCTTTGGTCGTGGAGGTTGATCGACCGGATGAAGTCGAGGAAGCGGAAGGCGTTGTAGTAGCAATCGGTTTCCGGGTATTTATCGAAAAACGATCCACCGCACTTCGGCTGCTTCTGTTCCATCAGAAACGCGAGATAGCCCGCGAGTTCGCTGTTCCTCTGGCGCTCGTCCTTGAAATACTCATCCCATTGCGAGCGAGCTTCCTCACGGCGGAAGTGGTACACGTTGTCCGCATCATCGAGACGCGAGCAAAACGAAATGAGTCGGTCGAACTCCGTGACGCGTCGGCTGTTGCTTCGTTGATTTCGGTGCAGCGGCCATAGGCAAATCCGCGGGTAACCGCCCATCGTCAGCTCCGGGGCGCGGCTTTGCGTGGTCAGGAAAAACCGCGAGCGGTCGAGGCGATTTGTATCGAGGCCGAAGTCTGTAAACAACGAATGAACTTTGCGGTCGGTATGAAAAACCGCTTCGTCCAGATTCGTAAAAAATGGTTTCTCGTCGAAGCGC
This sequence comes from Verrucomicrobiota bacterium, assembly GCA_039192745.1. Taxonomy (GTDB): domain Bacteria; phylum Verrucomicrobiota; class Verrucomicrobiia; order Verrucomicrobiales; family DEV007; genus JBCCWV01. The sequence continues at coordinate 12,817 of JBCCWV010000034.1, read as the reverse complement.
ACCGGATCATTATTCTGACCTAACAAGCCGACAAAATCATCGTCCGATCCGAGTGCGCTGACACGGGGCGCGAAATCGTAGAGCGCGGCAAGTTTGTCGGAATCCGAAGCGGGTTCGAGGGTTTGGCCGGGGAAAAAGACGCTGCTCAGACTGACCGTCGCCGGGTGTCCTGGCCACCTTTGCACCTCGTTCTTAACGGGTTGCCAACGAGCATACTCCACGTCCGCGGCAGTCACGGCCCGCGGCGTGTCCCACGGCAGGCCTTCGGAAGCCGTGTTGATGTTGACCTTGCAGGACTCGTCGTCGACCCAGAAGGCGATGCGGGCGACGATGGGGTTTTCCTTGCTCGGCATGGATGCGTTTACGTCGCCGGGTTGGAATTGCCCGGCCTCATCGAGTGTGCCGAGCGAGCCGTCCTCGAGTTGGTAAAGCCAAGTGACTGGCATGGGCAGTCGCGCGTTGAAGTCGTCGGTGAGAACCGTGCCGTCCGCTGCGTTTGCGGAGACTGAGAATCCTTCGACCTTGTCTCGCACCATGGCGCGCGGATCGGCAATGGGAAAATTGAGATCGGCGATTCCACCATTCGGAGCGCGCTGGAAGACGGGACGATTGAGATCGGCGAAGCGCGCCCCAGCGGTTGAATTATTGGCCTGCCAGTTTGCGCTGATCCATTGCGTTTCTTCATCGAGCCAGTTGGGGGATTGCTCGAGATCGACAGTGCTTTCAGGAGAGGAGTAAAGCTTGTAGAGAGTTCCGTTTTTCCCGTCCTCCTTCCAGGTGCGGACAGCACCCGGTTGCGATGCCCAGAAGTGTGGCTCGTCAGGCTCCGAAGCGATGGTCGCCCTTTCAAGTTGGGCGAGGACGAGATTCAATGCGGAGTCGGTGAGGGCATCAACTTTCGTTTGCCGTTGCAGCGCATTCGCCGCCGATTGTTCTTGTTGACCCGTGGTGAGCAACGCGACCGACATCACCGAAATCAACGCCACGAAAATCAGCACCAGAAAAAGTGCCGCGCCGCGAGTGTGGCGGGGGCCGATGGGCGTGGTGGAATTCATGGCTGAACAAACCGGCAATTGCTGGTGGCCGGATCGAGGAAGAATACGACCTGACGCGCGAGAATGACATCCTCTGAAACAAAGGCCGGCGCCAGCGCGAAACGGAACTCCTCGTTCCCGCGCACCGCCGCTTCCGCAAATTGCGACTTTCCGCTGGGTTGGACGATCCAGGAAACGGCGTCTGCTGCGGTCGGGATGGATTCCGGCGGCTCCGGCTGTCCGTGCGACTCCGGCAATGCGGAAAACAAAGTGGTCTCATCCTCTAAAAGCATGAACTCCTCAGGAAGAATCCACGGGTCGTCCGCTTGCTTCCATTCTCCGTCCGCAGTTTCGGAAAATCGGATCAGCGCAAGCCGCGATCTTTGGTCGTCATCCCAACGGAACCATCGCAAGTCCTGAGAGCGATTCGTCAGAGTCGCCATTTGCTTTGCTTTGGAAACGAGCCGCACCAATTCCTCGGAAGTGGCCCGAAGCGAAACGCCTTCTTTTGAAAACGCTCCCGAAGTGAAGACCATGGTCAGAAGAATCGCGACAAGCGCGAGGACAACCACCATCTCCAACAACGTGAAGGCTCGACGGAATGAAGGATTCATCGTAACTCGGAAACTGGAAGCGGAACGACACCATCGAAGATCCGGTAATCAATTTGACCGGGAAACTTGTCGAGGTGCTCGCGCAATGTTTGCAGTTCCGCCTCAATCGTCTCTTCATCCAGTTGAGAGAAAATACCTTGAGGCACCAGCGACTCGGTTTCGCCCAGACTCTCGATCCTCTTCGCGCTCTCCTCGCTGATGGTGAAGAAAATGATTCGCATGCGAGGCGGCAACTGATGATCAAATTCGCGGGAATCGAAAACAACGCCGTCACTGTTCGCCGCGAGTTCGCTTGGCGGCAGGCCCTGCGGCACGAGGACGAGGAGGGGAACGTTCTCTGCCACGACGCGAGAGTAATTGGAAAGGTTCAGTTCCTCCCATCGGTTTCCCTCGGCCCCTTCTGGATCTGCCACGGGCAGTTCTTCGGCGGGCAAGACAATTTCCCAAAGGCGAAAGCGATCGCGGGGAGCCACCCCTTCTTCGCCGATAGGCCCTGGTCCAAAGGTAACGAAAAACCCGCAGAGATTCATGAGCGAGCGGTAAGCGGAAATTTCCTGAAGTCCGGTTTCTCCCGTGGGTGCGAAAAACAGCGCGGCGTTCCCCGAAGCGTTGTCGTTGAGCGGCGCCTGCAGTCCTGACGGTGCCCCGATTTGAAAAAACAACTCGCTGTTCCGACCGAATGATTGCGGCACGTGAGGCGAGTTCTCGTCGAAAATGAATTCCGTTTGCACGGACAAGGTGGCCTGCGAAAGGCGTTGCGTCATCGTTTCGAGAACAGTCCGTCCGGAGAGAAGCTGTCCCGCCTTTCCGTGTCCCGTCGACCACGCGGAACTTACGGACGCAAAAACACTGCCTAACAAAAATGCCAAAATGGCCAGAAGAGAAATCGCGGCCAGCAATTCAACGAGACTGAAGCCGGTCCTTTCATGACGACCCTGTTTCAATGGATCCCTTCCTCCTGCGGGAGACCCGGTGCCACGACGGCCATGCGGAAGATTTCGCCGCGTTGTTCGGGGTCTTTGAAGTAGTCTTCTTCCGCATCAGGATTAGCCGCGACGTGGATGACGCAACGGGAGAACGAAGTCGAGGATTCGAAGTCCGACGTCGAAGGAAGGCTGGCGGGATGGGTGCGCTCCACCCAAGCGGTGTAGCGGCAGAATTCGCAGTCGGACGAGGTGACGTTCCCCTCATGATCAAAGTGCCGGAGGTCCGATCTTGGCTCACCGTCCTCACTCATTTCCAAGTTGCCCAATTCAGCCGCGACAGTCCGGGCGATCATCGCCTTGATCGTGTCGTCGATCGAATCCCCAAGGGCAGAGGTGCCTAGAGGAACCATAGCGACAATCGCGAGCAGAACCGAGGCGACACCCAGAGACATCAAAACCTCGACCAAGGTAAACGCTTCGGGCCTGCCGCTGAAGCTGAATTTCCGGGCTTTCAACGTGTGACAATTTGTTAAAAAAAGCTTGCACCACCTCCGCCGCATGCAAGCTGTAAACGCAAGAATATTGCGTTTACAGCGGTATGCCAATTTGCCACCCTCACCGGATCTTTCACCTATTTTCTTGGGCTCTGCTTCTCCCAGCGGGCTCTTGGGCACAGGTGGATATTCCACCTGAGTACAATCCGCTTTCTTCTGGCCACGTGGACATGGCGTTTTGCTACATCGACGGTGAATGGGAAGGAGGCCTCATTCCCGATGATGGGAGTGATCCCGATCAGGATCCGGAGAATGAGCGCGCGATCGGAGACATCGTCCCGACAGACTTCGCGCCGCTTCTCATTCGAGACAAGGTTATCCCCGGCGGCGCCCGCCGCGTCACTCCCGTCGGGAACATCGATCTCTTCGGCAATGATTTCGGCTTCATCGGCGTCGGCGGCGACTCACCTTATTGGTTGATTCCAAGTTCAGGTTCCCAACAAGACACGGTGCCTTTCCTCGGTTTCGCCTTCTGCGCTGACAATGATTGTGGAGAATATGTCGAGACCGACCCCCGCGTTTCCAACACGAACGTGAGAGCGTGGATCACCTTCGAGTTGCTCAGCGTCGATTACTTTGGAGAGAGTCCAACGCCGGGAGAATTCTCCGTTTACACGCGCCAATCGAATGGCCAGTTCACACACTGGATGACCACTTCCGACGGAATTGGTTCCACCGACAAATTCCTCACTCTCGGCCACCGTCACGGCAATCTGGCATTCAGCCAACTGGGACTCTACTCCGTGAAGATGCAGGTCTTTTGTTATGAAGGCCCCGGCATGACGAACAAAGTGACCAGTCCAGAGGTGACCTTCCGCTTCGCCGTTGGGACCTACTGGTCGAAGATTGCCGAGTATTTTCCGCCCGAATACTGGGATCAACTCGATGTCATCGGGTCGCTCGCTGATCCAGACGAAGACTTCATCCCGAACGTCATCGAGATTGCCACGGGCCTGAACCCCAACCTTTTCGACGCAGACACTTATGATCCGGCGACAGAGGTTGGTTTGCCCGCGCCTTCAAACGTGAATTCTGGTGAATTCATCTTTTCAGACTGGGCCACCACAGCCGCTTCGCAGATCGACGTCGAAATCGAAAGTTCCGTAAATGGCATCGACTGGAATGCCCTGACGAGCGGCGTGACATCCACTCCGTTGGGAACAGACGGAACGAGAGAGGCTCGGACGTGGTCCGGCCAAGGCAACGGACCTCAGCTTTTCCGCATCAAAGGCACCCTTCTCCCATCCATTACTTATTAATTCTAACAAAAACACAAATACAACCTATGAAATATCAATCAATAATCGCAGCGGGACTTTCCCTCCTTCTGCTCAACTCCGCCTCTGGCACAAGTCTGTTTTTCAGCGGCCACGGTGACCTCGGCATCGGTGGTGGTCCCGCCTCTGGCGGCGATCCGGCTGAACTCGAGCTTCATTACCACCTCGGTGAAGATACCGGTGCTACCCTTGTCGGTGGTGCGAACGCCGGCTTTGTCCCCGATCCCGGCGAGGAATTCGAGGTCGATGAAATCGTTGTTCGGGTTTTCAATCCGCTTCCGGATACGGACTTTTCAGCCCCCATCTTCAGCTTCCTTGGGCCGCTCGGAGACTTCGTTTACGTCCTCCCAGAGGACGAAGTCGACGCTGATGCCGCAGGCGTTCCTTTTCTCGGAATCGGAGCCGAAGAACTGGTGCCGGGCGACTGGACCGGATCCCTTGTTCTGACCGTCGATCATGCGGCCTACAACGGTTTTTCAAACCCTGGCGAATTCTCGCTCTATGACTTCGGTTCTGCGCAAACCGGCGCCGACACGAACCCATTCATTTCCACCTCCAACGACGGTGGGATCGGCTTCGAGATTGACGCTGGTGGTCACAGTCACGCCAACTGGGCCTTCACCGCACCCGGACTCTACAACGTTCCCTTCGTTGTGACCGGCACTCCTTCTGCGGGTGGCGGACCGATCACGGACACGGCCACTTACCAGTTCCTGGTCATTCCTGAGCCATCGACTAGTCTACTCGGATTGGCTTCCCTCGTGCTCATCGGTCTCCGGAGAACACGCCGCGCGTAAGCGCCACATTCAGTTTGTGCCCAAATCCGGCGAGGATCGGCAGCACCAAGTTTCGGTGTTGCCGTCCTCGCCTTTCTTTTTTGTCTCCGCAGGATTAAGCTGAGGCGAGAGACATGGTAACCATTGCGAATTTCGGGACGTTGCAGGAAGCGGAGATGTTGAGGCTCAAACTGGCCTCGGTGGGAATTGAAGCCTTCATTCCCGATGCGGCGAGTGCTGGTGTTGCCCCGCATTTCTTCAACACGTCCTCGGGCGTGCGCGTGCAAGTGACGGAAACCGATGTCGAGGCGGCGAAGGCGGCGCTCAAAGGTGCGGATGAGGACGCCGATTGAGCGGAAAGGGCCTCTGCTTTTTGAACCTGCAAATTCAAGTCCGACAAACTCGAATCGGATGGTATGGTTCCCCGCTACCACATGAAAAAATCGATCTTTCTGTTTCTTTCGCTCGCAGGGTTCAGCTTCGGACAAACGTTCGGTGAATTGGACAAAAACTCGGACGGGATTCTCTCCTTGGATGAATTGCCAGCGGATCTGCAGCCGCATTTTGCGCTCATCGACGCTAACTCAGATGGCTCCGTGTCGATCGGCGAGAAGTTCGCTTTTGTGCCTCGCTACCTCCCGGAGTCGTCAGGAAAAACAAGCGCGTCTGCACCTTCAGCCCCTCCAAAACCGAAGCCAGCACCGCCCGCGAAAAAAGAAGATGCTTCCCCTCCGGCGCCGAAGAAGGAGGAGGCGAAAAAGACTTCTCCCGAGAAACCCGCTCCGCCGAACAAGCCTGTGGCTGATAAGGAAGAGAAGGAGGCACCCTCTGCTCCCGCAGAAGAACCTGAGAAGCCGATCAAGAATGAAGCGATGAAGGAAAAACCGGCGTCCGCGGAAGCGGCAGCCGAAAGCTCACCTTCGGCAACCACTGAGGAAACACCGAAAAAGGCTGGCAAAGGAAAGAAGGAAGCAGTCGTGGAAGAGGTCGAAGAAAAGCCGGCCAAAAAGGCTAACCAAAAGAAGAAAAAAGCCGAAGAGCCAGCCGAAGAGAACAAGGCCGCCAGCGAAAACGCGGAAGAATCGGCGTCGGAATAGTCCGGTTGCTCAAACCGCAACCTCTTCGAACAGTCACTCCTCCAGTGGCGTCACGGTGACGCCGATTTCCAGTTGCTGACGCCCGCCTCCGTAAACGGTTCCGCGGACCGGCGAAATATCGAGGTAGTCGCGTCCCTTGGCGATGGGAATGTGGTTGAGGCTGGGGATGACGTTGTTCGTGGCGTCAAAGTCGGTCCATCCAAGTTGCGGAACGTAAACTGAAACCCAAGCGTGTGAGGCGTCGGCGCCGACGAGCCGCGGCTTTCCGGGAGGAGGGTCGGTTCGGAGATACCCGGAAATGTATCGGGCTGCGAGGCCGAGCGACCGGAGGCAAGCGGTTTGCAGATGAGCGAAGTCCTGGCAGACCCCGGCCCGCTTCTCCAAAACTTCATGCACCGGGGTGGAAACAGTTGTGGCCTTTGGGTCGAATTCAAAGTCCCGAAAAATCCGCTGTGTGAGATCCTTCGTGGCTTCAAGGATTGGTTTTCCGGGAGCAAAGGAAGGCTCCACATAGATAGCGAGGGGTGCTGAGACGGGACACAACGGCGACGGGAAAGTGAACTCGGCGGCCGCGAGGTTGTCCGGAGCAGTTGATGTGCGCAGGGTGTCGCGGACAAGCTCCCAAGGCGGAGAAAGATCAAGTTGCGAAGCTGTAGCCACGCTGGGTTTAAGGGAGACCGTGGAGTAGGCGTCGATGACGAGCGACTTGTGAGGTGTTGTTAGGGTGAAATAAGTGGTCGGATTTCCGAAGTAGTCCTGATAGTGGATGATGTTGTCCGGATTGGGCGCGATGAGGAAGCGCGACGATCCCTCTGGCGCCCGCAAGCGCGCAAGGTGGTGTGAGTAGGAGACGTTCTCCTCGTAGTTGTAAGTCGTCCGGTGGTGAATGTCGTAGTTCATCGTCCGGTCGTCAGGTGTTCGTCGGGTCGGCGTGGGTGAAGAATTCCCAGCCAAGCTGTTCGGTGAATCCGGGCAGCTCCTCTTCAAGATTCTTGATGTAGGCGGCGAGCTTGTGGAGTTGCTCAGCTTCCGTCTCTGGATTGTCGGCGTCGAGCAGTTCCGTTTGCAGATAGTGGTGCGCGCGTTGGACGAATCGATGCACGGATCGCGGCAGCCCGTCGCCCTCCTCGGTTGGCAAAAGCGTGAGGTCGCGGTCCAACTCGGCGAGTTGGTAGATGAGCGAACGTGGGTTGGCCGGATCGAAGAGGATCAAGTCCAGTGCGGGAAGCGTTTGCGGCGCGCCGTGGTAGCGGAACCGATAAGTAAGCGTGGTATCGTTGACCGCGAGAACGGCGTCGAGGAGGTCCGAAGTCAGTCGCTCCGCCCGCATGTCGAGAACCCGGGAAACGAGGCTGACCAACCAACTCGCTCGTTCGAGCTTGCGGCCGAGGCTGAGAAAGAGCCAGCCCTGATTGCGGGTCAGGTTCTCGCGGCAAGTCCCGTTGAAGGCGGATTGCAGGGTAAGCGCCTTCTGAAGGATAGGTCGCATCGTGCTGAGTCCATATGTCGGGGAACTCCGGACGACTTCGTGGAGCGATTGAATAATGAGCCATGATTCGCCGGACAGGCGGTCGCGGGAGAGTGAGGCGAGGTCACGGAGTCGGTCGAGTGTTTTCGGAATCGAGTTCAGCTGCTGTCCGTTTTCCGCTTCCGAATGGGCGAAGAAGATGGGAAGAAGCTTCCGGCGGATGGTCGCCCTCGGATGGGCTACCCCTTCATGGTCTTGATCGCCCGTGAGGTAGTTGAAGTGCGCGAGTGTTTCGAGCAGTGGTTTGATCGGGCGAATGGAAGCGGCGTCGTTCGCGCCGGTGAGGCGAGCTGCAATTTCAAGAATGATGCGAGTCGCGAACTCGGTTCGCTCTGAATAGCGACCGATCCAAAACAGGTTGTCCGCGGAGCGCGATGAGAGCGGTCCTGTCGAACGGCGAATGGGTTGATAGGCGGGGAGGTTTGACTGGACCTGAAGCGCATCTCCCTTCGAAGCGATGACCCAAAGGTCTTTCGACCCAGCTTCGTGACTAAGGGAAAGCCCGGGAAGCTCGCCCGGCGAATTCGCGCAACGCACCAGTGCCCCGGGCATGATCTGGTAGCTGATGCCATCGGAGAAGAGGAAGAAGCGCAAGGCGAGGTGCCGCGATTCGAGAGCGTCTTTATTCCAGACCGGCGCGCTGGAGAATTCCATCTGCCGCTGCAGGACGAGCGACGATGGGTCGGTTTCGAGCTTGAGGCGAATGTCCGCAAGCGGCTGTCCCTGGAGGTCGACGGTAGGAACGGGCGGAGAAAGACGTCGTCCGAAGGCGTCCTTGAAGAGCGACGTCATCCCCGGCATCGCGTCGAGTAGTTGCGGGTTTTGGCCGCCCCAGATCGTTTCGATCGAAGGAATGAGAAGGTCCTGCCCGAGTAAACGCTGAGCAATTGCCGGAAGATACGGCAGGAACGCCGGTGACTCGGCGAGACCCGTGCCCGGAGGATTGATGACGGAAACGGTGCCCGCGCGGATGGCCTGCGTGATGCCCGGAACGCCAAGACGCGAGTCGGAGGGGTTCTCCAACGGATCGATCAGCGTTTCGTGCACTCGTCGGTAAAGGACGTGCACGCGACGTAGGCCGGAAACGGTTTTCAGGAACAACCGGTCGTTCCGCACCGTCAATTCCTCGCCGACGGCGAGCGGAATTCCGAGATAACGCGCGAGGTAGGCGTCCTCGAAGTAAGTCCGATCCGCAGGCCCCGGCGAAAGCATGACGACGCCGGGGTCATCGACGGCGGAGTGCGCCTGCGCGAATAGTGACGTGCGAAGGTTTTGGAAAAACGACGCCAGGCGGACGAGCGGAACTTGATTGGAGGTTTCCGGAAAAACGTGTGTGAGAACGATGCGATTCTCCAGCGCGTAGCCCATGCCGTTCGGCGCTTCCGTGCGGTCAGCGATAACTGTCCACGAACCACCCGGCGATCGGGCGGCGTCGACGGCGTAGGAAGTGAGGAACGGCGTGCCGGGATTCAGCGGAGGAAGCGCGCGATTGAAGTTCTCCTGCGAGTAGAGGAGGGCGGGCGGAATCAATCCTTCGTTGAGAAGGTTTTTTGGTCCGTAACAATCCTTGAGGACGGAGTCCCAAAGATGCGCACGCTGCACGAGCGCGTGGGCAAGTGGGTTCCATTCTTCCTCGGGAAGAAGAAGCGGAATCGGATCGAGGTTCCATGGTCGATGGGCGTCCTCGTCGTCGCCGAGCAAGTTGTAAGAGATGCCGTTTTCGCGAAGCAGGTCGTCGCCGCGTCGCCATGCCTTGGCCAATCCCTCCGCGCCAATCTTATCGATGCGCTGAATGAAAGGCTTAACCGTTTCGCGTGGCTGCTGTGTCGTTTGAAAAAATTCGTCGTAGTGCGCGGGCGAGAATTGGTAATGATCAAAAAGCGAACTGCCGGATGATTCGGCGGTTCGCTGCGACTGACCCATTCCCGGGAGAATCTGAACTTGTTCCTTGGGCACTACGGAGAGCGAGAGAGTGAATTCAGGAAACCTACTGCCCCGCGGCCCTGAGGTCGAGGGGCATTGTAAGACTTGTTAGCTATACCTTTGAAGGTCAAGCGTCAGCGGGAAGTCGGCGGTCTTCTCTGGCGGTGTGGGATCGTGCCAGCCGGGCGATTTGCCCATGTCAAAGAAGCGCGAACGGCGGCGCGACTCGGCGACGAAGGCATTGAGCGGGAAGTCTTCGTAAGCGCGTCCACCGGGATGCACAACGTGGTATTGGCAAGCGGCGAGCGATCGCTGGTTCCACGTGTCGATGAGGTCAAAGGTGAGTGGTGAATTGATGGGCTTGGTCGGATGCAAAGCCGAGAAGGGGGCCCAGGCGCGGAAGCGCACGCCCGCCACAAACTCGCCGCGTCGTCCGGTCGGGTGCAAGGGGACGGGCACGCCATTACAAGTCAGGACGTGACGTGTTTCGGTGAGGTTCGACAACTTGACCTGCACGCGTTCGACCGAGGAGTCGACGTAACGCGCCATCCCGCCGGAAGTGGATTCTTCTCCAAGAACATTCCATGGCTCGATCGCCTGGCGCACTTCAAGATGAATGTTGCGGTGATCGAGTTCGCCAATGAGCGGCATGCGAAATTCGAGGTGCGGGCTGAACCACGCGGGATCGAACTCCAGATCGTGCGCGTTGAGATCTTCGACAACGTCCTGGATATCGTCTTCAAGAAAGTGAGGCAGCATCCACCGGTCGTGCAGCGACGTTCCCCAACGCTCAAGCTTGGCGGTGTAGGGCTGGTCCCAGAAGCGGGAAAGGAGTCCGCGCACGAGCACCTGTTGGGCAAGCGACATGTCGGGGTGGGGCGGCATTTCAAATCCGCGCATCTCGACCAGTCCGAGCCTTCCCGTTGTGGATTCGGGCGAGAAAAGCTTGTCGATGCAAAGCTCCGCCCGGTGCGTGTTGCCCGTCATGTCGACGAGGTGATTGCGCAGGACGCGGTCGACGAGCCATTGGCAGTTGTCCTGGATCGTGTTCGTTTCCGGCAACGCGGAAAAGGCGGTCTCCAATTCGTAGATGTTTTCCAGTCGTGCTTCATCGAGGCGCGGAGCCTGTGACGTGGGACCGATGAACATCCCCGAGAAGAGGTAGGAGAGGGAAGGGTGGTTGTTGAAGTAAGTGATGAGCGACCGAAGCAAGTCGGGCCGGCGCAAGAATGGCGAATCGAGCGGAGTCCCGCCGCCAACAACGATGTGATTCCCTCCACCGGTGCCCGAGTGGCGACCGTCTTGCAGATACTTCTCCGTTCCGAGACCGCAGTTTCTCGCTTCCTCGTAAAGCGTGCGCGTTTTGCTCACGATTTCGCTCCAATCCGTGGACGGATGAATGTTCACTTCGATAACTCCCGGATCAGGCGTGACCGAGAACGAGGCGAGGCGAGGGTCTGATGGTGGCTTGTAGCCTTCGATGCGGACGGGTGTCCCGAGAGATTTTGCCGTTTCTTCGACGGCGGCGACCAACTCGAGATAATCCTTCGCTTGAATGAGGGGTGGGAAGAAAACGTTCAGCCTGCCATCGCGCGGTTCGACGCAAAGTCCGGTGCGGACTTGTCCGGCTGCTGACTGGCCGATGGCCGGTGGATTGGCTGCGGCGAGACGCTGGCGTTCGCGGAGTTCCTTGATGAGTTCATCGCGCTTCTTCCGGCGTTCTTCCGCTTCGCCGCTCAGCCTCGCTTCGCGATCCTCGGGGGACTCGCGATCATCGCCGGGCGACTGCATGAGAACCTTGTTTCCGCGAAGCGGCGGGGGAAGCAATCGCTCAGGAGGAAAGGGTTGGCGAGGAATCGCAGGATCGTAGGGCTCAAGGAAAGGATGATCGTTGCGGGATGCCCAAGGGAGGCCGTCGATCGGAAGCCGATAGCCCATGGGGTGATTGCCCGGATGTAGGAACATTTCCTCGCTTCCCAAAAACCACGGGCCGGTCATCCATTCGTCGGGAAAGACTCCTCGCGCGACGGGAAGGAGATGGCCGACGGGTGTGCCGAGGCCTTGATCGAACACTTCGGAGATTTTCTTCCGTTCCAGTTCGTCTTCGAGCCGCGGATCATCCACCGTGACGTTCATCGGAAGCCGTCGTTCTTTCCAAAGGTAGTAATAGAGATCCTCGAACCCCGCGCGAATGTATTCAGGCGACAAACCGAGATTCTCCGCGAGCAAAGTCGTGAACGCCTGCGACTCCTTGTTCGTGTATCCGTAATTCACTTCCGCTTTCGCGAACAATTCCGGATCCGTCCAGACAGCCTGACCGTCGGGGCGCCAGTAGGCCGTGTAGGCCCAGCGCGGCAACGGTTCACCGGGATACCATTTCCCCTGGCCATGGTGGAGAAAACCTCCGGGCGCCCATTGCTTGTAGAGTCGACGCAGCAATTGATCAGCGTAGCGCTCCTTGGTTGGTCCCAATGCGTCTGTGTTCCATTCATCAGCTTCCATCTCGGTGGCGGAAACAAATGTTGGCTCGCCACCCATGGTCAGGCGGATGTCCTGCCCTTTTAGTCGCTTGTCGAGTTGATGGCCGAGGGCCTCAATGGCCTTCGATTGCTCGGTCGTGTAGGGCAAAGTCGTGCGCGGCGTCTCCTTAATCCGCGTGACCTTCATGTCGAACTCAAAGTTCGTCTCGACCTGGCCGCCCCCGAGCAAGGCGCCCGTTAAAGGAGCCGCATTCACAAAATCCGCCGCACTACAGAGCGGAATGTGCCCTTCGCCCGCGAGCAATCCCGAGGTCGGATCCAGTCCCACCCAGCCCGCACCGGGCAAATAAATCTCCGCCCACGCGTGAAGATCCGTGAAGTCCTCGGCGGGTCCTGCGGGGCCGCAATCGACAGGTTTTTGGTCGGCTTTGAGCTGGATGAGATAACCGGAACAGAAGCGCGCGGCGATTCCCAGTTGTCGCATTACGTGCACCATCAACCACGCGGAGTCGCGGCACGAGCCGCTTCCTTTTTCAAGAGTCTCCGACGGATGCTGCACGCCCGGCTCCATCCGAATCGTGTAATTGACGGCGTCGCTGACCGCCTGG
>JBCCWV010000033.1:0-33366 GCA_039192745.1 Verrucomicrobiota bacterium | reverse complement strand
CTTGATCGACGAAATGAAAAGTCACCGCGACGCCTTCATTGACGAAGAACTCGAAGGCGCGCTTCATGGAGATCATGAGGATGAGGACGAAGACCACGACGACGAGGACGAGGACGAAGAAGAGGAAGACTGAGGCCTTTTTCAGTTTTCAGTTCTCGGGATAGCCCCCTCTCGTCGTGTGAGGGTTCTGCCCTCTCGACGGGTCGAATTGGTCCGAAATCGGACGCATAACCCCATATTTGGCGGTGGTTTTACCATTCCTTTACAAAACTCCGCCCTTTTCTTAGCGAGTCTTCACAATCGCTTGGCTCAATACGGTAATCCGATCAAACCCCATGAGATTTACCGCATTAGCTTACCTCCTGACTGTCACGGCTGCGGGCGCCAACCCGCTCCTTGATTCCTGGTTCACAGAATTTTCCGGCCGTTACGCGCGCGCTTATACCACACTCGCGCAACAGGCCGCCCAGGATCCCGGCACCACTTGGGACCACCCGACCGCAGGACGAAGCGAGCAATTGGTCCCGACCTACAGCGGTGTTCACGAGATCAGTTACACGGCGACTCAGGTATTCGTTCGTTCGACCGGTCTTGGCAGCCACATCATGGGACCATGGTTCGGTGCAAACGGAAATACGTTCGCCAACTTCCCGGCAAACACCGCCACTCTTTACCGCCTCGATCTTGATCCGGGAACGCCACCCGTGAACAAGACTCCCACCGGCTTGGGTGCCATCGGAATCTTTGTCGACGGAGTCGCCATGTTCGACAGCCGCGACGCGTTTTCCTACGACACTTCAGCGATGCAGGACGAGCAACCCAATTCGCCGGCAACCGTCGAAGGCGATGACATCTGGAATCGCGACGCCTACATCAACGAAGGCGTGACCTTCGATCCTGCGAACGCTCACCAGGCCGGAGCCACCTACCACTATCACGCGAATCCACCCGCGTTGCGATACCTCCTCGGCGGATCCGTCGATTGGGATTCCACGACGAATACCTACACGGAAAATTTCAACGGTAACCACTCCCCCATCCTCGGCTGGGTGCGGGACAGCTACCCGATCTACGGCCCTTACGGCTATTCCGATCCCATGGACGAAAACAGCCCCGTCGTCCGCATGATCTCTGGTTACCAAAAACGCGACGGCACCAACGGCACGCAGGATCTCGATAATCCGACCGTCGGCCGCACTTCCCTCCCCCAGTGGGCCGCGGAAGTGCAGGGCATCGGCACTTTTGTGAATTCCGACCAATACGACCTCGATCCTTCCGAATACGGTCCCGACGTCACACCCGGCGCAGGCAGCCAATTCGAACTTGGACACTACATCGAGGACTACGCCTACAAAGGCCACCTCGGCATGACCCTCGGCGTGGACTTCGACACCGACGTGCACGGCGGCCGCTTCTGCAAAACACCGGAGTTCCCCAACGGCACTTACGCCTATTTCACCTCCATCGAACCGGACGGCACTCCGATTTATCCGTACAACATTGGCCGCACTTACTATGGCAACCCAACCGGCGTCAGAAACCCGGGAGGCGGCATTCCCGGTGGCGCAATGAAGCTCTTCGAAGGCGGCCCGGAAGCGGAATTGAAACTTGATACCGTCGAACTCGACAATAGTTCCGGCGATGTAACGGTGACTTGGAGCGCGGTTGAAGGCGGAAAATACACCGTCGTTCGCGCCCCGGATGCGAACTTCTGGCAACCGGTCACCGGCGAAATTGTCGCGGAAGGCCATGTCGCTTCGACCATCGATTCCGGAATCGGCAACGTCGACTCCCGCCAATTTTACAAAGTAGATCTCAACAAAGTCACCGCCTTCGACTCCGCCGGCTTCGCTGTCGATGGCGACTTCGTTGAAGGATCGGGCACTCCGCCCACGTTCATCGCGACCTTTGCGACTTCGCCCCCACTTCCGCCCGAATCCTTCATCGATTCCATCACCATCGGCGGCGTGACGGCGACAATCCTTTGCTTCAACCAAGCCACGGGCGAGGCCGAGTTGATGTTCGACACCTCCTCGCTGACCCCTGGCACTTCTTACGACGCCGTCATCAACTACACACCTCCCGGAGGCTCGCCGACCACGATCAATTCGACCAATCAATACACGGTCCCGAACCCCAGCAGCGATCCGAACATCCTCTTCCTCATCGTGGACGATTGGGGCATCGACCGCAGTCCTATCGACAACACGCTCTCGGTTCCGTTGCCAAACATGCCGAACCTGCAAAGCCTCGCGACCAACGGTCTGCGCTTCACCCGCGCCTACGTCACGCCCGTCTGCTCGCCAACCCGTGCGTGCATCATGACCGGACGTCACGCCCACCAAACCGGCGTCTGGGTGCCCGGCAACGCGGGCGCGTTCTCCAATCCGAATGACGAGCTCACGCTTCCGGAAGCCTTCACGGCCGCGGGCTCGAATCTTTCCATGGGTTCCATGGGCAAGTGGCACCTCGGCGGTGGCGACAACGGTTACAGCGCACGCGGCGGTTGGGATGAATTCTACGGCATCACCGGTGGAGCCGTGCCCGATTACCTCGCTTGGGACAAAAACAGCAACGGCACAGTCGCCACAACCAACACGTATTCTACGACCGACCAGGTCAACGAGGCCCTCGCCTTCATCAATCGCGAGGAAACCGCGGGCAACCCCTGGCTTTGCTGGGTCGCCTTCAATGCCCCACACGATCCCTTCCACGATCCGCCCGCCGGACTTGCACCTCCCGGAGGATATTCCGCGCAAGCACCCGGTGAAAACGCGAACCGTTGGAACTACCGGAAAATGTGCGAAGCCCTCGATACCGAGTTGGGTCGTCTCCTCGCCGGCGTCGACCAAAGCAAGACGAACATCATCCTCGTGGGCGACAACGGCACTCCCAACCAAGTGGTGCAAGCTCCCTTCGGCCCTGCAGGCGCTGGCGGAGCCGCTAACGCCAAGGGCGATCTCTACAACGGCGGCATCCACGTCCCGATGGTTTACAAAGGGCCGCTTCTCGATGCTGGCCTTATCGGCACCACCACGAGCAAACTCGTCCAAGCCGTCGATCTCTACTCGACCATGCTGGAAATGGGCGGCATCGACATCACCACCGTCCCCGGCATGCCCCAAACTGCAATCGATCAATCCACGAGCATCGTCCCCATTCTCACGAACACCGATACCGCCGACCGCTGCGTGATTACCGAAGGGGGAGAAAACGCTGCCCGTGGCCGCGCCATCATGGTCGACGACTACCCGGACTACAAGATGATCATCTTCGGCGACCCGGAAGACCTGTTCGAGACGCCAATGATCGAGTTCTACAACATCACGAGCGACATCAACGAGCAGACCCCACTCTACAATGGCGCTGTTACGGCCACCCCCGGCCTCGCCGGCACCGATCAACTGGCCTACGATGCCTGCTTTGCGAAGAACACGGCCATGGGAGGCGGCTTCACCGATCCGCCGCTCACCATCGGTGACACGATCTACCTTGAGTTGCCAAACATCACCGGCCCGGCCAGTCCACCGAACAATCAGACTGTCCTTCCGACTTCCATTACCATCGACGACGGATCCTCGACCAACCACACGGCCAACTTCGTCGCGCGGAACGACTTCGGCGTCGATGTCTCCGACGAAAGCGACGACATGGTCGCTCGCTACTGGGTCAAGATCACCCTCCCTGTTGGCATAAGCGGCCCCTACTCCAACGCCGTCGTCACCTTTCCTGACAACCCAAATAACGGAGCAGCACGTGTTTTCACGGCGATTCAAATCGTCGTGAAGCCGTAATCTCCCCCCTGCTGCCCGATGTGAATGAAGAAAGGCGGTGGGCAACCACCGCCTTTCTTTTTCCTCTTCTAGACCTGTTAGGCCGCCGAACCGCCTGAATTCCGGGAGCTTTACCGAGTCTTTACAAATCTCCGCTCGTTCATGCGCAAGATTTAACGAATAGAGGGTTCTATCCCCCAATCCGATCAATTACCCCATGAAGAAAACTGCTATTGCCCTGCTCCTGACTGTTACCGCCGCCTGCGCCGATCCGATCCTTGATTCCTGGTTCACGGAGTTCTCCGGTCGCTACGCGCGCACCTACACCACGCTCGCGCAACAAACCGCGCAAAACCCCGGCACGACCTGGGACCACCCTACCGAAGGCCGGACAGAGCAATTGGTGCCGACCTACAGCGGCGTCCACGAGATCAGCTACACGCCCACGCAGGTTTTCATCCGCACGACCGGACTCGGCAGCCACATCATGGGACCGTGGTTCGGCGCGAACGGGAACACCTTCGCCAACTTCCCTGCCAACACCGCCACACTCTATCGCTTCGATCGCGACCCAGGCACACCACCGGTGAACAAAACTCCCACCGGTTTGGGTGCCATCGGCTTCTTTGTCGATGGAGTCGCCATGTTCGACAGCCGCGACGCATTTTCCTATGACACTTCGGAAGGTGTGGACGAGCAACCTAACTCGCCGAACACGGTCGACGGCGACGACATCTGGAACCGCGACGCTTATATCAACGAAGGCGTCACCTTCGACCCAGCGAACGCCCACCAAGCCGGAGCGACCTACCACTACCACGCGAACCCTCCTGCCCTCCGCTACCTCCTTGGTGACTCAGTCGATTGGAACCCGACGACCAATGTTTACACGGAAAACTTCGACGGCGGTCACTCTCCCATTCTCGGCTGGGTCAGCGACAGCTATCCGGTCTACGGCCCCTACGGCTATTCCGATCCCATGGACGAGAACAGCCCCGTCGTCCGCATGATCTCCGGTTACCAGAAGCGCGATGGCACCAACGGCACGCAGGATCTCGATAATCCATCTGTCGGCCGCACCTCCCTTCCCCAATGGGCTGCCGAAGTGCAAGGCATCGGCACTTTTGTGAATTCCGACCAATACGACCTCGACCCTTCCGAATACGGTCCTGACGTCACACCCGGCGCAGGCAGCCAATTCGAACTTGGACACTACATTGAGGACTACGCCTACAAAGGCCACCTCGGCATGACGCTCGGCGTGGACTTCGACACTGACGTGCACGGGGGTCGCTTCTGTAAAACGCCGGAATTCCCCAACGGCACCTACGCCTACTTCACCTCCATCGAACCGGACGGCACTCCGATTTATCCGTACAACATTGGGCGCACTTACTACGGAAATCCTACTGGCGTAAGAAACCCGGGCGGCGGCATTCCCGGAGGTGCGATCAAGCTTTTCGAAGGCGGACCCGAGGCCGAACTGAAACTCGATGCGGTGGAATTGGATGAGGGTTCCGGAGACGTAACCATCACGTGGAACGCAGCGGAAGGCGGAAAATACACCGTCGTTCGCGCCCCCGATGCCAATTTCTGGCAGCCGGTCACCGGCGAAGTTGTGGCCGCCGGGCATATTGCCTCCGTCGTCGATAACGGCATCGCCACCAACGACCCACGCCAGTTCTACAAAGTCGATCTCAACAAGGTCGCGGCCTTCGATGCCGCCGGATTCGCCATCGACGGAGACTTTGTCGAAGGAACCGGCACACCGCCCACCTTCGTCGCCATGTTCCCGACATCACCACCGCTTCCACCTGCATCCTTCATCACTTCCATCACGGTCGGCGGCGTGAACGCGACCATCATTTCCTACAATCAAGCAACCGGCGAAGTCGAACTCGATTTCGATGACAGCTCGCTCACTCCCGGCGCGATGGAAAATGCCACCTTCACTTACACTCCGCCTGGCGGCTCGCCCACCATGATCACTTCGACCAACACCTACGACGTTCCCGTCCCGTCCACGGACAACAACATCCTTGTCATGATCGTTGACGACTGGGGCGTCGACCGCAGCCCCATCGACAACACGCTTCCGGGCGCTGTTCTGCCCAACATGCCGAATCTGCAGACGATGGCTTCAGGTGGCTTGCGCTTCACCCGCGCCTACGTCACTCCAGTTTGCTCCCCGACCCGTTCGTGCATCATGACCGGACGCTACGCCTTCCAAACCGGCGTCTATGATCCAGGCGTGGCTGGCGCGTTCTCCGCGACGATTGACGAGTTGGCACTTCCTGAAGCCTTCACTGCGGCAGGCTCCAACTACGCGATGGGCTCTGTCGGCAAATGGCACCTCGGCGGCGGCGCCACCGGCTATAGCACCCGCGGCGGCTGGGACGAGTTCGTCGGTATTACCGGCGGCGGCGTTCCCAATGACCCCGACGGCTACTCCAATTGGAACCGGAACAACAACGGCGTGAACGAGAACGGTTACACGACCTACAGCACGACCGATCAGGTCACGGAAGCGCTTGCCTTCATCAATAGTCAGCCTGCGAACACGCCATGGCTCACATGGGTCGCCTTCAATGCGCCTCATACTCCATTCCACGAGCCACCTCCCGGCCTCGCTCCCGTCGGCGGCTACTCGACAACCGTGGCAGGCGAAGACCTCGATGACCGTCAATACCGCAACATGCTCGAAGCCCTCGACACCGAAATGGGACGCCTCCTCGCCGGCATCGATCAATCGACGACAAACATCATCTTCATCGGTGACAACGGGACTCCCAACCAAGTCGTCCAGGCCCCCTACGGAAACGGAAACTCCAAAGGCGACCTCTACAATGGCGGCATCCACGTGCCAATGGTCGTGAAAGGACCTGCCGTCGATGCTGGCTTGGTTGGCGGCACGACCGACAAACTCGTCCACGCCGTCGATCTCTTCTCGACCATCCTCGAGCTGGGCGGCATCGATCCCTCAACTGTCCCCGGCATGCCCGCGACCGCGCTTGCACAATCCACGAGCATTATTCCCATCTTGGAGAACAACGATACCGCTGACCGCTGCGTCATCGCCGAAGGGGGTGCCAACGCCAACCGAGGCCGTGCCATCATCCTTGATGACTACCCGCAGTACAAGATGATCATCTTCGGCGATCCAGAGAGCACGCTCGACACACCACGCATCGAATTCTACGACATCGGTCTCACGATCGCGGATGCGAATGCGAACGAGCAAACCGCACTTTATGACGGTCCCGTCACCGCCAGCCCGCCCCTGACCGGTACCGATCTCGCGGCCTACACCGCTTGTTACAACAAGGACCAAGCCCTGGGCGGCGGCTACAGTGACCCGGCAACGGGCGTCGATGTCCTCTACCTCGAACTTCCGAACCCCGGCGGCCCACCCGCCGTTCCGAACCTGACACGCCCCAACGGCAATCCGATCAACGTCAACGCCTGCACCGTGACCGATGCCAGCGGCAGTCCGGTCGATGTTTCCGCAGGCGTCGTCGGTCGATTCAACTCCGGGACCGATATTGCCGACGAAGGCGATGACACCGAAGACAGATACTGGGTGAAAGTCACCGTCCCCACGAACCCTCCTTACACGGCAGCCGAGGTCACCTTTCCGAACACCCCGGGGAGGTGACACTCGCGTCTACAATGCCATCAGCATCACCGTCAAACCTTGAACCCACCTGATTGCGAAGGGCGGTGAGCAATCACCGCCTTTTCGCAATTTTGAAAACCTAAATCGTCCTGATGCACCCGCAGTCTCAAATCGACATCGGCGCTGCATGGGCGATATTACGTAGTTACTCCCGTGAGAATTCACCACGCCATGCTCGGACTGATCTTGGCGCCACTTATCGCGAGCGCCGGGGAGGTCACGCTTGAGATCCGCCATCTGATGAACGGTTCTCCCGTCAGCTTTGCGGATGGTCGCTACACGACAGCGGCGGGGGAAGAGATATCCATCACGCGACTCTCTTATCTCGTCTCCCAACCGGCGCTGCAGAGCGAAGATGAAACGTGGATCGAACAAAAGCACTGGATCAGCTTCGTCGATGCCACCAAAGGGAAGACAAGCCTTAAACTAACAAAACTACCTCGAGAACGCTTCCTCACCATGCGCTTCGCCCTCGGCGTCGATCCGGATCGTAATCACTCCGACCCCGCCCAATATCCGGCGAACCACCCGCTCAACCCCGTCCTCAACAACCTCCACTGGGATTGGCAACAGGGATACATCTTCGTCGCCCTCGAAGGACACGCGAAAAAGGGCGACACCTCTTCGGGGTATTCCTACCACATCGGCAATAACCCGAATCTCATGACGGTGACCTCGAACTCGCCCATCGATCTCACGCGGAATGATGTGCGGCTCGAGATTGATTTTCACCTTGATAAGGTTCTCGCCGACGAAGGCTTTTCGATTCTCGAAGCCACTTCCACCCACTCACGCCCCGGCGACCTCGTCGCAACAACGATGAAGGAACGCATCGAGTCCGCCATCACCGTAGCAAGGATTTATTCCATCGATCCCAATGCTTCCAATGAAGACAAAAGCGATACGACCTCCGCACCACCGCTTATCGGCACACCCTACGAACTCAAGATCGGTCGCAACTTCCCCATCCCCACCCTCCCCTCCGACTACCCACTCACGAATGAACGCGTCGAACTCGGCGAATCCCTTTTCCACGACGGCATCCTTTCCGTGAACGGCGTCATTTCGTGTGCCTCCTGTCATCTCGAAAGCCACGCTTTCGCCGACGAACGCGCGAACAGCTGGGGCATCGACATGACGCCCACGCGCCGCAATTCCATGCCGCTCTTCAATCTCGCATGGAAGTCTCACTTCTTTTGGGACGGCCGCAGTCCCTCGCTTCGCCAACAAGTGCTGGAACCCATCGAGCACCCCGGCGAAATGGCCGACTCCCTCGAAAACGTCGTGAATAAGCTGAGCAATGACAGCGACTACCCGGCAATGTTTCAGGCCGCCTACGGCACTAGCGATATCGATGCGGAAAAGATTGCGGTAAGTCTCGAGCAATATCTTCTCACGCTCACTTCCCACGATTCGAAGTTCGACCGAGCGCTCCGCGGCCAGGACGAATTTACCGAAGAAGAGAAACGCGGCTTCGAGCTTTTCGTGACCGAGTACGATCCACGTCGCGGACTGAAAGGGGCCGATTGTTTCCATTGCCACGGCGGACCGCTCTTCACCGATCACCAGTTGCACAACAATGGACTCGTTCGCGGCGACGACCTCGGACTGGGCGAGGTCACTGGCAAAAAGACCGACTACTACAAATTCTCCACACCCTCGCTCCGCAACATCGCGCTCACCGCGCCCTACATGCACGACTCCCGCTTCGGCACGCTCGAAGAAGTCATCGAGCACTACGACTCGGGCATCGACCACTCCCCCACTCTCGATCCGAACATCGCGAAACACCCTCGCGCCGGATTAGGCCTGACCGCTGCCGACAAGGCCGCCTTGGTCGCGTTCCTCAAAACGCTGACCGACCCCCAATTCCTGCCGCCACCAAACTAGAACCATGAAAGCTACAGCCCCCCTTCTGGGTGTCCTCCTCGTCGCGGGCACTTCGCCGGTGTGCGCGGATCATCCTGAACTTCCTGACAATGTCACCATCGAAGTTCGCGGCGACAAACGCATCATCAAATCTGACGGCCTCCCCACTTATAACCCCGGCACTTATCCCCGCCGCGGAAATCCCAACCCCATCTCCGCCCAGGACTACACATTCGAAGTCCCCGCCAAACCGCGCAAAACCCGCGGTGATTCCATTCCCGCCATCGGCCAGCCCTTCGGCGTCACCCTCGACGGCCTTCCGCTCGATCCCGGTGCCGCCGAATTCTGGAACGGCGACCGCGAGTGGCAGTACGAACCGATGGCAGGATCCATCAACCTCGGGCTCGATGACAACAACGCCCACGTCCAGCCCACCGGCGCCTATCACTACCACGCCATGCCGCACGGATTGCTCGACCACTTGAGCGGCGGCGAGAAAAAGATGACCCAACTCGGCTGGGCCGCCGACGGCTTCCCAATCTACGGGCCTTGGGTTTACGAAGTCGCGGATGACCCCGAAAGCAAAATCATCGAAGCCACTGCCAGCTACCGCGTGAAAGAGGGACGCCGCGATGGCGGTCCGGGGGGACGTCACGACGGAACATTTGTCGCCGATTACGAGTTCGTCGAGAGTGCGGGCATCCTCGACGAAAACAACGGCCGCGAAGGTGTCACTCCGGAATTTCCTGACGGCACTTATTACTACGTCATCACCGAAGACTTTCCCTTCATTCCACGAAGCTATGCCGGCGAACCGGACCCGTCCTTCCAACGCCGTCATTACATGGGCGGTCGCGGCGGAGAAAGACCACCGCGCGGCGGCCCTCCCGGCGGCGGAATCCGCCCACCTGATTTTGAAGGCAAAGGCGGAAAGGGCGGAAAAGGCAAGGGTGGCAAAGGAAAAGGCAAAGGCGGCCCACCCTCGGGACCACCACCCGGCTCGCCTCGCGGCGGCGACCCGTTGGACTTCCTTCGCTACCTCGATTGAAGAACGTAGTCGCGTACTGACCGCTCACGCGCCTACCATCTACTTTGCCGTAAACCAGTTTGCGTCGCGAAGCGACTGCCTGAACCATTGAGCGCCCGCCAATGATTTCAGACTTTCCTACCAACGCACGACTCTACGGCATTCTA
Organism: Verrucomicrobiota bacterium; assembly: GCA_039192745.1. Taxonomy (GTDB): domain Bacteria; phylum Verrucomicrobiota; class Verrucomicrobiia; order Verrucomicrobiales; family DEV007; genus JBCCWV01. Next base: position 22,854 of record JBCCWV010000033.1, on the reverse strand, counting down.
GACTTGGGCTATGTTCAGGAGTTAGAAGCCGCCGAAACCACCCGCCGGATGATCGACGGCGGTATCGATATTTTGCAACTTCGATGGAAGAACAGCAACGAGGATCAAGTCGCCGCCCTTGCCGAAAAAATCTATCCCATCACCAAGAGCGCCGATGTTCCGCTCGTCATCAATGACTACCCTTCCCTCGCGGGTGATGGCGCACACATCGGGCAGGATGATGGCACACTGGCCAAAGCTCGCGAGGAGGCAGGCACCGGAAAGTTCATCGGCCGATCGACCCATAGTCTTGCCCAAGCCGAGGCGGCGATGGAAGAAGGTGCGGATTACATCGGATTTGGCCCGCTTTTCGCCACGCCCACAAAACCCGGTCGCCCCGCCATTGGCCTCGACGACATCGCGGAAGTGCATCACCGGGTCACCCTTCCGATTTTCTGTATTGGAGGCATCAAGCTCGAAAACCTGTCGGAGATCGTCGAGGCCGGAGCCCGCCGCGTCGTGATCGTCTCTGGTATCCTTCAGGCGAAAGACATCGCCGCCTACACGCGGGCGGCGAAAGCCCTACTACCGCCGCTCGAGGATTGACCTAGTTCTTCACGTATTTCGCCGCGCCCGTCGTTGTCGCCTTGTAGTACTTGGCGATTCCTTGCGCGACTTCCTCGGCCATGATGTCCTGAAGCCATCCTTGCTTACTCCGGTTGCGCTCCCACGAATTACTAATGAATCCCAATTCCACGAGAATGGCCACTCCTTTGGTTTTGCGCAGCACGGCGAAGTTAGTCTTGCGTTTGATCCCGCGATTCTTCGTCTTGATGCGGCCCGCCAGCTCATTCTGCACATAGGTCGCGAGCTTCTTTCCGCGGTCGCTGTGGTAAAACGTCTCAATACCCGTGATCGAGGTATTCGTCGATCCGTTGAAATGAATACTGACAAAAATCGAATCCGGAAACTTGTTGGCCACCGCGGCCCGAGAGTCGTGGCTGACAGTGACGTCCTTCCGGCGGGTGAGGATTGCGGGAATGCCCTTCTTCTCCAAAGCGAGTTCGATCTTGAGGGCCATCGGCAACGTGAGGGACTTCTCCTTGATTCCGCCCCAATAAGCTCCCGGCTCCCTTCCGCCATGACCGGGGTCCAAAACCACAACTCGCTTGCCCGCCAGAGCGGGACTGGCGAACAGAATCAGGGCGAGGGCAAGTCGGATGGAAATCGGCATTTCACGGGGGTTATTTCCCTAAGAAACTTGAATTTTACGTGAAATTAAAATAATGACAAGCGAAGCGGCACTTTTTCGCTGGATTGGTACCCTCAAAGCGGTTGCCGAGACGGCCGAAACGGCTAAACTCCCGCCCTTTTCGCAGAAACGCTTATTTAATCCAACCACGCCATGCTCTATCTCATTCCCGCCTTCGGAATTCTCGCGCTCATCTTCTGCTTCGTCCGCTCCCAGTGGGTGGCCAAACAGGAAGTCGGAACTGACACCATGGGCAAAATCGCCGGCTACATCTCCGACGGTGCCATGGCCTTCCTCCGCGCCGAATACAAAGTCCTGGCTGTCTTTGTCGTCATCGTCGCGGTCTTGTTAGGAATCCAGGGCTCGTCGCTTGAGTCTTCGCACCCGCTCATCGCCCTTTCATTTGTCATCGGTGCGCTTTGCTCCGCCGCAGCGGGCTTCATCGGCATGCGCGTCGCCACCAAAGCGAACGTCCGCACAACCAACGCCGCCCGCGACGGCCTCGCCAAAGCATTGGAAGTCGCCTTCTCCGGCGGCGCAGTCATGGGACTGGGTGTTGTTGGCCTCGGCATTCTCGGTATCGGCACACTTTATCTCGTCTATGGAACGATGGGATGGGAAACGGCAAAGGTCATCACCGTCCTCACCGGCTTCTCCTTCGGCGCATCTTCCATCGCCCTCTTCGCGCGCGTCGGCGGTGGTATTTACACCAAGGCCGCGGATGTCGGTGCTGACCTCGTCGGCAAAGTTGAAGCCGGTATTCCGGAAGACCACCCGCTCAACCCAGCCACCATCGCGGACAACGTTGGCGACAACGTCGGCGACGTCGCCGGTATGGGAGCGGACCTCTTCGAATCCTACGTTGGCTCGATCATCGGAACGATGGTCCTCGGCGCGACGTTCATTGGCCTCGGCGGCTTCGGGGCTGAAGACAGCTTCGGCGGGCTTTCCGCGGTCGTCCTTCCGCTTCTTCTCGCCTGCGCGGGCATTGTGATGTCCATCATCGGCACCTTCTTTGTGAAGACCAAAGAAGGCGGCGATCCGCAAAAAGCACTCAATATCGGCGAATTCCTCTCCGCCGGACTCCTCGTTGTCGCCTCCTACTTTATCATCACCAATGTCCTTCCCGGTTCGTGGACAGTCGGCGAAGGCGAAGACGCGAAAGAATACACTTCCCTCGGCGTCTTCTTCGCTTCCCTCTTCGGTCTCGCCGCCGGCCTTCTCATCGGCATCGTCACCGAGCACTACACTGGCACCGGCAAGAAGCCCGTCATTGGTATTGCCAAACAATCCCTTACCGGTTCGGCCACGAACATCATCTCCGGCCTCGGCGTTGGCATGATGTCCACCGCCCTTCCCATCATCTTCATCGCGACCGCGATTATTTTCTCCTACCACTTCGCTGGCCTCTACGGCATCGCCATTGCCGCCGTCGGAATGCTTGCAAACACCGGCATCCAACTCGCCGTCGATGCTTACGGTCCCATTTCCGACAACGCGGGCGGCATCGCCGAAATGAGCGAGTTGCCCAAGGAAGTCCGCAAACGCACTGACAAGCTCGACGCCGTTGGTAACACCACCGCCGCCATTGGCAAGGGCTTCGCCATCGGCTCTGCCGCCCTCACCGCACTCGCCCTCTTTGCCGCCTACATGGCCACAGCGGGCATTCAATCGATCGACATTTCCCAATCCTACGTCATGGCCTGCGTCTTTATCGGCGGCATGCTGCCGTTCCTTTTCTCGGCGATGGCCATGGAAGCCGTTGGTCGTGCTGCGATGTCGATGATTCAGGAGGTTCGCCGTCAGTTCGCGAGCATCCCCCAGCTCAAGGCCGCCCTCGATGTCATGCGTAAGAATGAAGGGAAAGAAATTGATGACTGGTCCGAAGATGACCAAACCACCTTCCGTGCCGCCGAAGGCACCGCCGAATACGCCAAGTGCGTCGAGATCTCTACGCAATCCGCCATCAAGCAAATGGTCCTCCCCGGCCTTCTTGCTGTCCTGAGCCCGGTCGCGGTCGGATTCGGATTCAAATACGCTCCCGGTATGAGCGGCGCCGAAGCCCTCGGCGGCCTCCTCGCTGGCGTCACTGTCTCCGGTGTCCTCATGGCCCTCTTCCAATCCAACGCGGGCGGCGCTTGGGACAATGCGAAAAAAATGTTCGAGGAAGGCATCGAGATCGACGGCGAGACCTACACGAAGGGTTCCGATCCCCACAAAGCCGCCGTCGTCGGCGACACCGTCGGCGACCCCTTCAAGGACACCTCTGGGCCTTCACTGAACATCCTTTTGAAGCTCATGTCCGTCGTAGCTCTGGTCATCGCGCCGCTGTTGGTGAATTAGGCGCTTGAATAAGGTTTTCGACCGAAGAGGAAACTGACTTTGGGATCGAAAAGCGATCCTGCAAGATTTAGCCGGGTGCTTCAACGCCCGGTTTAATCAATCCTGACAAACACGTCGCGAAGTGCGCCAATTAATAACCGAACTTCCGGTTTCGCCATCGCTTGAATTACTCGCTTTAGAGAAGAGTCAACCTCGGTCGCACGGGGCCTACGCCGATCGTGCCCCCTGTCACGAATTCTCAAAACTGCCAATCTGCCAAAGCATCTCGCGCCCTACAGGACACCCTAGTAGCCACTTTCCTCGCGTTCTGGAAATTATGGGATTGATCCCCGGAAGCGCGAGAAAAGATTCGAAAGGCCCCCGGCGGGAAACCGGTTGAAAATTCGAGGCTATTGAACGATCAATTCCTTGGTTTGTCAGACCAAAGGAAATCACACGGGACAGCCGGGAACACTAAATGCTTCACCTTTCCGGAGTAATCGACCGACAACCAAATTCAGCCACCACACATTCATGAGTAATCTCGAATCGAATGCCAATGAGGTAAAACTGCACGCCCTCGACTACTGGCAAGTTATCCGCAACCGCTACGGCATCATTCTACTCACCTTCGCGCTCGTTTTCCTGACCGCGACCATCGTTACCTCGCTCCTCCCGAAGCAATACCGCGGGCAGTCCCAACTGGAGATCGAACGGAAAAGCACGGTTCGCGATTATTACGGGGAGGTTACCGACAGAGCCAATGCGATCGATCCCTACAGCACTTTCATGGCCACGGAATTCCAAGTCATCGAAAGTCGGGAAACCTTGAATCGAGTCATCGAAAAGCTGGACCTCATTGAAAAATGGAACGTCGGTGGCGAAGCAGGAGCTTTTGGCATTCTTCGCAGCAAGATTCGCACGGAACCTGGACAGAATACCAACCTCATTCGCGTCGAAGTCTTTGATGAGGATCCTCATTTGGCCGCCTCCATTGCCAATGAGGTCGCGCTCGCCTATCAGGAACGAAGAACGGAACAGGAGCGAGACCGGGCGAAGGCAATCGTCGATAATCTCGTTGTCCAAATTCGAAGTCAGGAGGCCAAGCTCGATACCGCCCGAGTGAGAATGCTCGATTTGGCGGAAGACCTGAAGATACCCGACCTCGCCAGCAGCAAGCCTTCCTGGATGCGCGGAGAAGCAGAGACCGGACGGGAATCTCTCGTCATGAGATCGATGCAGCAGGAACAGGATGTCGAAACAGAAATCAACACACTCTCCGCAACAATCGAGACGATCCAAAGCCTCGAAGGAGACGCGCTCATCAAATCCGCCCATTCCCTCGGCGTCAGGGATTCCACCATTGAACAACTGTTTCCTCAATACACTAGTAACCTCGTCGCGCGTACTAATCTCCAAAATGCCGGACTTGGTGCGAAACACCCAAAAATGGTCGCTCTGGACGAGACGATCGACCAACTTAAGAATATGCTTCTCGATGCAGCCGAAAATGCAAAGAAGACGCTTGGTACAAAATTGGAAATGGCAAAGTCTAAGCTGGCCACATATAACAAAGCTTCAGAAGAGGGCGTTGAGGACCTCCTGAGCGAAAAACGCAGCATCATCGAGTATGAGGAGGCCAAAGCAGACTACAATCTCGCTCGAGAAGTTAGAGCGGATCTGGAGGAGCAGCTTGCCAAGGAAAAGGTCAACGCCACCACGCCGCACGTCCCAGTCCGCGTCCACGAGAGAGCTGAGGTAAGCTTCAGTCAGGCGAAACCAAACGTTAAACTCAACCTCATTATCGGAGCCATCGTTGGCTTGGTCATGGGAATCGGCCTTGCCTTCTTCCTCGAATACATGGACACCAGCGTGAAGAGCCTCGAAGACGTCGAACGCTACCTGCAGGTTCCCGTCCTCGCCGTCATCCCCAAGGACGTCGGTGTTCTCCACAAGCAAAGTGGACTCAGTCCGGACGCGGAGGCTTACCGAATCCTGCGAACGAATATTGAGTTCAACCGAAAAAGCGCAGACGCAAACTCCATCACGGTCGTTTCCGGTGGTGCCGGTGAAGGTAAGTCCACGACCCTGATGAACCTCGCCTACATTTGCGCGCAAGGCGGCTACAATACCCTCATGATCGACGGCGACCTTCGCCGCCCCCGCCTTCACACATTCTTCGACATCAATAACTCGGTTGGGCTCACGAACTACCTCACGACCGACCTCATGCTGGAGGACGTCATCCTGCAAACACCCGTCGACAATCTCTACTTCATGCCCTCCGGCATCCTTCCTGCGGACGCCGCCGGCATCCTCAACTCTCGGCGCATGTCCGAACTCATCGCTGATGTGAAGAGCCGCTTCGACCTCGTCTTGATCGACTCCCCGCCGATTCTCGGTGTCTCGGACGCCTCCGTCCTCGCCTCCGAGTGCGACCTCACGATGATTGTCATCCAGCACCGCAAACTGCCGCGGAACATGCTCATCCGGGTCCGCCAAGCCATCGAAAATGTGGGAGGCACCGTCCTCGGAGTCGTTCTCAACAACGTCGATGTCCGCAGCGACAGTCAGTACCAGTACTACACGAGCTACTACACCTACTACTCTCCAACGAACACGGACAGCAAGCCCAAGAGCCGGGTCGCCGATATCGAACCAAGGGAAACTCCCGAGGATGTCGGAACTCAGGACGACTACAGCGCCGAGCCGCCCCAGAAAAGCAAAACCGCTTCGGAGTCGCAGGACTACGCCCAATTTGAAGAAGACGAATATTAATCAGACATCCTATTCCCTACCAATCATGAAACGGACTACTCTTTTCTTCACCGGACTTTGCCTCCTCCTCTCTCCCTCGGTTCTTCTTGGCCAAGGAGAGCCCGTCCTGAAAGCAGGAGAAACTTTCAATCTCCGCATCTCCGGCGTTCCTCCCGAAGACGCAGCGGCCCTCAACGGACCCTACACGATCAGCAACAGTGGCATGATTCGCCTCCACCTGCTCGATCCGGTTTCAGCACAAGGCCTCACCCCTTCCCAATTATCGAGCAAGATTGAGCAGACCTACAAAACTGCGGAGATCTACACAAAGCCGACAGTCAATGTCATCGTCAGCGGAGGTGGTCCGGGAGAACGTTATGTAACAGTGATGGGTGAAGTCGCGGCGCAGGGGCCTGTCCCTTACAATCCTAATTTGACGCTACTTGCTGCTGTTGCACAAGCGCGAGGCTTCAGCGATTTCGCCGACCGCGAAGAGGTTATCGTTGTTCGGAATGGAAACCGAACGATTCACAACCTCTCCCGAGCTGGCACCAAGGACGACATCGTCTTGAAACCAGGTGACCAAGTCATTGTGAAGGACCAGAAACCCTTCAAGGGTATCTTTGATCGCGGGAAGAAAGACTAATTAGGATTTGAAGAGGCGTCATGAAGTGGCTAATAGGAACACTGAGATTCCCCTGTAGAGAGCGAGAAGAATAGCCGCTCACGCATCCCGGAACACTTCCCAATTCGCGCTCAAATATCGAAAGCCTGAGAGGCAGGTGACTAGAAGAGCAGCGTAAAGCACGACCGCGCTTGCCGGTTCCAGTACGGGGACAGTTATTCCAAATTCGCCCGCCGCGAGCACGGCAAGGTAGCCAATGATGGCCACCATCTGGAGGATCGTCTTCAGCTTCCCGAGTTTGTCCGCGCTCACCACCTTGCCCTCGCCAGCCGCAACGAGCCGCATTCCGGTCACGAGAAACTCACGGGAAAGAATCAGCACAACTACCCAAGCCGCCACTTCTCCGACGGCAACCAGCGCGACCAACGCCGCCGCCACCAGCACCTTGTCCGCCAACGGATCCATCAACTTCCCGAAGTTCGTGATGAGATTCCGCTTGCGAGCAATCGCCCCATCCAGGTAATCCGTGTAAGAAGCAACCAGGAAAATCACCAGTCCGGCAGTCCACGCAAACGCCCAAGTCACCGACGTCACGCCGACAAAAACGCCAGTGAGCACCAGCCGCAGGACGGTGAGTTTGTTGGGCAAATTCATGAGTAAGCGTGCGGAATTCCTGTCACCGCGTCCACCGATCAACACAAGAGGCCTTTTTCTTGCCAGCGCCGTCGGTAGCCGCTAAACAAGACCTTCCACGCCGATCGGCGAGCAAAAAATTCACGAAACAAACCTCCCATGAGCCAATCTCCCAAACTCCACAACGCCATGTGGCCCGGCCTCGTCGGCAAAGGCGACGAAGAAGGTCAGGAACCGCCCATCAGCCTCGAACGCATGGTAGAACTGACCGCAAATGCCGAGGTCAATGGCCAGAAATTTGAGGGAATTGACTACTTCCTCTTCCTTCCCCATACCGATCCAGGATCATCAGATGACGAGCTGAAGGCCATCGCCGACATGATCACCAGCAAGGGCCTCGCCATTGGGTCGCTCGTTGCTCCCGTTTGGCCAGGAACCGTCGGCGACTCCGCGATGGGCGATGATGCGCAGTGCGAAAAGTTTCTCGAAGCGATCAAGGTCGGCTGCCGCATTGCCAAGGTTTTCAACGAACACGGCGCGCGAAACTACGGCGTCATCCGCATCGACTCCGCGGAGTTCGGCGTCGAAAAGTGGCGCGAAGATGCTCCGGCCAACACGAAAAAGATTGCCGCCACTTTCAAAGAAGCTGCGAAGATTGCCGCCGACCATGGCGAGCGCCTCGCCGCCGAAGGCGAGATCTGCTGGGCCGGCATGCACAGCTGGAAAGACATGCTCGACCTCCTCGAAGAAGTCGGCATGCCAGAGACACTCGGATTCCAAGCCGACCTTGCCCACACCTATCTCTACCTCCTTGGCTACAACGCCCCCGAGCATGCCCTGCTCCAGGAGGGGTATTCGGACGACGAATTCTGGCCTGCCTACGAGCAGATGGTTGAAAAGCTTCGCCCGTGGACCATCGACTTCCACGTTGCACAAAACGACGGCACGGTTCACGGCGCCGGCTCTCACGACAAAACCGGGAAGCACTGCCCCGCCGACGACCCCAACGGCAAACTCGACATCGTCAAAGCTTCCGGATACTGGCTCAAAGACTACGCCGACCGGGGCATCCAGCACATCTGCTGGGACGGCTGCATGTTCCCCAACGAAATGCTCGAAACGCAGGACACCTGGAACACCATTCTCGACGTCATGCTAAAAGTCCGCGAAGCCCACGGCTGAGCAGTCATCGTAACACAGGCTTCCAGCCTGTAACCGGAAGCAGATCGACTGCGCAGACAAAAGTTTCGGACATTTCGCTCCCAAAGTCAGCGAGCGAATAATCCACCTGCAAACAAACCATCATCCGATTTCGCCCGCTGGCTAAAAGCCTGGACCACAGTCGCGTCCGCTCTAACGCATGTTCCAAGTCCACGCCACCGACCCCGAATCGCGAGCACGCGCCGGCACCCTCCAAACCGCACACGGACCAGTGGAGACGCCCGTCTTCATGCCTGTGGGCACCCAAGGCACGGTTAAGTCCGTCAGCCCCACCGAACTCCGCGACCTGAACGCCCAAGTCGTTCTCGGCAACACCTACCACTTGTTCGTTCGTCCCGGAATGGAAGTCATCGAGGCCATCGGCGGGCTTCACGCCTTTATGCAATGGGACGGGCCTATCCTCACGGACAGCGGAGGCTTCCAGGTGTTCTCCCTTGCAAAAATCAACAAAACCACCCGCGAAGGCGTCGAATTTCAGAACCACGTCGATGGCACGCCGACGTTCATCGGTCCCGAAACGAGCATGGAAATTCAAGCTTCCCTCGGAAGCGACATCGCCATGCTTTTCGACGACTGCCCGCCCTACCCTTGCGACCGCGAGAAAGCGGAATCGAGCCTCGATCTTACGCTCCATTGGGCTGAACGCTGCAAGACATGGATTGAAAAGAACCGGCCCGAAGCTGGCGGTTACGGCAAAAAACCTGACACCTTCACCCGCCAACTCCACTTCCCCATCGTTCAGGGAAGCATCTATGAAGACCTGCGCGAAAAATCGGCCAAGCACCTCGTCGATCTCGACTTCCCCGGCTATGCCATCGGCGGGGTAAGCGTCGGCGAACCCGAAGAAGAAATGTTCCGCGCCATTGAAAATGCCGAACCCCATCTCCCGTGGGAAAAGCCCCGCTATGCCATGGGTCTCGGCACACCACCCCAAATGATCGAAATGGTCGCCCGCGGTGTCGACATGTTTGACTGCGTTTTGCCCACGCGCATCGCGCGCAACGGAACCGCTTTTACTCCCGAAGGCACTATCAACCTCAAGAACGAAAAGTTCCGTCTCGACGAAAGCCCCATCGCAGAAGACACCCATCCACTCTGTCGAGGCTTCAGCCGGGCCTACCTGCGCCACCTCGTCAAAGCCGAGGAAATCCTCGGATTGCGGTTGATTTCACTGCACAATCTGTATTTCTATCTCTCCCTGCTCGACCGCGCCCGGACGGCCATCAAAGAAGGCCACTTCGCTGAATTCCGCGCCGAAACCGTCGCGCGATACCAACCACACACATGACTAACATCTTCCCCCTCATTCTCGCCGAAGGCGCGCCTCCCGGAGGTAACCCGCTCGACATGTTCGTGCCGTTGATCCTTATCTTCGGTCTCATGTACTTCCTCATGATCCGCCCGCAGCGGCAGAAGCAAAAAGCGGTGCAGAAGCAAATCTCCGAAATGAAAACCGGCGACCGAGCCGTCACCATCGGCGGAATCCACGGCCTCGTCGCCAACATCAAGAAAACCACCGTCGTCCTCAAAGTCGACGACGGCACTCGTATCGAATTCGACAAGTCCGCCGTGGCCACCGTCACAAAAAAGGATAAACCCGGCGCCGAAGGGGAAAAAGCCGAAGATTCTTCCACGGAAGACGAGAAGAAATAGCCAACGGTGGCGGTTTTGTCCCGTCCCATTGCCGGGACGCGGGCACAAGCGTAGTGTTCCCCACCGATGGACAAAATCTATCTCGGCATCGCCACCGCGTTTTTTCTCGGCGGCTTCGTTTACTCCATCATCGCCCTGAGAAGCGGGCGATTCAGAGTCTCGGGCCTCAATCTCGCGGCGATGCTCGCAGGCCTTGTTTTCCAAACGCTTTTTCTCGGTGAGCGTGGGCGCGTTCATCATGCCTGCCCCGTCACGACCGGTGTCGAAATGCTCGTCTTCATCGCTTGGGCCATGGTCATCATCTACCTCCTTCTTGGCCCCACTTACCGCCTTTCCCTCCTCGGCGTCTTCACATCGCCCCTCGTTTTCTTTTTCCAGATTGCAGCATTACTGAGCCCCTTCGACCGCGATGCCGCCATCGCGGCCGCTGCCGAAAAAGGTCCCCTCGACGCCGTTCTTGAAGCCCACATCGCACTGGCCCTGATTGCTTACGGCGCTTTCGCCATGGCCTTCATCGCTGGGATTATGTTCCTCGTGCAAGACCACTATCTAAAGAAGGGAAAGCTCAACGGTTTATTCTATCACCTTCCACCTATTCGGAACCTGTCACGTGCACTAGTCCTTCTCATCGTCGTCGGCTTCGTTCTCTTGTCCGGCGCCATCGGAAGCGCTTACGCCATCGAAGGAGCCGCTGGCACAGCGAAGCTCTTCATCATGCACGGAATGTGGTTTCTCTATGCGGCCCTTCTTGGAGTCCAGTTCACCCGTGGCCTTCCAAGTGCGCAGTTCGCTCGCTTCGCCATTCTCTCCTTCGCCGTTCCCATGGTTAGCCTCTACTTCGTCCGCTGATTCATGCGCATCCATTGCCTCGGTCTCAATTACAAGCACGCCCCGGTCGAAGTCCGGGAGCGCTTGGCCGTGGGCGAAAAGAAGTCGGGCGAAACCAGCGCGGAAACCGCAAAGGTCGAGCACATCGAAGAAGCTGTCGTTCTCTCCACCTGCAACCGCACGGAGTTCTATGTAGTGACCGAATCGTCCGCCGCCGTTCCTGATGCCATCGAAAACCACGTCCGCAAACACTTCGATCTTGGAGACGAGCAACTTCCCTTTTATCACCACGACGACGCCGACGCCGTCCGTCACCTTTTTCACGTTGCCAGCGGCATGGATTCCATGGTTCTGGGCGAAACGGAGATTTTTGGCCAAGTAAAGGCCGCTTACGCCGCCGCGCTCGACGCAGGAGCGACCTCAGCCACCCTCAACCAACTGTTCCAAAAGACCTTCAACGTCGGAAAATACGTCCGCACCCACTCCAAAATTACCTCCGGCCCCACCTCCGTCGGCGCCGTCGCCGTGGAACTCGCCGAGAAGATTTTCGGCGACTTGAAACGCTGCAAAGTCCTCCTTATCGGCGCCGGTGAAATCAGTCGAAGCACGGCAAAAAGCCTCGCCACTCGTGGAGCAAAAGGCATCGTCGTTTCCAACCGCTCCGTCGACAAAGCCGAGGAACTCGCCGCCGAGATGGAGGGGCGCGCCATCCGCTTCGACGATTTCCAAGCGGAACTTCCTTCCGCCGACATTGTCATTGGTTCCACCGCGGCACCGCATGCCATCATCGACACCTCGCATGTCGATCCTGTTCTCCGGAAACGTCGCGGGCGTCCCCTCTTCTTCATCGACATCGCCGTTCCCCGCGACATCGACCCGGCAGTCGGCGAACGTTCCGGGGTCTATTTGTACGACATCGACGGCTTGGAGACCATCGCCTCCGACTCCCGCAACAAACGCGCCTCCGAACTCACCCGTTGCGAACAATTGGTCGAAGAGCAGATGGTGAAACACGGATTCCTCTCACTCCGAGCCAGCGAGTCCCACCACCAAAGCCCCGATCTCGCCTCCCCCGACTCGCGCTCGGCGGCTACTTGACGGATGCGTTACGAAACCGACATCGCCAAATTGGAAAGGTTCATGGAAGCGTTGGGAAGTGCGGCGACGTCCGCAGGGCGCGTCTATTTCACCGGAGGAGCTACCGCGATTTGCGAAGGTTGGCGCGAAACGACGGCGGACATCGATTTTAAACCAGATCCTGAACCGGCTGGTATTTTTGAAGCGATTCCACGGTTGAAGGAAGAACTCGAAGTAAACATTGAGCTGGCTTCGCCGGATCAATTTATCCCTGAACTTCCCGGCTGGCGCGAACGAAGTCGATTCATTGCCACCCATGGACTCGTGGATTTTTATCACTTCGACGATTACAGTCAGGCCATGGCGAAGATAGAAAGGTTTCACGAACGCGACCGGTCCGATGTCTTTGACATGTTTTCCGCGGGACTCGTCAACACCGCGACACTACGCCGTCTCTTTGACGAGATAGAGCCGAAACTCATTCGCTTTCCCTCAATTAACCCTTCCGAATTCCGGCGCAAGCTCGATAATATTCTCCGTGATGCCCACTGATCTGAGCCATTCCAAGTTCGACCGCCTCCCTGGCATTGAGATAGCGCGAAAGGGCTTGGAGGACTTGAAACTTGGGAAAGAAAGCGCCGAATCCTATCTGATCATGATCGGTGCCCCGCGCCTCCGTCATTGCGGAATAGACATCCCACTTTTCACCCCGCCCAAACCCAGCGCCGAAATCTGCCTTTACCGGCACCTGCTCGCAAGCGGCACGGAAGATCCATACTCTAACTACAACTCACTTCTCCGCAGGTTCGTCAGTTTTGAATCCTCCCTGGAACGAATTCATGCAGCGGCCGTCACTGCGTAGCTGGAAGTTCTTCCGCCTTGATGCAAAACATTATCCTCGCCACTCGCGGCAGCGATCTCGCTTTGACCCAGACACGCATGGTTGCTCAGGCCTTGCGGAACGCTCACGATGGGATCGAAGTGGAAGAGCTGATCATCAAAACCTCGGGCGACATCCGGCAGGACTTGAAATTGTCGGAGTTCGCGAAGGGGGAAAACCCTGTCGTCGACAAGGGGATTTTCACCAAGGAACTCGAAGTGGCGCTCGTCGAGAAACGCGCCCATGCCGCCGTTCACAGCTTGAAAGACGTTCCAACGCTCCTCGACGAAACCTTTTGCATCGCCGCCGTCCTGCCGCGGGCGCCCGTCTCCGATGTCGCATTGTTGAAGCCGAATGGACCCGCGACTCTCGCCGAGTTGCCGCACGGCGCCAAGGTCGCCACCAGCAGCGTGCGGCGCCAGTGCTTCCTCAAATCCCTTTACCCTCATCTCGAGTTCACTGAAATCCGCGGGAATGTTCCAACGAGAATTCGCAAACTCATTGAACAGGATTTCCAAGCTATCCTTCTTGCGAGCGCCGGGTTGGCGAGGTTGTACGGAGACAGTTTTTTACAGAACCACCGGCTCACCTTCGAAGGAAAGGATCTTCCTGTCGAAATCCTCGATCCTCAGGTCTTTCTCCCGGCAGCCAGCCAAGGAGCTGTCGCTATCGAAGTCCTCAGCGGGAACCCAACCGTAAAAGATCTCATCTCGACCATCAATGACCACCCCACCTTCCGCCAAATCACCGCGGAACGGGCGTTTCTTGACGCACTTTCTGCCGGCTGCGACACGCCGGTAGGAGCGCTTTCGCAAATCAACCCGGACGGCACGCTCCGTCTGAAAGTCGCCGTCTTTGAAAACAACCATTCAACGACTCCACTCCGCGCCGAGGGAACTTGCGCGGAAGGCGAGGAGATGGACCTTGGCCAGCGCCTCTTTCACGAACTTTCTGCATGAGCGACTCTCTCCAAAAATCCGGCACTTGTTATCTCGTGGGCTCAGGCCCCGGCGACCTTGGTCTCGTCACTTTACGGTGCCGCGAACTTGTCGAATCGGCCGACGTGCTGGTTTACGACTATCTCTGTCCCGACGAAATGCTGCGGTGGGTCAAACCGGATTGTGAGTTGATCTATGCTGGCAAAAAGGCCCGCGACCACGCGATCTCGCAGGATAAGATCAACGACCTTCTGGTGGAGAAAACGCAGGCCGGGAAGAACGTCGTCCGTCTCAAAGGCGGCGATCCGTTTGTTTTCGGGCGCGGAGGAGAAGAAGCACAGGAACTTCACGCCGCCGGGGTGAAGTTCGAAATCGTTCCGGGCATCAGCTCTGGCATTGCGGGACCTGCTTACGCCGGCATTCCCGTTACCCACCGCTCGCACAACACCCAGCTCACCCTCTTCACCGGCCACGAAGATCCCACCAAGACCGAGTCGTCCCTCGACTTTGCACAAATTGCGAACACACCCGGCACAAAGGTCATGTTCATGGGCGTCGAACGCCTCGATATCATCACCGCCGAATTGATGAAGGAAGGCGCAAAACCCGACACGCCGGTCGCCCTCGTCCGTTGGGCCACGACCGGCCAGCAAAAGACCATCACCGGCACGCTTGAAAACATCGCCGCCATCGCAAAAAAGGCCGAGTTCAAAGCACCGGCCATTTGCGTCATTGGCGACGTCGTCGCCATTCGCGATGAACTCAATTGGTTCGAAAAGCGCCCGCTCTTCGGCAAGCGCATCGTCGTCACCCGCACGCGCAAACAAGCCGGAGCATTGAGCCGCGCACTTTCCGACCTTGGCGCCGATGCCTTCGAGATCCCCACCATCCGCATCGATCCGCCGGAAGATCTTCTCGGATTCGGCCAACTCGTGCAGGACTCGCACACCTACGATTGGCTCGTTTTCACCAGTCCCAACGGTGTCGACGCCTTCTTTGAGATATTCTTCAAACTTTATGAAGACGTGCGTTCCATCGGCGGCGCAAAAATCGCGGCCATTGGCCCGGGCACGGCCAAAAAGATCAAGGAGAACCGGCTGGCCACCGACCTCTTGCCAGAGGAATTCGTCGCCGAGTCTTTAGCGGAGGCATTGATCAAGGAGAACGTCGAAAACCTCATGATGCTTTGGGTCCGTGCCGAAGAAGCGCGGGATGTCCTCTCGAAAAAACTCACTGCCGCTGGCGCCATCCTCGACGAGGCCATTGCCTACCGCACTGTCCCGGAGACCAATGACATCACGGGCGGAGTAAAACGATTCCGCGAAGAAGGCGCCGACGTCATTACCTTCACCAGCTCCAGCACCGTCGAGCACTTCCTCGACCTCGACCTTCCCCTGCCCGACGACATCACCATCGCCAGCATCGGCCCCATCACGAGCGACACCCTCCGGGAAAACGGCCTCGAAGTGCACATCGAAGCCGAGCAACACGATATACCGGGACTGGTCGAGGCCATCCGCGCCCACTTTTCCTGACCTTCGATATGAACCAGGAATTCCACACGCTCGCCAGCGAGATCGACCGGCGCTGGAGAGACAAGGATTTCGACACCGCGAGTTTCCCCACCATCGCGACCGAATCGCTGCGAGCAGCGAGACTTCACGAGCAAATTGATCCGCTGGCCCCGGCCAAGGATGTCATTCGGGCCCTAGAGATTCCGCCCCAGCAGGATCTCAGCGCCACCTTCGGTGAACCACCCATCACCGTTTTTCAAAACGACCGGTTTTTCATTGACGTCTATTACTGGCTGGACGGCACGACTTTGATTCACGAGCACGGCTTTTGCGGCGCTTTCGCGGTCATGGAAGGAAGTAGCATCCACACCCGGTTCGACTTTAGGGAGCAACGCCACTTCAACCGACGCCTTTCGATCGGGGAACTCACGGTGAAGTCCTGCGAATTGCTGGAAGTCGGAGATGTCTGCGAGATCCCGGCCGGGGCGGACCTCGTGCACTCTCTTTTCCACCTCGACCGACCTTCCGTCTCCGTCGTCGTCCGCACCAGCGCTTCTTGGACCGCGCCGCAGCGGCACTTCCTTTGGCCGAACGTCGCCCTCGCCTCAGTAAGCATGCCCCACCAGACGCGGCGGCGCCAGTGTCTTGAAATGCTCGCGAAGACCGATCATGAAGCCTTCCTCATCGAGTTGCAATCAGCCCTCAACCGGGTTCCCCCCGACGAGTTCGCCTTCCTTGTCATCGCACTACGAATCCATCTCGGGAAGACCAAGGAACTCGCGCGGACCCTCGACCGAATCGACGCCCGTCATCACGAATTGCTGGAGGCGCTCGTCCCCGCAATCATCCACCAGAAGCGGATGTTAAAACTCATCGATACGCGGGCGAAGACTTCCGATCCCGAGGAACGGCACCTTCTGGCCCTGCTACTCAACGCCCGCGACAACGCCTCCTTCCGGAAACTGGCCACGCGCCGCTGGCCCGAAGACCGCCTCTCGGAGCATCTCAATGAGATCTTCTCCCGGCTCTTTAGCCGTTCAACCTCACCGCCTTTCGATCTGCCCACCCACTCCCGTCTCTCCGAATTTTGCGCGGACATTCTCACTGGAAAAGAAACCAGCATTCCCTCCGAAGAAGAAACCGAGGTCGTGAAATCAGTTCGGAAGAATCTTGTCCTGCGTTCATTCACCGACGGATGAGAGACTCTCTAGCCGCCACATACTCCTCGATATTTCAAAGGTTTAACCCCTCCGAACTTCCGGGAAATGGCTTAAAAGGGACGAATGCGCCTTGGTTGGCTAAAATTTTACCCATCAACATATCTTGATTCGTAGATATGTAGTGTTACCCTCTGGCGTCGTTCAATGGGAACAGCACAGATACCAATCATAACTTGTTGAAAATAAAATGTCTACCGTAGCAGCACCGGCCAACGCCGATTACAAAATCAAGGACATCGGCCTCGCCGATTTCGGGCGAAAAGAGATCGCCATCGCCGAACACGAGATGCCGGGGCTCATGGCCACGCGTGAAAAATACGCGGCGGACAAGCCTCTCGCCGGGGTCCGCATCATGGGCAGTCTCCATATGACCATCCAGACCGCCGTCCTCATCGAGACGCTCGTTGACCTCGGTGCGGATGTCCGCTGGTGTTCCTGCAACATCTTCTCCACCCAAGATCACGCCGCTGCCGCCATCGCCGCCGCGGGCGTTCCCGTCTTTGCTTGGAAGGGCGAAACCCTCGAAGAATACTGGGACTGCACCTTGTCCACGTTGACATGGCCCGACGGTAAGGGACCTGAAATGATCGTCGACGACGGCGGTGACGCCACGCTTCTTATCCACAAGGGCGCTGAACTCGAAGAAGGCAGTGACTGGGTGAACGGCGCGAGCGAAAGCACCGAAGAACAGGTCATCAAGGATCTCCTCAAGAAGGTCAACGGCGAAGACCCGATCAAGTGGACCAACTACTTGAAAGACTGGAAAGGCGTCTCCGAAGAAACGACCACCGGTGTCCACCGCCTCTACCAGATGTCCGAGCAGAACAAGCTCCGCATCCCGGCCATCAACGTGAACGATTCCGTCACGAAGTCGAAGTTCGACAACCTCTACGGTTGCCGCGAGTCACTCGTCGACGGCATCAAGCGTGCGACCGACGTCATGGTCGCCGGAAAAGTGGCCGTCGTCTGCGGATACGGCGATGTCGGCAAAGGCTGCGCGCAAACGCTTCGCGGCCACGGCGCGCAAGTCGTTGTCACTGAGATTGATCCGATCTGTGCCCTCCAGGCCGCCATGGAAGGGTTCCGTGTTCTTCCCATCGAAGACACTCTCGGTTGGGGCGACATCTACGTCACGACAACGGGCAACAAGGACATCATCCGCCTGGAGCACATGGAGCAGATGAAGGACCAAGCCATCGTCTGCAACATTGGGCACTTCGACAACGAGATCCAGGTCGATGCGCTCAATGCCAAATACGCGAAGACCGAGATCAAGGAGCAGGTTGACCAGTACCAGATCGGCGACAAGCAGCTCTACATGCTCGCCGAAGGTCGTCTCGTGAACCTCGGCTGCGCGACCGGCCACCCGAGTTTTGTCATGTCGAACAGCTTCACGAACCAGACGCTCGCTCAGATCGACCTCTGGAAGAACAAAGAGACTTACGCTCCCGGCGTTTATGTCTTGCCGAAGAAGCTCGACGAGGAAGTCGCTCGACTTCACCTCGAGAAGATCGGAGCCAAGCTCACCGAACTCACCAACGAGCAGGCCGACTACATCGGCGTCCCGCAGGACGGTCCCTACAAGCCAGATCACTACCGCTACTAGAGTGCGCCATAGTGCGCTTTTTTTAAAAACCAGCATCGAGCGGGTCTCGATGCTGGTTTTTTATGCGCACATCATTATCCGATAAATAAAAACTATAAGCGTATCGCAAGTTGGCATCGTTCCTGTTTCAGAGTTCTTCTCGAATCAGGAAACCAATGCCTTCAAGACATCAGACTCGGCAAGTCGCCCCAGATCCAAAGACGAAGCGCATGCCTCGAACGGGCTATTCCTGCGATGAGCCGACGAGAAGACTCGCCAGGCTTCAAGCCAGAACTCAAAGCCCAACCTACAAGCTAGCGCGCAAACCAAATCGATTGAGCAAAAAAGTTCTCACTCAGATCATCATTGCGTCCACGATCATTGTCGGCGCTCTTGCTTACAACTTTATTCAAAACTGGGAACAGCTTCGACCTGGTTCTCCCTCCCTTCAGGAGACCTTTCCCGGCGCACGGTGAATTTCGCGGGGTAAGACGCCCGGCGATTCCACACGGAAACACTTTCAAGGCGATGCTGGACTTGAGTTAAAAATCGAAAAACCCGATGCCCTGACGCATCCGGCGGACCGTGGACGGACGTTCGTACAGCGCTTAAAAGCTTCACCAAATTCCCGCGAGAGGGCCGCAGTTGCGCATGCAAGCCTTCTTTGCCGCCGGGATCCTGATCGTCGCCATTCTTGCGGTCACCTTCGGAAACGGCAGTGAATTCCAGGACCAGTTAACCAGCCAACGCGACTAACCACTTGTCCCCCGCGCATTCCCCGCCAAGGTCTGCCGCGATGACGACCGTTTTTCTCATTCGCCACGGCGAGACCGAGTGGAACCAGCAAGGGATACATCAGGGCCACATGGACAGCCCGCTGACGACTCATGGAGAAAGCCAAGCGCGCCGGCTTGGCGAACGGTTTCGATCAGCAGGTATTTCCTTTGATTCCGTTTACGCGTCCGATCTCGGGCGAGCAAAGCAAACTGTCGAGGCCATCTGCACGCCAATTGAGCAAACCGCCGACATCCAATGGGAGCCCCGTCTTCGCGAAAGAGCGCTTGGTGTCCTCGAAGGACTGACCTACCCGCAGATTAAGGAGAAGATGCCTGAGGACCACAGACAACACACGTCGGGTGATCCAGATTATCGTCCGGATGGAGGCGAAAGCTGGCGCGATCTTTTTCAACGAGCGACAACCACTTTGGAAGACCTCGCCGGCAAACATGGCGGGGAGCGCATTCTTTGTGTAACTCACGGCGGTGTCGTGTCCATGGCCATGCGTCACTGCTTAGGGATCGAACTCGCCACGCCCCGTCAATTTCACATCGCCAATTCGGCCCTCAATATTCTCGAATGGCAGGACCAGTTGTGGAGACTGCGGACTTGGGGCGACACCGCGCACCTTGAGGGCGAAACGACGCTCGACGAGATGCTGTAGGCGGAGTTTTTCAGTTTGTCAGTTTTCAGTTTTCAGTGGATAGGGGGCGTGCCGCGGAACCGGGTTTCGCTCTTCATTTTTCTCTCTGACTCATCCAATTAATCATTCATCCAATCTTCTGCCCGACGGGTATGTCTGCCACTTCACCTGATAAAATTCGAAACGTCGCCATCATCGCGCACGTCGACCACGGAAAAACGACGCTCGTCGATCGCCTGCTCCAGGCGGGTGGCGCTTACCGTGAAAACCAAGCCGTGCAGGACCGGGCCATGGATTCCATGGATCTCGAACGGGAAAAGGGCATCACGATCAAGTCCAAGAACACCGCCGTTCACTGGAACGACCACATCATCAATATCGTCGACACGCCCGGCCACGCGGACTTCGGCGGCGAGGTCGAGCGCGTGATGAAAATGGTCGACGGCGTCCTCCTCGTTGTGGACGCCTTCGAAGGACCGCAGGCGCAAACGCGCTTTGTCCTGCGCAAAGCCCTCGAGGAAGGACTTCAGCCCATCATCGTCATCAACAAGATCGACCGTCTCCACGCCGATCCCGAAGGCATGCATGAAAAGGTGCTCGAGTTGTTCCTCGAACTCGAAGCGACCGATGAACAGTTCAATTCGCCGACAGTTTACGGCTCCGCGAAAGAGGGCTTCTTCGCCAAGACCGCCGACGGGCCACGCGAGGACTGCATTCCCTTGTTGGAAACGATCGTCGAAAAGATCCCGCCCCCGGAAGCCGACCGCGAGGCGCCTTTCCGCATGCTTATCTCGAATATCGATTGGGACGACTACGTGGGCCGCATCGCTATCGGGAGAATCGTCTCCGGCTCCGTGAGCAAAGGCGCGAAAGTCTGGCGACTGTTGAAAGACGGCACCAAGCAATCGGCAAAAATCGCGAAGGTCTTCGAATACTCGAACCTCGGCACACAGGACACGGCCGACGGTGTCGCGGGCAATATCGTGGGCATCGCCGGCTTCGAAGACGCCGACATCGGGGAAACGCTCGCCGCCGAGGAAAACGCCGAGCCACTCCCCCCGGTGAACATCGATCCCCCGTCCGTCCAGATGCAGTTCTCCATCAATGACGGCCCTTTCTCCGGTCGCGATGGCAAGCACGTGACGTCACGCGTCATCCGCGATCGACTCTTCCGCGAGATGAAGACGAACGTCTCCATTCACGTCGAAGACACCGACGAGGCAGGCGTTTTCAACGTCTCGGCCCGTGGCGCCATGCAAATCGCCATTCTCGTCGAGACGATGCGACGCGAAAACTACGAACTCTGCGTCTCCCGGCCCACCGTCATCGTCCGTCGCGACGAAAACGACCGGAAATTGGAGCCTTGGGAAACGCTCTATGTCGAGGTGCCCAGCGAATTCGCGAATCCCATCATGAAATCGCTCAGCGACCGGCGTGGCATGCTTGAAGACATGCAGGCCAACGAGGCAAGCGGACGCACTCTTATCACCGCGACGATCCCCACCCGGGGCCTGATCGGCTTCGAATTCGAACTCGTGAACCTGACCTCCGGCCACGGCATCATGTCTCACCTCTTCAAGGAATACGCCGCTTGGGCCGGCGACATCACGATGCGGACGACGGGCACCCTGGTTTCCATGGAAACCGGACCAGCAACCGCCTATTCGCTCCTTGCGCTGGAAGAACGAGGGCCTCTCTTCGTCGGACCGGGAGTCGATGTCTACACCGGCATGATCGTCGGAGAAAACCCCCGCAAGGAAGACCTTCCAGTCAATCCGGTGAAGGCCAAAAAGCTCGACAACATCCGCTCGGCCACGAAAGACCAAACGACCAAACTCGCCCCACCCCGCGACTACAGCCTCGAACGCGCGATCGAATACATCGCCCCCGACGAGTTGGTCGAAGCGACCCCCAACTTCCTCCGCATGCGCAAACGCGTCCTGGATCCCCACGAACGCAAACGCATGGCCAAGCGCGGGGAAGCTTAATCCCAAGCACTTTCTTCCCAAGCTAAGCGCGGCCCGTCGATAGAGGTAACGGTTGAATCGAAGAGTGACATTCGGACTCGGACCAGGTAACCGACTGTCCTCGACTGTCTTCTTCGGTATTCCTTCTCATTTGAATCGCTCTGCTACTGGAGAGTAGTAGACGAGGGCCAAGGTGATTCCTGAGATAAATGCTGATACCTCATACATAACGTACTCCATTGGAGTGAGGATGCTCAGGCCCCATAAAAGCATCGAGGGATAGAAAAGAACACAACTTACGAGGTAGATAGTTCTTGATGGCTTAAAGTAAAAAAACAAAAGGATCTGATTCACAAAGACAACCAAAGCGCACAGTCCGAAGAACCAAATCACAATCCATACCCATACCGGAGCCGTGCTGAGATCGTCCGGCAAAATTCCACCGTCGCCGTTCCATGCGAGAATATCCTGCCAATCTTGAGAAAATGATGCCTGTGAAAAAGTCGCGTAAGCGACGCCCATCCCCGACAGCAGGATGGGAGCAACCACAGAAACTCGGAATAAAGTAAATACATTCATTTCTTTCCCGAACTACTTTTCGACGGAACGAGATTCTCTCACTGAATATGTATCCGTGAACTTAACGGAAACTGTAGCCACCGGTGAATTTTACGACGTGACATTGTAATTAATCACTACTCTGAAATCACCGTTTTCTTAAAATCCACGCCGACAACTGGATCGACAAGCTTAGGGCTTTCCACTCCCGCAACACGATCACTAGCCTCTGGAACGAGGGTGAAGACTTTTGTTCTGTCGGAAAGGGAAGATCCGTTGCTTATCAGAATCTTCCCATATTCGACTACAGCTTCAAACATTTGCTGAACATTCATCGCTTCAAGCAGCCTATCGTTCTCCAAAGTAGACTCAAAATGAAAAAATCCGCCATGGTTTCCCAATGCGGCTTTCGGAAATTTGAGAGG
>JBCCWV010000032.1:0-33670 GCA_039192745.1 Verrucomicrobiota bacterium | reverse complement strand
CCAAGAAGTCTTTTCCAGCTGGAATTCGATTTTGAATCAACCAGGGAACGGATACCGGCAAACTGCTCCAAAGTGAGCGGAGATAGACAGACGGAAGATAAGGAAGATATTGTCCTCTTCCTCTCCACTGAAGGCCGCCCCGCTTCTTCCATGTTCAGAAATCAGAATTACAGAAAATCCTCTGCCGAGCGTAACGCCAGCGGATTCTCCCTGTCGGAGGTCGTCATTTCGCTGGGCATCGTCGCGGCCGTCATGATTCCCGTCACGGCCCTCATCCCCCACGGACTTCTCACCCTCACCGAAGCCACCGAAGAATCGACCATCGCCCGCATTCTCGAATCCGTTTCCAGTGACGCCCGCATGATCGATTTTCAGGAGATCGAATCGCTTCACGACACCACACGCTTTTTCGACAACCAGGGAACCGAAACACAGCAAAACAACACCGATCGCAGGCCCATCTACACCGCGCGAATCCGGGTCTTATCCAACCAGCAAACACCCGTCCTTCCCGGCGGCGAACTCCCGTCCACTCAAGATCACCTCTCCAGGCTCATCGTCGAGGTTGCCGCAACCCGCGGTCAGAGCATCGATTTCGACAACACGGACCTCCCTATCAAACGCTTCCCCCTCTTCATTCCCAGACTTGAGGATTCAGCGACCGTGAGCAGCGGCAACAGCCCGTCCGGCTAATGCGATGACACCACACTCCCGCCAGGCGCCTCGACGGCAAAGAGGCTTCACGCTGGTTGAGATGCTGCTCGCCTTCACGCTGTTGGCCGTCATCCTCCTGATCAGCTTTCAATTACTCTCCGCATCGCAAAACAGTTGGAAAAGGGTGTCCGACGAAGCCATGCAGTTTCGCGAAGCAAGGCTGGCTTTCGAGGCGATCACAAGACGCTTGAAGCACGCGACACTAAACCAGTATTGGGATTATGAATTCAACGATCGCGGCAAGCCCGTCCGCTACACAAGACAGTCCGATCTCCATTTCGTATCCGGCAATCTCACTGCCGTCACCGACCTTCCCCCCTCCCAATACCCAACACATGGCGTCTTTTTCCAAGCTCCCCTCGGATACACGGACACCTCGAACCTGCGGGGCTTGAATGAGTCACTGAACACTTGGGGCTACTTTCTCGAATTTGACGAACACAACGCCGAAACTCCCCCATTCCTGCGCAATATCGTGGAAGAGCGGCCCCGTTTTCGCCTGATCGAACTCCGAAAACCGACAGAAAACCTCGACATCTTCTCGAATTCGGAACAAAGACGCAATCAGTCCCTCCAAGACGAACGTGGCTGGTTCGCCGAATACTTGACCGCCGGTAACGCCGAACAATTCAAACGAGTGGTTGCTGAGAATATTCTGGCACTGGTTTTCACGCCCCTCTACTCGGACACGGAAGACAACCGCGCCCGCCCCCCACTCCCGTACGACTATGATTCCAGGGCCGGACTTACCGATCCATCCGCGACCGCTCAGTCCACTCTGCACACCCTTCCGCCCCGTCTGAGGATCACCCTTGTGGCCGCAACGGAAACATCCATACAACGCACCGGCGATTCCAACTCGACGCCGTCATATGTGAGCCAGAGCCTCTTCACGGATTCCAATCGCTATGATTCCGATCTGGAGTCTTTGCGCGAATCCTTGCAGAAAGAACGGATCGACTACCAGATCTTCAGCACGGTCATTCCCATGCGTGCTTCGAAGTGGTCCAACCCGGATTGGGTCCAATCCAGCAGCAACGGATGAAGCGACGACCGACAAAAGGCAGACGCACCGGCTTCTCTCCCGTATGCAGGCTGGCCCGCCTACGCCGGAACGTGGGATTCACGCTTCTCGAGCTACTTGCCGTGATCATCATCATTGGCATCATCGCAGTGCTCACCATCCCTTCGACTGGAATCCTCGGCAGCACGACCCTGACAAAAGCGGCGGAAGAACTGACCGCCACCCTCAATGAGGCCAGCGAAACCGCCGTCGTGGAAAACACACCCATTGGCATTCGATTCTACGAGATCGCCAGTGTGGACATTCCGGATAGTGAGGAGGAATTCCGCGCTTACCAGCTCGTCCGATTGACCGACATCGTCCCCGAGGATCCCACTCAAACTGCCACGGAAGTCGCCGAAACCGACCTCTTCTATCTTCCTCAGCAGGTCCTGATCATGGACACTCCTGCGAACTCCACCCTTGTCACCACGGACTCGCTGGAATGTGAGCAGCAACAAGGCGAGAGTCTCCCGGAGGCCGTCAAGGACGCCACTTGCTACGGGTTCGATTTTTTGCCTGACGGAAGCACCACTCTCCCCAAAACCGCAGCCGAAGAAAGCGAGCCTCCCCTCTGGTTCCTGACACTCGTCGAAGAAACCGACCTCATTCGCACATCGGGCGAACTTCCTAAAAATTTCATCACCTTGGGAATCAATCCTTTCACGGGAACGGTGCGTCGCTATCAGCCTTGAACCGGCGGCACGCGCTTCATGAATGAGACGGATCGAAGAATATCCGAATATCCGCCTCTTCCGTTCCGAGGATTTCCTGAGCCCTTTTGAGCGCGTTGCGCGTGGACAGATTTGGATTCTTCGTGGAACCGAGAAACAGGTTCTCTTTACCTAACACTTTAATCAGCCCGGAGTTTCTCAAGACACGGTAAACATCTTTCATCGCTCCGCTCACGATCAGATCGCGCCCTTTGGAGCGAAGGAATCCAATCAACTCCTCCAAAGCCATCACACTCGTCGCATCAAGATGCCGCGCGTTTTTCAGGCGGAGAATAATTACTTTCAAACTGTCGTCGCGAATGGTGCGCTGGATCTGCGTGCGGAAGAGTTCCGCAGCACCAAAGAAGAGTTCACCCTCGACGTGGACGATGGAAATCTGCGGTATCATTCGCTCATTACCGCCATCCATCTCCTTTAGAGAACCTCCTTCATCAAACTCATACTCAACGAGATGCGGACGACTCGCCTTACGGAGGTAGAGCATAATCGAAGTGCCGACACCGAGGAAGATTGCGACATGCAAAGGAAGAATGAGTGTCGAAAGAAACGTAACCACCAGCGTCACCGCGTCCGATCCTGTCGCCGCTAAAGAGATGCGGATGAGCTTCGTATTGATGAGCGAAACGGCGATGCAAATGACGAGCATCGCGAGCGCGCACTTCGGAATGTATTCAATGAAACCACCAAAGATGAGAAACATCGCCAGACAAAAGAACGCGCTCAACAAACTGGAGACGGGCGTCACGGCACCGCTGTTGAAATTGAGTGCCGATCTGGTGAGCGATCCGGAAGCCGGCATACCGCTCAAGACTGAAGCGCCGATGTTTGCAACACCAACCGCGAGCATGTCCTGGTTCAAGTCCACCCTCTCACCCGCTTTGCTTGCGAGTGATTTTGCCATGACCGAGTTTTCCAGCGAGGCAAGAAATGCAATCGCGAAGGCGAGACCAAAGAGTTGGTAGATGCGGTCAAAGACCCCGGGATCGGAAAAGATGTCGTAGTTCGGCAACAGGTTCGCGATGTCGCGCACATCTACCGAACCAAAGGTCGCGACCTCAATGATATTCCGATCATGCAAGATCGACGCGAAGATCGTGATAATGACGAGCGTCATCGCAAACCCCGGAAAACCCGGCGCGAGTTTTCGAAGTGTGAGAAAGATGAGAAGCGTCGCGGCACTAAGGCCGAGAGCCGCAAAGTTCGTCTCGGGGACTCGTGATAGGATTTGCCAGGCAATGGTGAAGAATGATCGCACCGATTCCCCGTCAGCCGGCGGCAGGGTGACACCAATGATCTCCTTGCTCTGGTTGAGCATGATGAGCAGCGCGGCGCCCGAGATATAGCCAACAACCACCGTCCTGCTGATGTATTGAATTAGATCCGCAGCCCGCGTGTACGCGCCGATAATCAAAAGCACTCCGGCCATGAAAACCGTCAACGGCATGAGCAGAAGCACATCCTTTCCGAGCGCCGGGTAAGCCGCGAAATAACTGAAGATCATGAACGAAGTGGCGTTCGTCGGCCCCAGAATCGTGTGTCGTGATCCGGCCAGGATCGGACCAATCAACGCGGCGACGATCGAGCAAGTGATCCCGTATTGAAGCGGCAAGCCGGCGATTACCGCGTAGGCCATACCCTGCGGAAAGGCGAGAAGCGCGACATTGATTCCCGCACGAAAGTCGTGTTTCCACTTTTCACCGCTGTATCCCTCAAGTTTCTGGCCCAGCGGGAACGGCTGGAGGGGATTCTCGACGACAAAACGCTTCGACGCCTTCCAAAGATCGTGGAGAAGGTGCCTGATGCGTCGGTCCATTTGCTAGTTGGAAAGATCGCCCCTCTTTGCCCCGAGCGCCACACCAAAGAAGTCGAGGAACACTCTTTCATACACCTCGCGCTTGAACTCGATCACCCACGCCAGTTCGAATTCAGCGGGATCGATCCACTTGAACCGGGCGAACTCAATGTCGCATGCTTCAAGATCGATCAAACGGTCGTCCCCGACAAAGCGACAGCGGAAGTAAGTCTGCGTCTGCCCGCGACATCCTCCCCACTTTGTCTTCCCGTTTGGAAACACGTAATCGTAGCCAGACCGCTCCTCGACAATTTCATAAGTTTCCGGCCCGAGCCCGATTTCTTCCCGCACTTCGCGCACCAGCGCTTCGCGGACGGACTCTCCTTTATCGATCCCGCCTTGCGGAAATTGCCAAGCCCCAGGGATGTCCGAGCGCTCGGCCACGAAGATTCTCCCGTCGGGTTTTTCGAGGATCGCAGCGGCGTTCGGACGGAGTTTCGGCGGCTTGGATCGGCCCATCCCCACCAAAAGCACAAGGATTCCCGAGGGCAACCCACATCCTCCTTATTCTCCAAGTGTCTGATCTTCAATTCTTTAAAACTTTATTTCCATTTTCTCGTTTGAGATTCTTCGACGGCGTCATACAGCTTTGTCCCTCCATTCCCTCGCCATAATCCATGGGTAAGACTCTCATCATCGCGGAAAAACCTTCGGTTGCCACGGACCTGTCCAAGGCTCTGGCCAAGGTATTGGGGAAATTCGAGAAAAAGGGTAAATCCCGCGATTCGACGCATTTCGAGAACGATTCTGCTCTTATAACGTCGGCGGTTGGGCATCTCGTGGAGTTGAAGATGCCGACCGGGCCCAATGGGAAAAACCTCCCGTGGAAATTCGACGTTCTTCCCGCCATCCCCAAACATTTCGAACTCCAGCCCATCGAACAATCGGAGGGACGCCTGAAACACGTCCTTCGACTCGCGAAGGGCAAGAACGTCGACCGCATCGTCAACGCCTGTGACGCCGGTCGCGAGGGGGAACTGATTTTCCAGTACATCATGGACATCGGCAATATCGACAAGCCGGTGCAACGCCTCTGGATGCAATCCATGACGACGGGCGCCATTCAAGATGCTTGGGAGACTCTTCGCGAAGGCGACGAAATGGACAATCTCTCCGACGCCGCGAAATGCCGGTCCGAGTCGGATTGGCTCGTCGGCCTCAATTCCACCCGTGCCCTCACCTGCTTCCGTTCGCGACACGGCGGCTTCAACATCACTGCAGCGGGCCGGGTGCAAACGCCAACTCTCGCTATCCTCGCGAAACGCGAACGTGAGATCCAGGCCTTCGTCCCCGAACCCTACGCGGAAGTGCACGCCGAGTTTTCGGTCGCCGCCGGTCTCTACGAGGCGAAGTGGATCGATCCTGAGTGGAAGAAAGACGAAAGCAAGCCACACGGACGAGCGGAGCGCATTTGGGACAAGGAACGTGCCTTCACCATTCGCGATCGTTGTCTGGGAAAAACCGGTTCCATCGAGGAGGAGAAAAAGCCGCAAAAGCAGATCGCACCGCAGCTCTACGACCTAACCACCCTCCAGCGTGAAGCGCCTTTTACCGCGAAGAACACACTCTCTCTTGCCCAGGCGCTTTACGAACGGCACAAGATGCTGACGTATCCGCGGACCGACTCGCGCTACCTTCCGGAAGACTATCTCGGCAACGTCGTGCAAACGACCAAAGATCTCGCGGGCTCGAACCTCGCCGTGGCCAAGTGGGCCGAAGACTCGATTCAGAACAATCGTATCACTCCGCAAAAACGCGTCTTTAATAACGCCAAGGTTTCCGATCACTTCGCGATTATTCCCACAGGCCGGGTCGTGAAACTCACCGAGGCCGAGCAGAAGCTCTACGACATGGTCGTGAAGCGTTTCATCGCCGTCTTCTTCCCTCACGCGGAGTTCGAGGTGACGAAGCGACTGACCACCATCGATCACGGATCGGAGAAAGACGTCTTCCGCACCGACGGAAAAATCCTCATCACGCCCGGTTGGCTCGCCGTTTACGGGCGCGAACCGGGGGTTGCTTCCGGCAAAGACGAACTGGTTCCAGTCGATCCCAAAGAATCCGCCAAAGCCGAAAGCGTCGAGGTCGAGGAAAAGGAAACCAACCCCCCTCCACGATACAACGAGTCCACGCTCCTCTCTGCCATGGAAGGCGCGGGCAAACTTGTCGACGACGAGGAGTTGCGCGAAGCGATGTCCGAGCGCGGGCTGGGCACACCAGCCACCCGCGCCGCCATCATCGAAGGTCTCCTCCGCCAGAAGTATCTCGCCCGCGACGGCCGCGAACTGAATGTCACCGGAAAGGGACTTCGACTCATCGAGTTGCTTCAGGAAATGGAGATCGAGCCGCTCACGTCACCGTCGATGACCGGCGACTGGGAGGCCAAGCTTCGTCAGATGGAGCAGGGGCAACTCGACCGCGAGACCTTCATGGATGAAATCGTCGGCTTTACCGAGGATGTCGTGAAAAAAGCCCGGGCGCATTACGAAGAAGCGATCAATCGCTCCTTTCCCGACTTGCGCACGAACTGTCCCGAGTGCGGCGTGGACGCTCTGAAACAGACCGACGCGACCTACGAATGCCCGGACAACGAGTGCAAATTCCGCATCTCCAAATACATCGCCGGCCGCCAACTTTCCGAAGAAGAAGCGAAGGAACTTTTCACCACCAAATTCCTCTCCCCCCGCGAAGGTTTTGTCTCACGCTTCAACAAACCTTTCGAAGCCGCTCTTGAATTGATTCAGGAGGAAACCAAAACCGGCAAGAAAGGAAAGTGGAAGACCAATTTCGTCTTCGATCAGGACGAGCCCGAGTCCGCCGCAGATCTCACCGACGACCAGCTCTTGAAGAGCTTGAAGCTGGCCAACGGCGACGAGGTGAAAATCTACCAAACCGAAAAGGCCTATCACGTTCCGGACTTCAAGCCAAAGGACTCTCCCGACGGGTTCCGCCTCGGCAAGACGATCCTGCAAAAAGAACTCTCGCCCGAAGACATCACCCCGCTCTTTGCCGAAGGGAAAACGGCGCTCCTTCCAGGCTTTGTCTCGAAGCGGACCAAGCGCCCGTTCTCCGCGCACCTCACCCTCGATTTCGAAACCGGGAAAATCGGCTTCGAATTCGCTCCGCGAAAAAAAGCCGCGAAGAAGAAAGCGGTGAAGAGTTAATTTGAATCGGAAGATGATTTCCGGCTGTCTAGGTGAGCCGGGGATGGAAGGAATTCCTGTTGGTGCCTTGATGCGGCGGCCGAAGGGCCTAGAATTTCGTATCAAAATTTTGAATTCCATAATCCCATGAGGTGCACGAAATGCGGCAGCCTCGAGGATAAGGTGATCGATTCCCGAACCAGCAAGGACGGCGCAAGCATCCGGCGGCGCCGTGAATGCCTCCAATGCGGGCACCGATTCACCACCTACGAGCAAATCGAGCGCAACGACCTCCGCGTCATCAAGCGGAACGGGTCGCGGGAGAGCTTTGATCGGGACAAACTCCTTCGGGGCTTGGAAAAAGCCTGTGAAAAACGCCCGGTGGGCATCGACGAACTGGAACAAGCCGTCGAGGACATCATCGACACACTGCAGCAGGAAAATCAGCGGGAAATTCCTGCCTCACGCATCGGCCCTCTCGTGATGAGCAAGCTGCAATCCATCGACCCCGTGGCCTACGTCCGCTACGCCTCTGTTTACCGAGCCTTCGAAGACGTCGGCGAATTCATTGATGAAATCGAATCGTTAGAAAAGCGCCCCTCCGGCGATGTCCGGCAGCGGGAGTTTTTCGATTAACGGCCTTGCAATCACGCCGGGTTGTATGAGCATCAGAACACTAACCAACCCAAGCAATGATCGCGCTACCAAACCAACTGCCATTGCTGCAGTTCGGCGACCATGAAGTCGTGCAATATGAGCATCGGTGGCTCAAAGACTCCATCACCGAAGCCGCGCAAAAGGCCGGTCACAACGACTGGTGCTTTGCGAATGAAATCGCGCAAGCCGTCATCGAGTACCTTCGCGAACGATTCCACGGGTCCGTCATCACCATTGACGACCTTTACGAAAAAATCGAACGCGTTCTCAGCCATCTCGGATGGCGTGACATCGCGTGCGAACTCGAAGCCGCTCCGCCGCCGCTACGCATTTCTCTTTACGAAATCGCGTGCTCTGCAGAGAACGGATATGAACTCCAGTTCTTCGAATCACTGAAGCGACGTCTTCGCAACACTACCAGCGCGGCGCCGCGTCAGATCGTCGTTTGCGACATGAAGAAGGCGGTAAAACATCTCTGCGGTGTCCAGCGCTGGACCAACCGGTGCGACTATTTGCGCCACGAGATCGTCACCTTCGTTCGCCGCGAAATCTGCGACAACATGCGGAAAAGCCGACGTCAATTCGGCCTCGTCCTCCACTAACATACCCCTATTAACCGGGGATCTTTGATGGCCGAGAAGACGATATTCCAAAAGATCGCGGACGGGGAAATCCCTGCGGATCTTGTCCACGATGATGAAAAATGCGTCGCGTTCCGGGACATTGATCCTCAGGCACCTACGCACATTCTTATCGTCCCGCGAAAGCTCATTCCCCGTGTTGGTGAGGCCGAACGAGAAGACCAGGAAACCCTCGGACATCTCCTCTTAACCGCCGGAAAAATCGCCCGCGATCTCGGACTCTCCGACACTGGCGAAGCAGGCTTCCGCCTCGTCATCAATCACGGCAAAAACGGCGGCGAATCCGTCCCCCACCTCCACGTCCACCTCCTCGCCGGTCGCCAACTCGCATGGCCGCCAGGCTAAAAGCCCGCGACTTTCCTCGGGAACAACGAAATACCCAGTGGTTGCAGCTTCCAGCTGCACAGCCATCCCTGCCCCTGAACTGGTGGCTGGCCATAGGAATCCCAAAATTTCCTGATCCAATCCTCTCCAAATTCGGCTGCGAAAAAACTCTGCGCCTCTGCGTCTCTGCGCGAGTCTTTCTCAGTCACGATTCCCCCGATCCGGAAACACCGCCGCGATTCCCTCCTCGCTCGCCGCACAAATCCCCCGCTCGGTAATCAACCCGTTAACCAGTCGCGACGGCGTCACATCGAAAGCGTAGTTCGCTGCGGGACTTCCTTCCGGTAAAATCGTCACTTCCCTCACGGCGCCATCCGCATCGACTCCCTCCATCTTCTTCACTTCATCACCCCCACGCTCCTCGATCGGGATTTCCGCCCCGTCTCTCGTCTCCCAATCAAAGGTGGAAGACGGCAGCGCCACGTAGAACGGCACCCCATTATCCTTCGCCGCGAGCGCCTTCAAATAGGTCCCAATCTTGTTCGCGACGTCTCCAGTATAGGTCGTGCGGTCCGTTCCCGTGATCACAAGATCCACCATTCCGCGTTGCATTAAGTGACCACCCACATTGTCGGCGACGACCGTGTGAGGAACACCATGCTGACCAAGTTCCCAAGCGGTCAATCGCGCCCCTTGATTCCGCGGGCGGGTTTCGTCGACCCAGACATGCACCGGAATACCGGCATCATGCGCCGCGTAGATCGGTGCGGTCGCTGAACCAAAATCGACAAAGGCCAACCACCCGGCATTGCAATGGGTGAGGATATTCACCGGTTGACCACCCTTAGTCGCGGCGATCTTTTCAATCAGCGGAAGTCCGTGCCGCCCGATCGCTTCGCAGGCTGCTGCATCCTTGTCCGCGATATCTTGCGCCACCCGCCAAGCGATTTCCGCTTTGTCGCCTTCGCCACGAGTCAGCGCCACCAACTGCCGGTCCACCGCCCAGCCCAAATTGACCGCCGTCGGCCGCGTTGACTTCAGTCGCCGACCTGCATCCACCAAATCCTCCTCGCCGTGTGCTGCCAGATACATCCCAAATCCCGCCGTCGCCCCAATGCACCCGGCGCCTCGCACGTGCATATCGCGAATAGCTACGCAAGCATCCTCCAAGCTCCTCAATTCCTCGATCTCAAATTGCCACGGCAGTTTGGTTTGCTCGATAATCCGCACCACGCCAGGCTCATTTTCATTTGCCCATACCGTTCTGAATGGTTGATCGCCGACAAGCATCTCCGAAACTCTAGCCTGCGATTGAGGAATGCTCAGAAAAACTGCATCCCAAGAAACTTGAAAAAAACCGCAGCAAAGTAGGCCCCGACCGAGTTAAATCTTGGAGAACAGGCCAAAAACCAGATATCCATGAAATCTCCCCCGACTTCGCTCCGCCACGTTTTCTTGTGTTGCTCCATCTTCGTCACACCCATTTTCGCGCAGGATTCTGAGAAATCCGAAGCAACGCCAGCCCGAGTGACGACGTGGATTCAGCAAATGGACAAAAACTCCGACGGAAAACTCGCCGAAGCGGAGACGTCCGGACTGATGAAGCAATTCTTTGGTCGCAACGACACGAACAAGGACGGCTTCCTCGATGTCGCCGAGCTGACTGCGGTCAGCAGAATACTCGCCACTCGCGACCGCCGCGGGCAACAAAATCAACGCTCAGTGATGAACACGAAAAAGCTTCTCGCGGATGCACCAGCCGATGTGAAGGTCATCCCTGATATTGCTTACCGCAAAGGCGAAAGCGAAGCATGGAAACTCGACCTCATCATGCCAAAGGCCGAAAGCGAAGAGCCACGGCCCGGAATTATTTTCGTTCACGGCGGAGGTTGGCGAGGCGGGGACAAACGCGCCGGAACATTCCTCAACGGCGCCATTGAATACGCGCAGAAGGGATATGTCTGCATCACCGTCAACTATCGCCTTGTCGATGAAGCTCCCCTGCCCGCATGCATTGAAGACGTGAAGTGCGCTGTCCGGTGGTTTCGCGCCAATGCCGAAAAATACAACGTCAATCCACAAAAGATCGGCGCCTTCGGCAACTCTGCGGGTGCGCACCTCGTTTGCATGCTGGGGTTGACCGGAAAAGGCACCGGACTCGAAGGCGACGGCCCCTACCAGGACCAGTCCAGTCTCGTCCAAGCCGTCTGCGCCTCCGCCACTCCCACCGATTTCAACCTCTTCAGAAACGTTCGGCAAGCCAGCGGGAGAAGCAGTCTCTTCGGCGATGCGGATGGCGAAGCCAGAGACAAACTCATCGCCAAAACCAGCCCTATCACCCACGTCAGCAGTGACGCGCCACCCATCCTTCTCTTCCACGGAACCAAGGACAACACCGTCGATGTCAAACACAGCGATTCCTTTGTCGCCGCTCTCAAAGACGCGGGCGCGAAAGATGTCACCTACCTCCGGATCGAAGGTGCCGGACACGGTGTTTTTAACCAGCACAAAGACGAATGCGGACCTGCCATGGAGGCGTTCTTTGCCAGAGTACTGAAAGAAGGCGAAGCGAAAAAGGACGAGGAAAAACCTCAGGGCTGATTGGCGCTAATTACCCTATCACTTTAGCCAATGCGGGGAGTTTCCATCCAATCCCCGACATGACCGCGAGCTGCTCATTTGCAATTCGATGCAAAAGATCCGATTAATGAGCAAATTGGGCTGATCTCCCATTTTTCGTTGTAAAGAACTGTTTCCTAGACTTTCATGAAGTCCCGGGATGAGACCCCCAATTCTCTCCCACCTTCCCTCCCCCACACCCGTCCCGATCAACTACAGGTACGCGATTGGAAGGATTGGAAGTGCAGTAAGTCCAATCACAAACACCCCAAGGCATCCTCCCGCCTTTTCTCTGTCCCAAAAAACATCCCGGCTTATGAACACCAGATCGCAAACTCTGAATCCGCTCTCTTCGTCGACCGATCGCCTCCGAGGCCTTGTTACCAGCGCCATTGCTGGCTTCGCAATGATGCTCCCCGCATTCGCCGCCGATGAAATCTGGGATGGCGAAACCGACAATACTATCTCGACACCGACGAACTGGGTGAGCGACGCCGTCCCCGGACCTGCAGATCAAGGCCGATTCGATGATTCGGGAGTCGGCGGAGTCATCATTGATGTCGATAACACGACTATTGGCAACCTTCTCTTCAATCAGGCTGATACCGCCGCTTGGATCATCGGGACCGGCGGCCCCAAGAGCCAGACCTTCACTATTGGTGCCGGAGCTGAAAATGGGGACGGCGTCATCGTTCAGGCTGCAGTGCCGAATCCCATCACCGTGGATGCGAACATCATCGCCGAGGATACGATGCGTATTCACAACGACAGCGCCGAGACTCTCACCATCAACGGGGACGTCACGTTGGGCCCGGGAATCACTGACAACGAGACTCTGAACTTCGGTGACTTCAACAGCTTGGCCACGAACATCGTCATGAACGGCGATATCGGTCGTGACCCGACAACGACCGGACGATTCCAATTCAACGTCAACGGCGCGGAAGTGATCTTTAATGGCGATGTCGATCAAACCACCGGGAACCAGTTCCGCACCGTGGTGAGGGATGCGGGCTCCCTCACCGTCTCAAGCACCGGCCTTCTTGGCCAAGGCTCCATCACAGTGTCGAACGGAACCCTCCACCTAGAGAGCGATCAATTTTCTGATGATGGATTCTCCATCGGAAACGCGACTATCGGCAACGGCAATGCTCTCTTGATGATCGACCCAGGAGTGACCCTCGAATTGGACGCAGGTCTCACCTACATCGCCGACGACGACACGGCGAACATGGCGACCATCACGGGAGGAACAATAGACTTGAGCGGCGGCGCCCGAACTTACACGGTCAATGACAACCCGTTGGTAACGGATAGCGAGCTGACACTCTCGACGACTTTCAAAGGGAATGGTGATACCAACGCAACTGCTGAGGATTTCGCCTTCACCGGCCCCGGGACGCTCACTTGGGACAGCACTCTGGACACCTCCGTCGCGGGCGAATTTGTTGACCTTATCATCTTCCAGACTGGAAAAACGATCATTGGACCGAACGGGACCGATTTCACCGGTATGCGGCGCGAGTTAGTCGTCCGGCAGGAAGACAACGTCGATCCGAATCGCTCCAGCCACGCCGTGGAACTGGACATCAATGGCCACGAGGTCGTGTTGGATGACGACTTGGTTATCGGACAATTCCAAAACGACGTGATTAATGTGATTCAGCCTGTTACCATCGTCGATTCAGCGGACTCGCCGACCAGCCGGATCCGTTTCATCGATGACAACGACGTCACTGTTCAGGACGGACTCAACGGGGCCATTGGCGTGGCCGACAACACGATGGCGACCATCTCGGCAGACCTCCATTTCGAAAATTCCGGTTTCGCCTTCAACGTCCAGGATGGCGCTTCCGATGTCGACCTGCTCGTCACGGGAACAATCACGGAAGACGATGGTTCGAGGGACATGAGCAAAAATGATGGCGGGACACTGAAACTCACCGCCACGGACAACTCATTTGACCTACTCTTTTTGAATGCGGGGACGTTGATCATCGAGTCGGACACCAACATCGGAACCGACGATATCCAGCTCGGCGCCACTTCCACAAACGGAACGCTTCTTTACGAAGGACCCGGCGAGACCATCGATAATCAGTTCCGAATCGGGAACAACACCGCAGGCTCAACGGGCAGTTCCACCCTTCTCAACAACGGAACCGGAGTTCTCACCATCTCCCAAGGAACATTCAACCAGGCGCGTGCGACAGCCGACCAGCCGAAGACACTTACCCTCGGCGGAACAGCTGACGGGGTCATTTCCGGGAATATCGTGGACAACAACACGATCAACGGAGCCACCGTGGGAGTGATCAAAACGGGCGCCAACACCTGGGACCTCAATGGCGCAAATACCTACTCCGGAGACACGATCATCGAGGAAGGCCGTCTCAACCTGGACGGCAACTACGCCGGGAATCTGACCGTCGCCGACGGAGGTTCTGTCGGAGGAGACGCGAGCTTTGACGGGATGGTCACGCTCGGAACCTCCACGGGCGTCAATCTTCATATTGACGGCGTTACCCCTGCGGCTCTTACTGCGGGCGGCGACATCAGCACCTCAGCTGGCGTCACCGTCTTTGTTGATGTTGCCGGTGGCGACGCCTTCACGGTTTTGAACTACGACTCAACCGCCACCAACAACATTGACGTTAGTCACTTCACCCTCGCGCCAGGCGTTCCCACGAGTGACCGCTCCCCCGGAGGCGGCTTTATTGACACCGGGTCCTCCATTACTCTCGATCTCGGTTTCGCGACCCGCACCTGGGACAACTCCACAGCCGACAACCTTTGGAATGAAGGCGCGGGCTCGTCCACAAACTGGGTCGAAGGCGACAACCTTTTCTTCGACGGAGACATTGTCATCTTCGACGACACCGTTGGCTCGAACCAAACCGTTGCCGTCGCGGCAGACGTCGAGCCTGGCGGGATCATGTTCAACAACAACACGGACACTTTCACCATCAATGACAACGGAGGTGGCGAGGCGATTTCCGGCGAGACTTCACTCACCAAGAGCGGAGAAGCTGACGTGACGATCAACAACGCCAATAGCTACACCGGGGGCACCTTCCTCCGGCAAGGCATCCTGAACATCGACAATACAACCGCGCTGGGAACCGGCGTTTTCAACCTCATCGATGAAGGGAACAACCCCGATTTGACGCTTCTCAGCGACGGACTGGTGATTGCCAACGAATTGGTGATCTCGAACATCGGAAGCAGGAAAGACATTTCCTTTAATCCGAGTGGCCAAGGAAACGAGGCGGAATTCACCGGCGACATCGACATTCAGGAAACGGCGAACTGGCCATTCCAGATCTACCCTGGAACCGGCGACACCATCATCTTTTCCGGTGTAGTATCCGGTGTGGGCAATCCACGCATGCGTGGCAACGGCGGATTCTTGCGCCTAACCAATCCCGCGAACTCCTTCGACGACCCCCTATGGGTCGATAGCAACGGCACCACGGAGATTCTCTCGATCGCTGACGAAGGGGTCAACAGTGCCGCCGGCGCGGGACTCGCCGGAGGCGACAACGTGGACGTCCGGTTCGGAAATGACAACTCGAACGGCACCGTGTCCTACATCGGAACCGGTGATTCCACCAACCGGCAGGTCCAAATCGGCATCACTAACGGCAATGACGCTCCCGGCGACCAGAGCACAGGCGCGGGCGCGCTCCAGAGCAACGGCACTGGTGCCCTCATATTCACCAACGCTGCTTTCAACTTGGCTGACGACGACGCAGAGGGCCGCGTCGGCGCTCGCACCCTTACCATCGGCGGCGCCAACACCGACGACAACGAGATCCAGGGAGCTATCATCGACAATGCCGGCATCCAGGGTGGCACCTCACTGACGCCTCCGGACAATACCGTGAGTTTGGTCAAAGACGACGCCGGCAAATGGATCCTCTCCGGTGCCAACACCTTCACCGGTGGAGTCACCGTCAACGACGGCACGCTCCTCGTAAACAACAGCTCAGGAAGCGGCACGGGAACAGGTGACGTCACCGTCAGCGGCGGAACCCTCGGCGGAACCGGCACCATCAGCGGCACCGTTTTTGCCGGCTCTGCTGGCAACGTCTCTCCGGGCGCCTCTCCAGGCACACTCACCGTCGACGGAAACTTTGATTGCACCGCCCTCGCCGGAGGCTCCGGTCAGCTCGTTTTTGAACTCGATGCCCTCGCCTCAACCAATGATCTCATCTCAGTCGGCGGCACGCTCAACATCGGCAGTGGTCTCCTCGGCCTCGGCGACATCAGCACGACCGATCTTGGCGGCTTGGAAGTCGGCACCTACACGCTCGTCAGTGCGAGCGCCATTACTGGAACACTCGACGGCGCCGACACCACTGGCACGCTGAGTGGGTTTGGCACCACCCTGCAAATCACCGGCAGCAACCTAGAACTTGTCGTCGCAGTCGGCGGAGCAGATCCATTCGACACTTGGGCCCTCGCAAACGGCCTCGACGATTCCCCCGGAATGGAGAGCGGCAAAGGTGACGATCCCGATAACAGCGGAAATCCGAATGCCTTCGAATTCGCCTTCAACGGAGATCCTCTC
This sequence comes from Verrucomicrobiota bacterium, assembly GCA_039192745.1. GTDB lineage: Bacteria > Verrucomicrobiota > Verrucomicrobiia > Verrucomicrobiales > DEV007 > JBCCWV01. Next base: position 17,350 of record JBCCWV010000032.1, on the reverse strand, counting down.
AATCCTTCCAGCAACGGACTGATTGCCGAGTTGCTTCAGGATGCTTCCACTCCTGCGGGTGAAGAGTTGACGATCATCATCGCCGTCCGCGACGGAGCGACCTTCACCGCCAGCGGCACGAGCCCGAACGTGGTGCAAACCGCCACCGTGGATGGCGTCACCTACACCGTCCAAGGCGCAACTTCAGCAGTCTTCCCGAACGCCGACGTTTCGCAGGTCAGCGGCCCCTCGGATACCGCCCCCGCCGGTTCCGGTCTGCCCGACCTCACGGGCACAGACTGGGAATACCACACCTTCAAACTCGACATCTCCGAACCGACCGTGTCCGGGGAAAAAGGCCAGATTCGCGTCGAGCTGAACTACTAAAACCCTGTTCGCCAAAGAGCAGATGACTCTCCAAGTCGTCTAGCGAACCGTCATCTTAACCGGGGGGTTTTCAACCCCCGGTTCAAGCGGGCACACTCGAGGCGGCCAAAGAATTCCACAGAATGTCTTTGTCGCCATGGCGCAAAAAGTGGGACAACTGCGCTCACACCCAGCGCTTTCCGCAGCACTCCACCGAGCACCGATCCCCGAATCAGCGTCGGCCTTTAGCCGTGAATCTGATTCCGCCCCTGATCTTGATTCGTTCATCTCGCGATAGGAAATCGCGGCGAAGGAAGTAGTGTTAGCAGCACTCCTGATGAAACCCGCGCTCTCCGGATTTTTCCTTCTCTCCTTCTCGCTGTCCTCCGTGGGCATTCCGTCCTACGAGTTGGCTCCGATCAATTATTCGGACACAAAGGCCAACACTCCGGTCACTCGCATCCTCGACCGCATCAACGAGGGTGAAAAGCTTCTCGACGGCAAGACCGACCGCGAGATCCTCATCCAACTTCTCAAACTCCTCAACGTTCCCGTCGAGTCGCAAACGCTGGTCTACTCGAAAACGAGCGCCCAACCGAACGAAATCACCCCGGAGACGCCCCGCGCCATCTATTTCTCCGACAACGCCTATGTCGGTTGGGTGCAGCAGGGAAACATCGAAATCATTACCTTTGACCGGAAGCTCGGCGCGGTCTTCCACATGATCCACCTCGACATCCGCAAACCCGGGCGGCAACCGGAAATCATTCGCCACACGAATTGTCTCGACTGCCACGGCGGCTCCCGCACACGCGGCTACCCCGGCCTCGTCGTGAGGTCAGTTTACCCGAACGATAGTGGTCGCCCCTTGCTCCAAGCGGGAACCTTCGACGTGGATCACTCCACCCCCGTCGCCAACCGCTGGGGCGGCTGGTATGTCACAGGAAACACCGGCAACCAAACCCACCTCGGAAATATCGTCGCGGAGGAAACCGAGGGCTATGAAGTCGCCTTCAAAAAAATTACCGCCGAGTCCGTGGATGACCTTTGCGACATTATCGATTGCGCCCCCTACCCCGGCGGCGGCTTGAGCGACGTCGTGGCCCTCATGATTCTCGAACATCAGGTCGCCGCGCAGAACACAATGGTCCGCGCCAACCTCATCACCCAACAAACACTCCACCGTCACCGCGAAATGCGAAAAGCCCTCGGCGAACCCGAGGATTCTCCGCTCGACGAGTCCTATCAAAAGATTCTCGACGGACAGGCCAACGAAGTCGTCCGCGTGCTCCTGTTCGAGGAGGAATTCATCATGGAATCGGATGGGCCGGAAGGTTCTGAGAAGTTTCAAACTGCATTCACGCAGAACGCCCGGAAGAGCAATGAAGGGCGCTCCCTCAAAGATCTCCGGCTCTACGAACGACTCTTCAAGCACCGCTGCAGCTACACCATCTACTCCGATCCCTTTAAGCATCTCCCCTCCGAGATAAAATCCATGGTCCTAATCCGCCTTCGCTCCATTCTCACTTCCAAAAATCCTCCGGAAGACTTCGAATACCTCTCCGACTCCGAGCGAACCCGCATCAACGAAATCCTCAGCGAAACACTGCCCGCCTACAGAACCGAGACCTAACGTCCTTTCACTTTTCGCGCGCCAAGGCCACCAGCGCGGAATCTCCAAAAAAGAAACACGCAGACCACAGCTTCACCTCAGGCTGTGAGTTGTCCACTTTCACTTTGGCTCATTGAATTTTTTCGACCATTTCCGGATTGAAGAGTTTCAACCTCTCTAAGACTTTCCGTGTCTTCTCCGTCTCATTGTTGGTTAAGAACGTCGGCAACACCGAATCGTAAAGACTTTTCGGAATGGATCGCGCGATCTCCCCGAGTATTTCGTCCGAAAACTCTTCTGCGAGTAGGCTAACCACCACTGGGTAAAGTCTTTCAGGATCATTGCTTGCCTGCCGAACGAGTGCTTGCACCACCTGCCCCAAGTCTGCCTGATCTCGCATTCGGCTCGCCCGTCGCAACGCCTCCACCCATCCCTGCCGGGTAGGAATAGGGTCGATTGTTGACCATGCCGATGCTTGGCGCAGAGGAACTCCAGTCCAGTTCGGTTCAACGATTTGCTCAACCTCGAAATGAGCTTCTGAAAGGGCGTCGTTTTCCTCGAAAAATAAATGAAATGCTCCCGCAAAGTAGTGTAAATCCGGATCCAGAGGTGAGCCCGCGAGCGCCTCATTCGCGATCTCCAAACCTTTCCGCGCTGGATCCACTTCACTTGATTCTGGATCGAACACCAAAGCCTCTTCATAGATTGATTTCATTGTTTCGACGGCTATTGCAGGCTTCTGAAGCTCCAGGGAATTTCCCGGATTAATCTGAACCAACGAGAGCCAAACTCCGAGAGCCACCAGCACAACACCGACCGCGCGGTGGATATGCCTGGCCCAAACCGGCATCATCAAATTCCTCGAACCGCGTAACCCGCTACAAAGCAAAATCACAGCGAGAAGCGTGATCCCAGCACGATGTCCCGGCACGTCAAAAAGGCCATGAAATGGAACGATGAGACCGGCAATGAGGAGACCGAGGCGTAATGGCCACGTATTCTTGTTGGAACTAGCCTTCAAAATTATGAGGATCAAGGCGATGAGCAACGCTCCGCCCGCAGCGACCGTGATGATACCAGCTTCGGCCAGAAGGAAGAGCCAATCACTTTCCGGATGGAGGCAGAGTCGATTGATGAGGGATGCATCGCGATATTGCGGGAAAACGTGACGGAAATTTCCGAGTCCCACTCCGGTCCACGGCTCAGAAAGGGCCATTCTGATCGTGTCAGCGAAGATTTTTACCCGAAAATCGAGCGCCGACTGTCCTTGATAGACTCCCTGCGACTCCGAGAGGTTCTCGACGGTTTCGGTCAAGCGGTCTTTGACGGAAGTTTCCGAGATTGCGAAAAGCACGACACCCAGTCCGCCAAGAACGAGAACGGAAACGAGGGTGCGATAAGAAAGCACTGCTCTTCCGAGAAAAACGAACCAGGCCCCTGTGCCCAGAACGGTAAGAACGACGGCCGCGCGGCTGATGTTGTGACCGAAGGCGGCTTGCAACAGAGGCAGCAGAAGCACGCCGGCGATCCCCGCCAACACCCAGCGCGAGGAACGCGCGAAGACGAAAGTCAACGACACGGCCAGCAGGCAGCCGATGCTGAGGAGCGTCGCAGTGTGGTTCCGGTTCGGGAAAAAACCAAACATTCCGTCGTCGTCCGGAACGACCATCGCCGCGACGGCGTACAAGGCGATCAAGACGAGGGTCGAGAAGGCGAGGATGGCCTGACCCGAGGAGTTCAGCCGATGCCCCGAAAGTCCGAGCGCCCCGACCGTGAAGGCCAGCATCGCCACCCAGTACTCTAACCCCACTTTCGGCCGGACATGCACGAGATCTGTCGTCCCGTGAATGATTTCGAAGCGCTCTCGCCATTCCGGGAGATCAAAAAATGTGGCAGGAAGAAAAGAGAAAGTCGCGCCGAGGACAAAAACCGCAGCGAGGAAATAATGGGGAAGTGGCAGACGAAACTTTGGCGGCACAACGACGAGGACCAATCCAAAGGCCGTCAGCAGCAAGGCGTGTTGCAAAGCCAGCCAATGCGGTTCGTTGAGAAACCACGATCCGAAGACCGCTCCGAGCAGAGTCAGATAAACGCTCGTCGCCGATGTCATCGCCTAAAGTGCTCCTCAAGCAATTTTTTGCATATCATCCGGGCAAAAAAAACCTCCCGCGAACGGGAGGTCGAGAAAGGAAAACCACCCGCCCTTGGCCCCCGGACTAACGACGACGACGAAGCGCGAAAACCGCTCCGAACATTGCCAGCAAAAGAGACGAAGGCTCGGGAATGAAGGAAAGGTTGTCGAAAATGATGAAGGAGTCGCCTTCCACGGAGTCACCCGTATTCTTGATCCAAGCAATTCCGAGTTCATCGATTGATTCTACACCGTCAAAGTTCCCGGTGAACGTCGACGTGCCAGGGGTGTTGTAATCAAAGATGGAAAATTCCACATCCGTTCCGCCGCTGCCGTCGGAGGAAAAATCCAGTGTAAGGTTAAGTGCTCTTTGATAAAGTGCGGCTAAACCAGTGTCTTCCGAACCAGCGAGATCCGTGATGAAAATATTCAGCCCGGGAGCAGGCTGGGAAGAAGGTGGAACGAAAGCAATGGCACCCACAACAACATCCGAGGAGAGAAAAATAAACTCAAAACCATCATTCGCGGGATCGAAAGAAGGCTGCAAGCTGAAATCCACGGAGAAGCTGCCTCCACTCAGGAGCGTGCTTCCGACGAAACGGGTCATTTCGATCTCATCCTGTGGCGGAGTCGCGATCGGACCGAAGTAGGCGGCCCCTCCACCACCAAATTCGCCAATGCTGGGACCGACCTCTTGGAAATCCGGAGGACTCGGGGTGATCGTCCAACCGTCCTGTCCGGCGACAGGTCCAGCGGAAAAGGTGGGACTTTCAAAGTCAGCCATGTATTGGGCTGCGTGGGTTATACCTAGGCTGAGGAAGAAGGATACTACGATTAATCTCATAGCAATTGTGTTGGGTTGATGGGATTGGGTTGATGGGAATAGGTGCGAGCGCCATTTACAGGCTACTCACAACACCGGGCCCTGAGACAATAATCACAGGGGCGCGGCGTGCGTCCGCCGACGCGGCAAAAATGCCTAGGACGGAAATGAAGATCAAAAGTTTTGTCGTTAACTTTTTCATAATTAAATAGGGAATTTAATTCCTGTTCGTTTGTTGGTATAATCGTTTTTGCAGCTAGAAGTCAAAAAAGTTTTTTTCAGTCGGTGCCGAATATAAAGAGCTCACGGTCGGCTCAACTGTCAGAATCGGGTTCGCCATAATACTCCGCTCTTCCATAATATCCGTAATAATAGTCGTAGCCTTTTTGTTTCATTTTTGGCAACCTGTTCGCTACCAGTCCTGCAGGTGGTGTGCCATTTGCTTCAAAAACGTCTGACAAGCGCAAAAGCGCCTTGGTTGGGGTCTTAGCCATCTGGAAAACGACAATAAGTGCGTCGCAGATTTTTGCCGGTCCCAGAGCGTCACGCACCGGCAAAGTTGGCGGCGTGTCGATCAGGATTCGATCAAAACCCTTCGGTATCGTCTCTAAAAGCTTGCCAATGTTTCGCTCGCTAAGAAGGCTCGAAGGATTTGGAGATAGGGTGCCCGCAGGAAGCAAATATAGATTCGGATTTTTCAAGGGATAGACAACTTTCTGAATCGGAAGTTCCTCGGAAAAGAAGTCGGTCAGACCGGGAGATCGTTCGACGTTGAAAATCCGGTGTTGCATCGGCTTGCGAAGATCAAGGTCGATAATCAAAGTGCGCTCGCCCTGAGCGGCAAAGGCGGCGGCCGTGTTTGCAGTAATCCAACTCTTTCCTTCTCCTGGGAAACAACTCGTGAAAAGAAAAGTCCGGCGCTCTTTGCGGCTTCCAAGAAAAGACAAGCCTGCTCGAAGATTTCGAATGGATTCCGCAACCACGGACTTGTCATCCGCAATGATCATCGGTTTCGCGCGATGTTTCCGATTTCTTTTTCCTGAAGCCTCTGGCGAAGTTGGAATAGCTCCGACAACGGATGCCACTCCAAGATGCTCCAAGTCAGCAATCGTGCGGGCGCTGGGATCGAGAAATCCGAGAAGGAAAATAATTCCAAGGCCCGAGCCTATACCAGCAACCGCATAGGCGCCGAAGGTCTTTGCAATTGAAGGTCCAACCGGATAACCAAGCCCTGCCAGCTTCTCGATGGAGAATTCTCGAAAATCCGTCCCTCCCACTTCGGCTTCTTCATCTTTCTGAAGCATGAGATCCCTCGTCTTCTCTTTACTGAGGCGGTCTGATTCCAAAAGTCCGGCGCGCGTTGACACCGTCACAATGGGATCTGCTTCCTTCGGCAATTGCTTCCAGTATTCGCGCTCCGTTTCCGACATGACCTTTACCTGCTCCAATTCACCGAGCAGTTGCGCGGCCAGTGTTTCTCGTTTGCGCCGCGCCTCGATCAACGGCGGCCATTTTTCCAGATACCGCTTATCCAGTTCGAGAATCTCGCTGTCCACCGCTTGAATCTGTGCCTTGATCAAAAGACACTCCTCGTAAAGAGCGAGGCGGTTGCCGAGATCAAGAATCTCTTCGCCCCGCGCCTTGATCGTCTCCTGCACGACCCCGGAAACGGCCTCTTCCTCCTCCCTGCCCTGTCGCTCTCGATCCTCAAGATAAGCGTCCAGAACACCGTTGGCGACCAACTGTGCAACCTCGGGACTGGTGTGCGTTACCACGATATCCATGAGATTAGAGTCCTCTCTCGGAATAGGACTCACCCAACTCGCCATCATCCCGGCTATGGACTCGGAGCTTAGACCGCTGATTGCTATTTCTTCCTGCGGCGTCCACGAGAATTTCTCCGGAATCAAATCCTCCCGCTGTGCGAAGACCGGCTTCTCTGCAAGAAGCCGATAGGGTCCTGGCATGACGAATTTTTGCGCAATCGTGTTGATGTAAATCCCTGCTGAAAGAATCAACTCTCGATCTCGTTCGTCGAGTGTCGTGCTACGCTCCTGCCGATCGATCTCAATCGTGGAAACTGCCTGGTACTGAGTCGGTGTATTGTGATGAACATAAAAACCCAGCGCGCATCCCACCGCTGTGGTGAGCGCTAGAATCCAGAAGCGCTTGCGAATCCATTGAAGGTAGTCAGAAAGTCCCCGCTGCGGACCAGATCCACGTGGAGAGTCGAAGGGATCGTCCTCAGCGAATAGATCCCCCCCAAAGTCGTCGGACGACGGGCGATAAGGAACAGCGGTTCGGGAGCGGGACATAAAGAAGCTTTTCTCTTAAAAGATTCGCCGGCCAACCTTGATCTGGTCATCGGGTTCGATCACGAAATTGGGCTCATCATCTGGATCAATTGAAATTGGCTTCTCTTCACCCACCCTCACAATCGTCGTCCGTGAAGAGCGAGCCAACGGGGTGAACCCTCCCGCTCTGAGAATCGCTGTTTGCAACCCCACGGCCCTGTCGCGAGGCAGTTCATACTCCCCTGGGCTCGCCACTTCGCCGCTGATCGTGAACGTCGCCAATTTCCCCAACTGCGGGACAAAGACAATGTCCCCATGCTGAAGTTTCATGCTTTTACTCGAATCCAGCGCTAACATTGTCACGCGACCTCCACGCCGCAGTTCAATCTTAGAATCGTCGGCCTCTACACCAAGATTACCCGCCATACCTAGGGCCGTCTGCAAATCGGGTTCCTCACCCGGCCTGAACGTGACATCTTGGGGACTGCCCACCTGTCCAATTACCCGCACTGAGTGCTCTTTTTGATCAACAAGGCTCACGGTGACACTAGGCTCACGGATGTAGCCATCGCGAAGTCCCGCATCGATCTGGGCCGCTAGTTCGTCCGTCGATTTCCCCACTGCAGGCAGTTGTCCTAACAAGGGAAAACCAATTGTTCCCCCAGCGGAAACGGGAAAAACTCCACTCACAAGTGGCTCGTCAAAGACCTTCACCTCTATTGTGTCTCCTTCGCGGAGCAGGACTTGCGCTTGCCCGAACTGAGCAAAAACCAAAAGTAAAGAGGCTACAAACAAGAATGCTGGAAGCCACTTCCGTCCGGTCTGAATACACTGTTTTTCTTCGCTCATCGAATTGCTCAAAAGGAGAAGCCAAGCCTTACCCCATAGATGTGCTGGTCAGGAAACTCAAATGCTGCGAGCCGTTGCTCCCGCTGCCGAAAATTGTAAAACACACTCGCACTGCCGGTCATGTTCAGAAAGTCAAAATACAGGTTTCTTCCCAACGTCGCACCAAACTGATGAAGGTTTTGGCCCTCAAGTTCTTCGTCTTCACCAATCCGGAAGTTCGTGTAGTCACTTCTTTCAAACCCATAATTCACCGACGCGGACCACATTTCACCGATGGATTGCCGGACACCCAAACGAATAAGCGTGTTCTCCTGATTCGAGTCCGCTATCCGAATAGAAGGAGTCACGCGACGAGTCGCACTCAGTGTGATCGTCGTTCTTACTCGCGCCTTCCAGTCTAGATTCATACCCCAGACTTGATTGGTCGCCGAAAATTCCTCACCCTCAGAAGAGGTGATGCTTCGCTGTTCCACACCGATATGGGCGGAAAAATTCGTCAAATCACTCATTTTCCAACGTGTGCGAAAAGAGGGAGAGAAAAAAGTCTGGTCCTCGCTCGTGTTGACCGATTCCTCGCCGATTGTTGCCCCAACTCCAAAATCCGTCCGCGCAAGAAACGGAGGGTCGTAAAAGTAGCCAGCATCCGCAGCCCATCTGATACGGTCCGAAGGCGCAAGACCATCCGCGTCCTCGTCAAACACTTCAGACTGGCTGGCAACACCGCCGTTCAGTGTGCCCCGCGTCATTTTTCTCGACGCGCTCACGCCAAAGCGGAAACTCACACTCGACCGATCAATCTCCTCCAATCTTAAGTCCCGAGTCACCGTGTTGCCGCTGTTTTGAGAAAATCCTCCAAAAATCGAAACAGTCGTTAATCCACCTCGAATCTTCACGTCACCGCCCAGATTTTGATCAAAGTTTCCGGATGGGGAGGAGGACTCGTCCTCGAGAAACAGGCGACCTCCATAGTTCACGCTGTAGGAAACACCCGGTCCACTTGGCACGCCGCCGGAATACCCAGCTCCGAAATCCACGACCGTAAGAAGCCCAGATTCCGCTGGACTCCCTTCCAAATTCCGAAATGAATCATGGAGAACCGAAACACCGCCGTTGAAGTCGACACGCTCCGAGACCGGAACGGACTCTCTCGGAATGAAACTGTCGAACTGAGGGGAAATCACAAAGCTACGTGATCCCCCCGGCTCTTGAGCCGTGGAAATTGTCACAAAGACCATGCTGAAATATAGAAATGCGGCTCGAGGGACTGCCATGCCTAGGGTTGAGGATGCGCACCACGGGTCAGGTTAGGGGAGGATAATGTTTAAAAATCTTACGTAAAATAAAATAATTTAAAAATCTTGGAAATAAATCTCATATTTGAAGAATTCCTCTGAGCTGAGTGTTCTATTTGGTGAGAAGAGCCCGTCAAGCACGATTCCGGCCAATGTGTCTAACCCGCTGACCTCAGGAATGCTAAAACAATTTTTTAATTCGGAACCCCTCTAATGAAAAGATTTTTCAGAAAAAATGGCAATAGGCTCATCCGCTCCTCTCAGCAACCACAAAAAAGTGCCTAAAACGAACTGAATTTCACCAGAAAAGAATTTTTACTCACAGAATGATGACACCAGCGACCTCTCTTTTTCTTAAAATTATAAGCCGTTAGACCAGAGTATGTGAATATTCGATCAGGTTTTCCTGGCTACAATTGAACAGGCGAACCTTTTGGCGCAGAAAACGCTTTTTACTCGCGCAAAGAGGGTTTTCATGAGTATCAGCAGCGGAGTGGTTTTGAACAAGGTTCACGAAGAAAAAGCATCCACAAAAAAGTCTCCATTGTCTCCAGTTTCACGCTTCGGGGCTGAGACCTCACTCCGACGTATTCACGAGTGGTTTTTTTGGAGTGGCTTCGGCTTGGTTTGGCTTCAGTTTTTCGTTTCTCTCCTCCCCACCTGGACGCTTCCGCAGAGTTACTACGAGTATGGCTGGTTCATTCCACCCGCCTTCGCGTTTTTTCTTTGGCGGCGATTCCGAGAAATCTCCCCCACTCCGAGAATTTCAAAGTCCCATGAGCGATTCTTTTGGATCTTGATCGGGGCGGTGGCAATCCCAAGCCTCACCGTTCTCAGGGTCATCGAATCCATCGACGGATTTTGGCGTCTTCCTCTTATTCTCCACGGCCTTCTCATTTTCACTGTTAGTCTACTCGCCCTCCACCTTCGTTACGGATTCAAACACACAAGACACCTCGCCCCCGCCCTCCTCTTCGGTTTCTTTGCGCTTCCTCTCCCTTCGGTCATCGAATCTCGACTTGTGCAACTGCTGACCGACTGGGTCGTCGTTGCTTCTTCGGAGATCATTCTCTGGTTGGGCACTCCCGTAAAGATCGTCGGTGATCACCTCGTCTCGACAAACGGTCGCGTTGAGGTCGGTGAAGGCTGCAGCGGCTTGCGTTCTTTCCAAAGCCTAATCTTCGCAGGACTCTTCTTTGGTGAACTACTCCGTTTCCGCTTTGGCGGCCGTCTCCTGCTCGTCCTCCTCGGCGTCTTTTTCGGCATCACAACGAACACCATTCGCGCCGTCACCCTCGCCCAAATACGCTTTCGCGGCGGTGAAGAGCTGCATGCAGAATGGCATGACACCGTCGGACAAGTGGCCTTTTTTCTCGCAGCCGCCCTCTTTTACTTCACTTCCCGTTGGCTCGAAAACCGCCTTCCGGAAAGCCCGCTCCGCCAAGTTACCACATCACCTCTGCCCAATCAGCCTTATCCTCGGGCGATACCAGGCTGGATTCTCGGATTTTTCTCCATCGCCATCATCGCGGAAGCCAGCCGACTGACTTGGACAGGTTTCCGCCCCACTCACGCGGTTTCTGAACCAATCCCTTTTTGCGTGGTCCGCCCTACCGCCCATCAAACAGAATTAGATCTCTCGACAAACGATGCTTCCCAGGCTCTCGGCTTCAATGAAGGGGAATGGAAAGTCATCCGCGACCCGACGGAAAACCGCGTGATCGAATTCTTCCATCTGCTCTATCAACCCAACAATTCCCACCTCTTCATGGACCTCTTTAGCCACGATCCCGTCGTGTGTATGAGTTCCAGCGGTTACGCCTTCCGTCGTGCCCATCCTGACCGCCTCATTTCCAGCTCAAACCGTGAAGTTCCCTTCCAAGCCCTCGAATTCGAGCACCCCTCCGGTGCACCTCATTTCATCTTTAAACTCCGCTGGATCGCCACAGTAGGCGCTCTTGGCCCAACCCGTGCTTCATCTGCCGAGCGCCTCACCTTCGCCCGCCGATTCAGCCAAACCGGCGCCCCCGCCGCCGTCATCGTGATGGCCGGAGTCACCGGAGCGGCTACAGAATCTGAAGCCTGGGACTTTTTTCAAGCAAGCATCGAATGTGACTTTCTCATTCCCTAAAAAAGCAACGGCATCAGCTTCTGATCACTTACAGGACAACATTCAAGAGACAGAAAACGCAGATGGAACGTCGGTGTCCCCACCCACCGTCCACACTTCCAGCGCAGCGGCATTTTCATAAAAGCGGCGTCCTCGAATCCAAATACCCTCAAAAACACAATGCGACCCCACCGACGAATCTGATGATTGGTGAGAGCACTGACACTTCATTGTCTGATTCATTTGTGTTCATTTGTGTCCATTCGTGTTGAAAAATATCCACAACTAACCGCCAAACAAACACCGACCTCATGCGAATCCCCCATCTGAAGCAATTTCCATCGAGACCATCCGATAGCCGACTTCAAATTCCCAAACACCATCCTCAATTCAGCTCGGCCATTCGTGACTCCTCCATTCCATCCACCAACCGATATTCATAACGCAATCAGCTATCCAGCCCACCCTTTCACCTTCCACTTTCGTCTCATTCATTCGCATCCATTTGTTCTCATTTGCGTCAATTCTTGTTGAAAAATAAAACCACCTCAAACGACATCCCCTTTCCCAATCAGCCCCCAACCAATCGCAATTCTTCCGCCATTACCGCCCCTCTCATTTTAACAGACACCGTTCCCTCCCAGATTCACCCCTCCGTAACTTGCCTCTACCGACATGCAGTTTCCCACTTAAAACCCGAGACGCTACCACCGATCCATATCGCTTCTTTCCCCATCCAGATTTCTTTCCTCTCATTCGTGCCCATTCGCGCTCATTCGAGTCCATTCGTGTTAAAAAGCCAAAATCCAGCTCGAAAGCTCCTCTCACCCAAATACCGCCCGCCAATCGCACTTCTCCCGCCAGTCCCGGCCCGCTCAAGTCGAAACAGACCCAATTCCCGTCCATCTTCACTCTCCACTCAACGATCCGCGCCCGCCACCCGGTAGGTGCCCTTTCCCAATTCCGATCCAGCAATACCCAAGACGCTACCAACGATCCAGACTTCTTTTCTCTCATTCGTGTCCATTCGTGCTCATTCGCTTCAATTCGTGTTGAAAAATAAAACTACCTCAAAAGACATCCCCTTTCCAAATCAGCCCCCACCAAATCGCACTTCTTCCGCTTTTCCCATCCCGTCTTCCGCTTTTCCCATCCCGTCTTCCGCTTTTCCCATCCCGTCTTCCGCTTTTCCCATCCCGTCCTCCCCAATCCCAATGACCGACACCGAGGAGAATAATCCATCCTTCTTCACCCACCTCTGGAACCACAAGATCAAGCTCGCCCTCCTCGCGTTCCTCCTGCTGGGCGTCCTCATTCATCGCCCGGCACTGGAGACGATCCGCACATTCCGGGCAGACCGACTCCAAACCGCCGCCGAAGAATCCGCGGCGAACGAGAACTGGCGAGAAGTCGAGCGGAAAGCGCTCGCGTCCCTTCAACTGCACCCACGCCACGACACCTTCCGGCTTTACTTCCGCGCCGCCCGCGCCTTGAGAAACCCCCAGCTTCCTCAAATCAGCCTTCAACTCTTTGCCTCACCCGAGGCCACCCCGGCAGACCGCGCCGAAGCCATCGAAGTCTTTCTCGATATCAACGACGCCATCGCCGCCGCCAACCTTCTGAAAACGCTACCCGCCGAGGAACGCAAGTCCGAACCCATGCGGACACACTTCTTCCGATTCCTCCTCGGCACCGGACAATTCCAACCCGCCATCGATCTTCACGCGCAAGTCGGAGAAGCGGAACGCATTCCTGAATATGATCTTCTTCTGGCGCGCACCCTCATCGGACAGAACGATCCCAAACTCGTCGAAATTGCTCGCGAGCGGCTCGTTTTTGTCCTTGAGTCCGATGCAACATCGGAAGAAGACGCGCACCGCGCACTCACCATCGTCGCCACCTCTCCTGGAGATCCCGTTGATCATCAATTGGCTCAGATCACTCTCAAACGTTTCCCCGATCCGGAGGTAATCCCTTTCCCGCAGCGTCTCCACCTCCACACCCTCCGCATCCGAACCGAACCGGAATCCAAGCCAACCGTCACCGAGGAAGTTCTCGCCAGCGGCCCCGCGTCATTTCCTTATGAAACTGCTCGCTGGCTGCAAACCCACCGGGAATGGGACGCCGTCCTCGAAGTCACTGCCGATGAGGCAACCAGCGATCCCCGAGATGTCCAGTTCTTCTCCACACGCCTCGAAGCACTTTTCGCCATGGGCAAATTTGAACAGGTCGAGCAAGAATTGACCACCGCTCCTCCCGGACTCCCGAATTCTGAACTGCACGCTCTCAAGGCCACTGTCGCCACCCTCCAAAAAGACCCCGTGGCCGCTACACGCCATTGGTCAAAGGCCATGGAATCCGCCCGCAGCCAGCCCTCCCGCAACGAGTTCTACAAGATCGCCCGCCTCGCCAATCAGGTTGGAGCCACCGATTTGAAGATGAAAGCCCTCGCGTCTGGCATCGAGCACCCTCGCGGCAATCCGCCTCTCGCTCGCGAACTTGGTCCCCTCTTCGTCTGGCTTGCCGAAAACGACATGACCAGACTGGAACGGATCAGCGGGAGGCTGCTTCGCCGTGAACCGGGCAACCCGATGCTCTTGAACAACTACCACTACATCAAGGTCCTTCTCGAGGAAGAAGTCCCAGAACCTTCACTTAAAACGTTAGAGAATCTCGTCAGCCAATTTCCCGACACTATCCCATTCAGAGGCTCTCTTGCTATGGCCTACCTCAGACTCGGAAAAAACCAAGAAGCCGTCACCACTCTCAATCCGACTGGGACCGAGAGCATCGAACTTCCCCCTACCGAGAAAGTTCTTTATAAAGTGGCAAAAGCAAAGAGCGCCGACACCACACCGATTATCCCCGCTGAATTAAGCCTCCTCTCGCCCCCGGAAAAGGATATCGTTAAACGACTCTTGGTCGACTCCAACTGACGAGAACACAGGATGAATACCTCTCATTAAAAAGCCTCGAAGGGTTGATGACTCGCTCCCGCTGATTGATCCTTCGCCGAAAAGTGGGACTCATGAAGTGCAGTTCTTGCTTAGTTTGCTCGCTCATCCGGTGTGTAGGCACCAGTTTGGACACGAACAGACCGGCTTCGGCCTATTTCAGATTATATATGAGTTCTTCTTAATTAAATTGCGTTCTTTTCATTTCGGGTCTCTCGTGCTTGCCCTCGAGCACACTTCAGAGACCGCCATCGTTTTTCTGCAGTTTATTGGGTAAAAGTTTATATAAATTTCAAATCAGTGATTCTCGATGGAGTAGAATCTCTACTCACATCAGAAACACGACAGCATTAGAGATGGGCTTTATTTTGATGAAAGATATCGGGCCCAGACTCGGACTATGCTGTGCAACTGGCGAGATCCACGAAAGTGCAAAATTCAATGATGCATTCGATTACGGTATCGAACCAAAGAAACCAAAATGAAGAGACCTACCGGCAATGTGGCTGATACTTCTGGGATGATAGTGAATGTCCTAGGACTATCAAAGGTAATTCTGCTGTTTGACGTAGTCCAGTTGTCCAAATCTGTGATCTGAATTTGCAGGTCGGAAACGCTGGAGAATGTGGTTGGCCCTTCATAATATGCACTGTCCCTCTCTGGAGAAATCGCAAGAGCCATAAAGTCGGACCCCGGGGCAGCAGAGGTATTGGACGATGTAGCATTGGACTCCCAGCCCGAATTCATCTGAAGAGCACCGAGAATATCAGAGTCGTTAGTAGGATTGGCTACCTGATAGGCGAAGACTTGGTCACCAGATGACGACAGGCTAAAAGACCCAGACGTGGACGACAATCCGCCAACAGATGCGCTTGAACTTCCAGTCAAGATTATTTCTGTTCCCGCAGAAATAGTTTGACCTGTGTTGTTCTCCCAAGTGATGACCCCCTCGCCAGTTCTGAAGCCACCTGAGCTCAGCCAGCCATTGTCTGTAAAATTAATAGAGGCACCGTCTGAGATCTCGGAAACGGTAAAAAATGCAACCTCATCTGGATTGTCGGAGTTGTATCCTGTGAATACTATTTCACCTCGCGAGAAGGTTAATGTCGCATTTGCAACAGAATGAGAAATGATTGAAACCACTGCGATTTGGATGATTTGCGATGTCTTTGACATGAGTTTCATTGTTTGAAAACATTAGGTGAGGAGCAAAGCTGAGAGTTCCCTGCCTCACGGGCGCAGCACTGTAAAGCATGTTTCGTGACAGAAACTCCTCCAGGTCCAATTTTTATTCAAAACGTTCCAGCCATTGAGGCCGGGGCACGACGAATATCGGTTATCGAGTGTCGACAACGTCCACAAAACTATGAACGTCTGGCACGGCAATTGCGTTTTGAACGTGCGTCTTTTTCTATACTGTCGAAGCGTCGAGTGCAGTTGAATACGCATCCTTTGCTTGCTAATTTTAAAAATTGGCCTATAACCTGCTCATATAGAGGCGATTGGCGGATTGAATCGCAAGATTATTTATTAGAAAACGGAGCAAGGCGATTCGGCAAATTTGCCGGATCGACCGAGGGCGGTAGCTTATCCGCTCGCGGCAAAATCAGCCTCATTTGCTTTATGGAAAGGAAATGAAGCCAGAACCAACGGCTTTTTATTCAGACCATCTCTTTTCCGTACCGCCACTCCCTTCTCAGCGAATTCTTGGAATTATGCCTCACCAATAGAGTGATCGGTAAGACAAATCACGACCGGTGTTAAAAAAATATCATCACTGGAATGGCCTTGTGTTCCTTTATATTCTGTTGGATCACAGCAAAATACTATCCGCAAGCCCTTCCACGTCCTCGCCGTTTCCACTCCAGTTCTTTAGGTTTTGATCGCCTCAAATTCACGCACCTTCGTCGCCGGACACCGCGGAATGGTTGGTGCCGCAATCTGTCGTGCGCTGGAAAGCGCTGGGAACCACGAAATCCTCACCCGCACATCCGCCGAACTATATCTCCGTGACCAAAAAGCGACAGGCGAATTTCTTCTGGAAACCCGGCCCGATCTGGTAATCATCGCCGCGGCCAAAGTGGGAGGCATTCACGCCAACCACACCTACCCAGCCGAATTCATCCACGACAACCTCGCCATTCAGACCAACTTGATCCACGGCAGCTATGCGGCAGACGTCCAGCGCTTAGTCTTTATCGGATCGTCCTGTATCTACCCCAAACTGGCCCCGCAACCGATGCCGGAATCCTGCCTCCTCACCGGCCCGCTCGAACCCACCAACGAGGCCTACGCCGTCGCCAAAATTGCCGGGCTGAAGATGTGCGAATTCTATCGCAAACAGTATGGCGTGACCTACCACTCCGTCATGCCGACCAACCTCTACGGCCCAGGCGACAACTACCATCCGGAAAATTCCCACGTTCTCCCCGCCCTCATCCGCCGATTCCACGAAGCCAAGGAATCCAACGCTCCGGAAGTCGTCATTTGGGGCACTGGCTCCCCCCTCCGCGAATTCCTCCACGCCGAAGACTGCGCCACCGGCATCCTCCACATCGCCGCCTTGGAAACCCCCCCCCGACCTCGTCAACCTCGGCAGCGGCACAGAAATCTCCATCAAAGACCTCGCCCACCTCATCGCCCGCATCGTCGGCTACAAAGGAAAAATCACCCAGGATCCGACGAAGCCCGACGGCACCCCCCGCAAACTCATGGACTCCTCCCTCATCCGCTCCCTCGGCTGGAAACCCAGATACGAACTCGAAACCGGAATTACCCACGCCTACAAGTGCTTCCAGGACCTGTAGAATGTCAGTCTGTTTCCAAATTCATCTCTTCTTACTAGTGTCCTGTTAGGGAAGAAAGTATCATTTATAATTTGTACTTTTTCTCCGATGGTCGAGTATGCAAGTATGGCAAAAGGACGACCGAAAGCACCGT
>JBCCWV010000031.1:0-33883 GCA_039192745.1 Verrucomicrobiota bacterium | reverse complement strand
CTCGGCCTCAATGACCGTTTCGATCGCGTCATCCTTGTTGTTGAAGTCCGGGACGAGGATTTCGATGATGATGCCGGGATTGGCGTGACGGGTCGCGCGGATGGTGCGGGCAAAGTGTTCGGCTCCTCCATCGGGGACATCGTCGCGGGCTACCGCGGTGATGACGACGTGTTTCAATTCCATCCGCTTCGTCGCCTCGGCGACACGGACGGGTTCATCGAATTCCAGGGCGAGCGGACGGGAGGTTTTCACGGCACAGAATCCGCAGGCACGGGTGCAGCGGTCGCCGGCGATCATGAAGGTGGCGGTGCCGCCGCTCCAGCATTCCCAGCGATTCGGGCACTCGGCCTCTTCGCAGACGGTGTGAAGGCGAAGGTCGGAAACGAGCGCTTTCGTGGACCAGAACTTCGGATTGCTCGGAAGGCGGACTTTGATCCAATCCGGCTTTTTCTCGCGGTGAAGTGCGCTGTCGATTTTGCAGGCCATCTACAGGAAGTATTACGCCGGGAATTCGGTCGAAATCAAATCACTTGTCGGTCGCTTTCCGCACGTCGTCGAGGAATCGGTCCATGAGCCGCCGCTTCTGCTTCGTCGGGCGACCGATGCCTTTTTCGAGGTAAACCCGATTTTGACGGTGGATTTCCCGCTCCTCCTTCGCCTGCTCCCATTCCTCCTCCGGAGTGCGGTCTTCGTAGTAGTCGGCGACGAGCTTGGCCCCGACGCGTTTTTCGAGGAGAGCGATGACTTCGACCGTCCGGGTCATCTTGTCCTTGTCGATTTCGAGGACGTCCCCGACGCAAACCGATCGCGCTGCCTTGGCTTCCTGGCCTTCGATGCGGACCTGCCCGAGCCGACACGCGGTAGCGGCGTCGGTGCGAGTTTTGAAAAGACGCACGGACCAAAGCCACTTGTCGAGGCGGACGGAGGATGGAGAATTGTCGGTCAAAATAAAAGGAGCCTCACCGCGGCGACGGCGGAGAAGGCGTAGAGGAGCCACTCGAAGAGAGTTTGTGGAATTCGTTTCAACAGATTCTTTCCAAGAAAGATTCCGACGAGGATGCCCGGGACGAGCATGAGGTTGATCTGGAGGGACTCTTTGGTGATGAGGTTGAGGTCGGCGAGGAAGGGGAGCTTGATGATGTTGATGAGGAGGAAAAGCCGGGCGCTCAGTCCCATGAACTCAAACTTCGGCATGCGGTGGACGAGGCCGTAGATGGAGTAGACGGCGCCGGCGGCGTTGGCCATCATGGTCGTGAATCCGATAGCGAGGCCGGAGCCGACGAGGAAGCCCTTGGAACCGGGAAGCGTGCGCAGGAAGTTCTCTTGGAACTTGCGGGTGAGCTGGAGCACTAGCATGAAGAGGATGATCCCGCCGATAATGCGGCGCGTGATCTGGTCATCGATGCGGTCGAGGACGGCCCAGCCAATGACGATACCGATGAGTGAGATAAGAAGCAGCGGGATGGCAGCCCTCCACGAGGAATACTTTCGAAAGAGCGGATAAACGAGGATGTCGCAGAAGACGAGCATCGGCAGGACGATGCCGATGGAGGCTTTTTCTCCGAAGACTTCGAGGGCGATGACGACATTGACGAGAGCGAGCCCCGGAAAGCCCGCCTTCGAGACACCGAGGCAGAAGGCGCCGAAGAGCGCGGCGAGGAACGGCCAGCCGATTTCCATGCCGTTAGCTTGGAAGGCGCAGGGAGCGGATCATTCTTCGGTCGGTGTCGAAGGGTTGACGACGATTTGCAGCGAATGCGCTGGATCAAAGTATTCCTTCGCGAGACGATTGATTTCCGGGACCTTGATGTCTTTGAAGTCGCGGAGCATGGATCGCGCCCACTCGATTGTGCGCGGTTCGCTTTGCGACTTCGCGACGACGGTGCCCAGCCAGTAGGAATTGCTGCGGCGCTGTTGCTCGATCTGCGAGAGAAGCGGCTTGAGCGCGCGGTCGAGTTCGTCCGCGTCGGTTCCGTTGATGAAAAGGTCTTCGGCGGCACCTGTGATAGCGCCGAGAACGGAGTCGGCCTGGTCCGGTGAAATCGTCACGAACGCGAAGAGATACCCGTAATCGGCGAGAACGCCGCTAGAGGAATTTCGCGCATAGGGGCTGTAGGCTTCGCCGAGTTCCTCGCGCACTTTCACGCGAAGGCGGTCGGCGAAAATTGAACCGAGGACGCTGAGTCGACGAGTGGTGGCGATGTCATCCATGTCGGTGGTCGGCCAGACGACGAGGGCAAGGCCTTTCGGAATCTTCGACTCGAAGTCGTAGCGGGCTTCGCGCAGCGAAGAGGGAAAATCGATTTGTCGAAGGGCGGGGTCGATGTCTTTGGTCTCCGCTCGCGGAGAGAGAGCGCCGAAGGTTTTGGCCACCGCATCGATGGCTGCCTTTTTGTCCAGATCACCAACGATGCCGATCTCAAGAAAGCCATTGGCAAACGGCTCGGCGAGCCACGCCTTGACTTCTTCCATGGTTCTCGCTTCAAGTTCCGATCGTTCGGGAAGGGTGAGTCGCGGGTCGTGACCTTTGAGGAGGGAATCGATGTCCGCCTGGAAAACGCCCATAGGTGTGTGTTCGACTTGTTCAAAAAGTGGGTCGATCGCTTTGCTAAACTGCGTGAGGGCTTCCTCGCGATATCCGGGTGCGCTCAAAGTCGCGGCGAGGACCTGCATTTGCAGGAGCAGGTCTTCCTCGTTGGTGGCTCCGGTCAGCGTGAAAGCGTCTTCGCTCACGGCAAACGACCGACCGATGGTTTTGCCGGCGAGGATACGTTCCATTTCATCGTTGCTGTGCGCTTCGAGGCCGCCGAGCGAAACGATGTTCGAGGCAAAGAGGCTCAGGCCGGGCTGGGTCGGTGGTGCGCTGAGTTCGCCGTTTCCAACGCGGACGGAGACGCGGACCGTGTCTTTCTCGAAGTCGTTCGCGAGGAGGTTGAGTCGGACATTGTTTTCAAAACGAATCTGCGTCACCCCAAGGTCTTTGATCTCGCGGCGATGCGCGATCTTGCCGGCAGGGCCAAAGTCGGTGTAAGCCCATTCAGCGGCCTCTTCCATGACGGGAGGCTCGACCGGAATGGCGGTGCTTGACTTGTAAACATCGACAATCGCTTTGGGGGCGTCAGGAATGGTGAGATTTCCGGCCACGAAAATCAGTCGGTCTTCTGGCGCCCACGATTTTCGGAGGGCGGCTTGGCATTGTTTGACCGTGACCGACTCAAGGAGCGGCTTTGCGAATTCGTACTCCGCCTGAGGGTGCATGAAGACGCGGTTGCTGTGGATGGCGCTGACCAACTGGTCGGCGAGGCCGCGGGACTTGCGGGTCGGCGCGGACTTGGCGCTTTCTTCGTAGGAATCGATCAGCTTGGCGCGGGCTTCATCGAGTTCGGCTTGAGTGAAGCCGTGCTCCAGAGCGCGTCGAATCTCCTGTTCAGCCACATTCAACGCACCCTGCCATTGGTCGGGCTGACAGTTCAGCGAGATGTTGGCGAAGTGGACGAAGTCCAGGAAATCCATGGCGTAGGCGCGTCCGCTCGTGAAGGGGGCCTCCTTGGTTTTCGCGAGTTTTTGCAGCCGTTCGTTGATCATCGAGTTCGCCAGGAAGCGAAGGAAGTTGTCGCGCCGCTTCGTCGAGTTGTCCGGCGTGAAGCTGATCGGCCGCATCGTGTCGATCGTGACTTCGGTGGTGGATGCTTCCTTCTCGGTGTGAAGCTTCGCGATAATGCCGCGACCGGTCGTGACCTTGCCCAGATCGGGCTCGGGGCTCGGATTGGAGGGGGCTTTGAAGTCGCCGAAAAATTCTTCAATCAGCGGAGCGAGGGTTTTTGGGTCGACGGCACCGGTGGCGACGATGGTGGTCCGTTCGGGCGTGTAGTATTTTTTGTAGAAGTCGAGGAAGCGGTCGCGCTTGGATTCCTTGATCACTTTCTCAAGGCCGATGGGCGAGCGCTTGCTGATCAGCGAATCTGGCAAGGCGAACTTGATCGATTCCAGCCAAGTTCTGTAATCGACGGAATCGCGAGTGACTTTCTCGCTGAGGATGACGCCGCGTTCCTTGTCGATTTCCTCATCGCTTAAATCCATTCGCTCGGCGTAGTCGCGGAGAAGGAGAAGGCTCTTGCGAAGGAGGGCTTCATCCGTGTTGGGCAACTCAAGCTGGTAGGCCGTCTGGTCGAAGGAAGTGAAAGCGTTCGTATCACCACCGAAGGACATGCCAAGGCGTTGAAAATACTCGACCATTTCGCCAGCGGGAAAATTCTCGGTGCCGTTGAAAGCCATGTGTTCGAGAAAGTGGGCGAGGCCGCGCTGCTCCTCGGTTTCCATGAGTGAACCGGCCGCAAAGTGGATGCGAAGGCTGACGCGGTCGGGCGGTTCGGGATTCGGGAGAATGGCGAATCGGAGTCCATTCTCGAGTTGCCCCCAAGTGATGGCCGTATCGGCGGGGAGGTCGCTCTTGTCGTGCGGCCAAACGGGATCGGCGGCAGCGAGCAAAGGGAACAGAAAAGGTAGCGCGAGGAATCGATACATGGTGCTTGGAAACTACGGGAGCCCGGCGGGGATTCAAGTTGCCTCGAACTCGCGCTGGAGAAGTAGCGTGAGAGGAAACGCGCCGAGAACAACGATCGCCGCCCAGAAACTCACCGTCCCGACGGCCACCGCATCGAGAAGAATGATTCCGGCGAGCAAGCGCGTGACGAAGGTTCCAATTCGATCGGGGGATTCCGATTGCCGAACCTCGATGACGGCAAAAATCCTCCAGGCGAGGAAAAGCAGGACGAAAAAGAAGCTCGCCTTGGAATGCTCCAGCAAAATGACGCCAATACCCCAGGCGATCTCCGGACCGAGAAGCAAAAGCAGCGGCCAACGAATGACCGGAGGCGCTTCCGGATCGGCTTCCTCTCTCGCGTAATAAGTGAGGCCGATGATGTAGCATCCAAGGACAGTCGCCCAGAGCAGGACGGGTCCGGTGAAGGCGAGATCACCGGTCGCGGAGGAAGCACCGACGAAGTAGAGCAGCCAGCGGCAACTTCCCATCAAGACGCACCCGCCGGACCAATGTTTATGGACGGCGTCGTAAGCAACAATCGTCGCCACCAAAGTGAGGGTCCAGATAACCGACGCGCCGCCCCACCAGCAGGTCGCGACGAGGCCGCCGATGCCACAGGTCGCGGTAAAGATCCAGAGACCTCGCTTTGAGATGTGACCGGAAGGAAGAGGTCGCTCGGGTCGCTTTTCGGCATCGAACTTCGCATCCATCACATCGTTCAAGGCCGTCCCGAAAGCGTAAAGAAGCGATGCCCCGAGAAGGAGGGGAATGATGCGGAATCCCCAGTCGGCTCCAGTGAGTATCCAAGCAGCGACCACATTCGTGCAGACCGACGGGATGTTCGGGAGTCGAGCGAGTTCCGCGAGCGTTCGCTGCGGGCTGCTTTCGTCGAGGCAATCGACCTCGTCTTCTTCCTCAAACTCCATCATGGCTTTTCCAAGCGATTTAAAGTCCACTCGTATTCGCGAACCAACTGATCAACGACATTTCCTTCTCTCAATTCCTTCGGTAGGACATCCCACGTGTAGGTTTCCATCTCGAGATGACGACAGAGATCGGGATTCTTCGCGATCAGACGAAGCGTGTCTTCAAGATGGTCGGAGGTGGTTTGGAAAGGTTCGGCGGGGTCAGCGTGAAGTGGGACATGAAAGTGAATCCGCCACTCCGTGCCCTCTTGCGGCGATGCTTCCCGCAAGGCGTCGGGGAGGTCACGCCACCGGCGAATCGCTCCAGTCCGGTCGCGTTGAATCACTTGATGCAGATAAACATCGTCGGCGAATTCTGCCAACTGGGTCATGGTCTCCGGGTCCGGAGTCACGCGAAGGGCGGAACTGAGGTGAAACTTGCTGATACGGATACCCGCGCCCGTGATTCGTCCAATGGCTTCCTCCGCATCCTCAAACTCGCAAGCGAGGTGGCAAGTGTCGTAGTTTACCCCGAGGCGGCGGAGGATGGTTTCCGAATCGATGCCCTGTAACGTGCCGTGGTCGACCAAACGCGAAAAGAAATCGACGGTTTCCCCGCTCGTTTCGAAATACCCGAGAGGCTCCGGTTCGAGCCCGAGGTGAAGATCGAGTCCAGATTTCTGCGCCCGGTCTTCCAGTGCGATGGCACATTGAAGCAGGTTCTTAAGAATGCGGGTTTCGTGTTCCTCGTCCTTGATGAATTCCTTAAACGAGCCGGGAAGGGTGGAGACACTGGCTTCTGTAAGGCCGGCGTCCTTTGATAATCGGGCGACGACATCAAAGAGCTGTAGCGTGTAGTCGAGGCGCAGCGGATCAGACCAATCGGGCGCATAAACCTGTTCCTTGACCCGAGTCCCATGAAACTGGCCGTAGGGGAAACCATTGATCGTGAAAACGTAGCAATCGTTTTTCTCCAACCACTGCCTTAACTCGTCGATGCGACGGTCGCCGACAAGCGTGCTGGCCGCCTGCGCACTGAGACGAAGTCCGATCGCATAGGTCTCATCTGCCGCGACCCGATCCCGGACGGCCAAGGTGTTTTCTTCGAGAGCGGCCAAGGTTTCTTCCCACGTTTCTCCCCGGTGGATGTTCGTGCAGTAGGCGAGGTGGGCGTCGTTTTTCAGCTTCATGCGGGCGCGAGCTCGTGGCTTCCGCAATCAATCGGTCCCCGATCAAGACTCAAGACGGATTCAGAGAATCGGCGATATCCTTGGAAATTGGTGCGTTTTCGCAGAGTTGAGATAATAAAATCGAGAAAACATATAATTTTGAGAAAAAATAGTTGCGGAATTTATGAAAATTCGTATAAAGTTGAGAAACATATCAAAACTTGTTCGCTAAAATGAGATTTCAAAAACCAAACCACCGAGCCGAAAGTGCTCCGAATTCAGGTTTCGCCATCATCGAGGTGGTCTCAGTTCTCCTCGTCCTCGGCATTCTTGCCGCCATGATTTTCGGAATCGTCTTGAATTCGAAAGAAGGGGCGTCGTCGACGAAGCTGACCATGGAGGTCAATCAGTTGAACTCCGCGATCCGTGTTTATCTCGCGAGTGGGGGAGTGATCGAGGCGGGAGACACCGCAGAGGTGGTTCTCGAGAAGTTGAAAACGGCTGCTTCGGACGATCATCGCAATTCGATCTCGGGGCTTCGTGATCGGCTCATCGATGAACGGATCGCTCCAGTTTACCAGTCGTCTTCTGAAGCGATCATGAACCAACTGCGGGCACGTTGGAATGGGGTCACGCGTCGCTTTGAACTTTCCAAGTCCGGCGCGGCGGGGATCAAAGCGTTCGTACACTCTGAAGCTGCCGTGCCGACCACGGCCAACGCGGGCTACGCGGCCCGGGAGCATGTCCTGACCGTCGCAGAGACGTCCAAATGGGTCTGGGACTACGATGAATTCGCAGCCGGCAACCCCTCGGCACCTACGGATCTGTTCGGCGTGGATCTTCCGACCTTGCCTGCCGCGAATTCAGGCAGCCGCCCTTTGCCAAAGCCGCTTTTGCCGCCGAATTTTTCCAAACCGGGTGGAGACTACTACTATCACGATTTCTTGCTCGATCTCTCTTTGGACAACCCGAATGATCCTCTGTATTCATCGGTCATCTACCGCGTCAACGGCGGAACCTGGATGGATTACACTTCGGGGGATCTACTTTTGATCGCGCCCAATGAGCAGATCGAAGCGATGACCGTATCGAACGATCTGGCGGCCTATCTCGACAGTGCCGTGGTGAGCGAGCAATACCTCTCAACCTTTACCATCACGGGAAACACGACAGGCACATTTGAAAATGCGACCGGAGGTCCGGATCTCGACGTCGGCGGTGAAGACAATCTCTTCGAATGGGGAACTCCGTATGTTTATGGAGGTTTCGAAGATCCCAGCTGGGTTCTCTTCAATGGCACGTCTTTCTATGATGTTGATCCGAACGAACGATTCGAAATCGGCACCATCACTTACTACAACGGAACGATTTACTCGGGAACGGGTGCGGACTCCGTGGACCTGAATGTGGAATTGGCCTTCGGTGGGGACGATGAAACCCGCGACTTCGAATTCACCCTCGACCTCATCAATGTCGCAAACGACGAGGACGCCCACAGTGGAGGGCCACTGGCCTGGGCAAGTGCCGACTATGTTTACCTCGATGACGTGCATTCCACGGTGACGCAAAATCTCGGCGGCGTGGAATACGAGTTGATCCTCGAATTCGGCGAGACCACCAGCGACGGGTTCTCGACCATCGACAGCTTTTATGTTCTCGAAGAGGGAATTGCGACCGGAACACTGTATGGAACCCTTGTTCAGGTGGACCCAGTCTTGTAATCCTCCAGAATATTTATTCTTCCGGGCCTGTGAAGGGGCGCGGATGATCGAAACACAAGGAAAGGGGTTTGGCTGCGGTGCGGCCAAATCCTTTTTCCATGGGGCGCATCCGAGAATCGCGGAAAAGGGAGATTCTGGGTTGCTTGGATCGGCACTCTGGAAGCCCTCATCTGGAGGTGGCCGAGACGGCGGCCCACCGTTTCTCGCCAAGAGCGCGAAAAGTCTTCAGATGCTGAGTCACAGGGGTTTCCGGGCATATCGCCTAGGGGCATTCCTGACTCTCAGGATCGGTATTTCTCGGGTTTTTGGCCCCCGATTTCATGCATAGGGTAATACGAGCCGTGTATTTATTTATGGAAATTATAAAATTTATGTTGATTCTTGCCGGAATGTGGCGATGTTTTTCGTGATTCGATCAACCCGTATCCCTTCACATGACAACAACCGGCAAATTCAATTTGCCTTCATCTCGTAAAAATCGCCGCGGAAACGCGGGGATGACCTTGGTCGAGGTGTTGGCAATCACAGGTGCAGTGGCGCTCTTGGCGACCGCAGGACTAGCCACGTATTATAATACGACGGCAGGGTCGAAAAGCACCGGGCTCGTCAACCACGTCAAGCAGCTCAATTCCGCGGTGAACCTTTATCAGGCCAACGGCGGATTGATTGAGACGTCCGACGACTTTGGGACGGTTCTCGCGAAGCTCAAGACAGCTTCTGCCGGAGACGACCGTAAGACTAACGTGGGACTCCGTGGATCCATGGTAGACCAGAGACTTTTGCCGGTTATGCAATCGTCTTCCCAAGCTGCCACCGACGAGACGAGGGTAATTTGGAGTGGCTCCTCGAAGCGCTTTGAGATCGCCAACTCTGGTGGCATTGGCGCGACGGAGTTCAAACTTCACGAGAGCGCTATTCCGACGACGGTCGTGGCCGCCCACCAGGAACGTCACTCGAACCTCAAGCTCGCTCAGAACTCGGGGTGGGTATGGGACTACACGAGCTTCTCCGAGAGTGGTTCGGGCGGTGTTTACCAGTTCAGTCAGGCGCAAATCGCCGACCTTTCTCCGTCGATCTTCACCTCGAACGGCGGAGCCACGATCTCCCCTCCGGCCGGTCCTGAGCAGTTGCTGCAGCCCCTCTTCTCCCTTGACGGAGGCGACTACGATTACCGTGACTTCAACCTCGAGGTCATGCTCTTCAACCCGAACGAGGAGGGATCTTCCTCCCTCATTTATGCAGTGAATTCAGGGTCATGGGAAGACTACACGGATGGCCAGCTCATCTATGCTGGTCCTCACGATACGATTCACGCCATGGCCGTCTCCGACGACCTGACGCAGTGGACGGACAGCGATCCCAAGGAAGAAACTTACGTTTCCTCCTTCATTATTTCCGGTGGAACTTCGGGTAGTTTCTCGAATGCCAGTGGTGGTCGTAACATGAGCACCGGAGGTTCAGGAGGCCTTTTCCAGTGGGGGACGCCATACTACTACGGTGGATTCACGGATCCATCCTGGATTCTCTTCAACGGGGCAAGTTTCTACGATGTTGCCCCCGGTGAGCAGTTCGAGCTGGGAACGTTGACTTACTACAACGGAACCATTTTTACTGGTACTGAAGCCAACTCAGTTGACCTGAATGTCGATCTCAGTTTCGACGATGGTGGGGGTAACAGTAATTTCAACTACACTCTGGAGCTGATTAACGTTGGCAACGATGACAACGCCTGGAGTGGTAATTCTTCCGCCTTTGCGAGCGCCGACTACGTCCATCTCGACAATATCTACTCCACTGTCGATCAGTCTCTCGGAGGCACGGACTACACGCTTCAGATTGAGTTCGGCGAAACAACTTCCCAAGGCTTCTCCACCATCGACAGCTTCTACGTGATCGAAGAAGGAACGGCCACTGGAACCCTCTACGGGACGCTCATACCGGCGGTCGATCCTCTGACTCTCGACCCACTGTAAGCGATCCTTTTAGCAGCTTTTTTCAAAAGACTCTATTGCTGGAGCCTGGTTCGTGTGGTCGGTGGCGCTTGCGCCGCCGGCCACACACATTTTTTGGAGGCGGATTTTTGTCATCTGAGGAGGGGAATGGACGTATGTTGGGGAACCGCATTAGCCAGCCATGCCAAGCCACTCCATCCGCCGTCGAAGATTCCTCCAGGGCTTTGGGACCGCCATGTTCCTCCCGGCCCTCGAAGGCCTGCAAGCTGCCGCTCCTGTCGCCAAAAAGGCACCGCTGCGAATGGCGTTTCTGTATATCCCGAACGGGGTGAATTTGAACAAGTGGCGAACGAAAGGGGAAGGGCGGGATTTCCAACTCTCCCAGACGCTCCAGCCCCTTGAGTCCTCGAAAGGGGATATCCAAGTCCTAACCGGTCTCGACCACGACAAAGGTTTCTCCAACGGTGACGGAGCGGGAGATCACGCACGGGCCAACGCTACTTTCCTTACAGGCGTGCAGATTAAGAAAACGGCGGGCGCCGATATTCGCGCCGGGGTTTCAGTCGATCAGATTGCCGCGCAGGCGATTGGCCATGAGACTTATCTTCCTTCCCTGGAGTTGAGTTGCGACCAGGCGAGACAGAGCGGTCGATGCGACTCCGGTTATGCTTGCGCTTATCAATACAACATGTCGTGGCGAAGCGCGACGCAGCCGATGGCACCAGAGAACAATCCGCGGCTCGTCTTTGAGCGCCTCTTTGGTGGATTCAATCCCGGTGAGAGCCAGGAAGCGCGGGAGAAGCGCTTGATGACGCGACGCAGTATTCTCGACTTCGTCCTGGATGACGCGAAGGGACTCCGCCGGGAGTTGGGAAGGACCGACCAACGGAAGCTCGACGAATACCTGACCGCAGTGCGCGAAATGGAAACCCGCATTGAGAAGGCGGAGACGCATTTCAAGGAAGTGCCGGCGGAAAGTAAGCCGACGGGGATTCCCGACGATTACGAGTCGCATCTCAGACTGATGCTCGACCTGCTGGCGCTCGCCTTTGAAACGGACACAACGCGGGTTTCGTCTTTCATGTTTGCTCACGATGGAAGTAACCGGAGCTTCTCCGAGATTGGAGTGCCGCAAGGACACCACTCGATTTCCCACCACCGTCACGACCCGGAGAAACTCGCCAATATCGCAAAGATTGACCGCTTTTACGCGACCCAGTTTGCGTATTTTCTCGAACAACTGAAGTCCAAGCGCGATGTCGACGGCAGCCGCCTGATCGATAACACCATGGTCGTCTATGGAGGAGGCTTGAGCGACGGGAACTACCACGATCACAACAACTTGCCCGTCGTTCTCGCGGGAGGGAAGAACGCCGGATTGCAAACCGGGCGTCACAAAGTTTACCAAGGCGCCGAACCCATGACGAATCTCTATCTTGGGCTGCTCGACCGCATGAACATCGAGGCCGAGCGGATCGGAGACAGCACGCGCAAGCTGTCGGACATTTAGCGGGTCCTTCCTCTGCGTTACCAGCGGAGCAGGGTACTGCCCCACGTCAGTCCCGCTCCGAAGACGATCAAGAGAACTATGTCGCCTTCCTTGATGGAACCGTCGCGGTTGGCTTCGTCGAGGGCGATGGCAACGGCAGCGGCGGAGGTGTTTCCGTATTTGTCGAGATTGATGTAAACCCGTTCTTTGGGAATCCCGAGGCGCTCGGCGGTGGCATCGAGAATGCGGACGTTGGCCTGGTGGGGGATGACCATGGCGACTTCCGCCGCCGAGATCCCGGCACGGCCGAGGGCAATTTCCGCGGCTTCCCGCATCGCCGTCACCGCATACTTGTAAACCTCGCGGCCATGCATTGTGATCGTGTTCAGCATTTGATCTGCGTTCTTCGGCGTGATCGGAATCGCGGAACCTCCACCCGGCACCCCGAGAATGTCCGTCTGGTTGCCATCGCTGCCGAGATAGGTGGAAAGGATGCGGCGCGAAGTCGGGGATTCATTGCGCTGTAGCACTGCCGCGCCCGCGCCATCGCCGAAAAGGACGCAAGTGTTCCGGTCATTCCAGTTGAGGAACGCGCTCATCTTTTCCGCGCCGATAACAAGGGCCGTCTTCCGGCTGCTTCCGTTCAGGTAATGGCGGGCAACCTGAAACGCGTAGAGGAACCCAGAGCACGCCGCGCTCACGTCGAAGCAAATCGCATTCGTGGCGCCCAGTTTTTTCTGAACGTGGCAGGCCGTGGCGGGAAAAAAAGTGTCCGGCGTGGTCGTCGCAACGACGATGAGTTCCACATCGTCCGCGGTGATCCCCGCTTGCTCCATCGCGTTGGCGGCGGCCTTTGTGGCGAGATCGCTGGTAGCCTCGTCTTCTGCGGCGATCCGGCGTTCCCTAATACCCGTGCGGGAAGAGATCCACTCATCCGAGGTGTCCACCATCTCCTCAAGGTCGGCGTTGGTCAGGACCTTTTCAGGGAGGTAGCTGCCCGTCCCGAGAATCGTGACCGTGCAGTCTTCCTGCGCTTGCGGATTGTCAGGCATGAACGGCTTCCTCCTGGGCAGGGGTGGGCTTCTCCGGCGAGGCAAGTTTGGCGATTTCCTCCTCGATGTGCGGGTTGACGCGGTGCTCGATCGACTCGGCGGCCACGCGAATAGCGTTCATCATGGCCAGTGGACTGCTCGACCCGTGGGCAATGATCGTCGTGCCGTTCGTTCCGAGTAGGGGACTTCCTCCGATCGTTTCGTAGCTGCCTCTCTTCTTCAAGGTGCGGAAAGCGTTTCGCGCGATCCAGGCCCCAGCCATGCGCAACGGGGTCTTCTTTAATTCCGCCTTGAGCCACTTCATGAGGATGTTCGCAGTCGCTTCGCAGGATTTGAGAACGACGTTCCCCGTGAAACCGTCGCAGACAACCACGTCGATACCAGATTCGAACAAGTCGTGCCCCTCGATATTGCCGACGAAATTGAGGCCGCTCCCACGCAGCATGGAAAAAACCCCGCGAGTAAATTCATTCCCCTTGGCTTCTTCGCTGCCCACGGACATGAGCCCGACCTTGGGATTCTCGACGCCAAAAATCACCCGGGAGTAAACCGCACCCATGATCGCGTATTGTAAAAGGTGGCGAGGTTTCGCATCCACGTTGGCACCGACATCGATCACGTTGCAAACGCCGTGCTCGCTTGGCAGGGCCGATGCAATGCCCGCGCGCTCGACGCCGGGAAGGTTGCGGAGTTTCAAGGTGGCCGCAGCGACCGCAGCTCCGGTGTTGCCCGCGCTGACGACAGCGTCACTGGCACCTTCCTTCACGAGCCCGACTGCCACGGAAATCGAGGAGTCCTTCTTCCGGCGGACGGCCTTGGCCGGCGACTCGTCCATGCCAACGACTTCGGTCGTGTGGACGATTTCCAGCTTGCCGGTCGGCACCTGTTGGCGCTCAAGTTCAGCCTCAATCGCCGGTTTGTCGCCCGTGAGAAAGAGGCGATCAATCGACGGCAGGCTCTCGAGGGCCAACTTCACCCCGCCGATGTTATTGGCAGGAGCGTAGTCGCCACCCATGGCATCGACAGCTATTTTCATGCGTTTGCGAAAGGACTTGGCAACAGTTCGGAACGGGGATGGAAACCGGGCGAATAAGGAGCCTAACGAACCCCGTGCCAAGGAATTTCGCGAAAAAGCACAGTCAAAGCAAGCCGCTGAAATCACTTTCGAAGATACTCACTTCGGCGTATCCTAGCCGCCGTGACAGAAACCCTCGAGGAACTGACCAACCTCCGCGTAAGCGTCGAAGAAGTGATCTACATGCCGAGCCTCGACGCTCCCGAAGACAGACCCCATCCGTTTGTCTATTTCATTTCGATCGCGAACGAGTCGGACAGCGCCGTGACGATCAAGGGGCGGAAGTGGGTCATTACACAATCCAATGGCGAGAAAGTCGTCGTGGAAGGCGAAGGCGTCGTCAGCCAAAACCCGGAAATCGAAAGCGGCGGCGACTTCAGCTACAACAGCTACCACGTCATCGCCAACGACAGCGTGGCCGAGGGATCCTTCCTCGTTGAAACCGAAGACGGCCGCGCGCTTTACGCGAAGATTCCGCAGTTCGAGATGAAGATTCCCAAGTGGGCTTGAGGTGAGTGGCCGGAACTCGATTCGGTAGACGTGCAAGGGTCGGCCCATGTCTCGCGAGGTGAATTCATCGACGTGTCCTCGAACGGGAATTTGCGCTTGACGTTCCTTTGCGAATTTACCTAGTTTTTGTTCATGGGAATTCCAAAGACCGGACGGGCGCGGCTCGCTACTGCGTTGAGCTATTTGATGTGGGTCATGATGATCTCCGCCGCCAGTTCGCAAGGGCCACTGAACCCTCCGACAACATCCGGGCCGGCCGTCGGCCCAAGTCCGCCGCTGAACGGGTCGGGTGATCCGCAGGCAGGCATGAAGACGCTCGGTCAAATTGGACCTCGTGTCCCGATCTCGGAAAGCGGTGCGATCAGCGACCCGGGTAGTTATTACCTCGCCAACAATATCGCGGTAACTTCTGGTAATGGCATCGTCATCCAGGCGAGGAACGTCAGTCTCGATCTCAATGGATTCACGATTTCTTCGACGGCGAACCCTGCTGGCGGAACCGGGATACTCATTGATAGCGGGTCCGACCAGGTTTCCATCCAAAATGGCTTTGTTCGGGGAGAGGTCACATACTCCGGTGGTGTCAGCGGTTCATTCAGCGGTTCCGGTTTTGCGAACGGCATTGCCACAGCGGGCATTGCAAATCTGCAGGGAATCCGTGTCAGCGATGTGACCATCAGTGGAGTCAGTGGCATTGGTATCAATTTCCAGACCAGCGAACTGGCGGAAACGACCTACATCGTGGAAGGTTGCATCGTCCGCACCGCAGGGGGGACGGGTATTCGCGGTGCGGTGGTGCGCGACTGCATCGTGCGGGAATGCGGAACGTTGGGAGTCAACGCCATCAATGTTTCCCACTGTTCAGCGCATACCACTGACAGCTCGACGAGCACCTCGACGGCAATAACCGGCCTTCTTGTTTTCAATTCCCTCGCCACAAGTCCCGATCAAGGCATTCAAAGTTTCAGAAAGGCCACCAATTGCCGGGGAATCGGAACCGGCCAGATTGGGATTAATGGCAGCGTGCTCCTGAACTGCGACGGGCAGTCGAATTCCTCCATCGCCATCGGCGGCGGGCTCGTCACCAACTGCCGTGGGACCTCCAACTTCGGCAGCGGGATCAGCGCCTTCAATGTGACCAACTCCTACGGCGAAAATCAGGCGGAGTTCATCTTCGGAGGGACGACATGGGGGATTGATACCGACACCGCGCTTAATTGCTACGGACGCAGCACGCTCGGCGACGGCGGCCTGAGGGCAAGTGCCACCGCCAGCTTCAGCACTGGCAGGCGCAATGGCGGGACGGCGATCAGCGCCGATAATCCCATGGCCTGCACCGTGGATGGCACGGGAACGGTCATTTCTCCAATCGCCACGTGGGGCACGCCTTAACCCGATGCACTCGACCATGAAGTTCACTCGTTGCCTTGCCATCATGATCGCCGCGACCGCACCGCAGGTCGTGCTTTCCCAGGGAGAATTGAATCCCACCAATGCCCCGTCGGCGGGCATGCGCACTCTGCACCAACTCGAACCGCGGACGCCGCTCTCGCAGCAAACCGGAGCCGCATCCATTACTATTTCGCAGTCCGGTTCGTACTATCTGACCGAAGACCTCATCTTCATGAACAACGGAATTGTGATTTCCGCCGACAACGTGACCGTCGATCTCAACGGCTTCACCATCGAGCTTGAAAACTTTGCCAACACGGGAACGGCCATCGATATCCAGACGGGAGTGAACAATGTCACCGTCCGTAATGGCCACATCTCCAAAGGGAGCTTCCTCGGTTTTTCCTTCGTCAACGGCATCCGCGCCGACAGTGACGCCACTTCGATCCGTGTCACGAACGTTTCCGTCCTTTCCTGCGCGAACAACGGCATCGATCTTCCGAAGGACGGCGCCACTTTCGTCCGGAACTGCGAGGTCAGCACCTGTCTCGGCACTGGGATCACGGCGGAACTAGTCGGTTCCTGCACGGTGGCGAATGTTCTCGGTCGCGCCATCGACGCGACCATTGTTCGGGATTGCAAGACAAGTGGATTCGGTGGCATACGGACCGTACTTGCGGCTCATTGCGAAAGCGAGGTAACCGGGGGCGCCACCGCCCATGAATCGGAACTGGCTTACGAATGCCGTGGCGTGGCCACCAATGGCAGCGGGATTGTGACGAAACTCGCATCGAACTGCGTGGCCGAAAGCACCGGTTCCAATCCAGCTCTCACGGCCGAACTTGTCTATGCCTCTTCCGGTTCGGCGGCAAATTCCATCGGGATCGATGCTGAGTATGGTGTCCATGAGTCGCGCGGGACTTGCAACGGATCCTCGGGCATCGGGATCAAGGGGCAGAACGTCACCCATTGCACGGCGTCGAACGGTCCGGCTGGAGGAACCGGCATCGATGCCGACAAGGCGGTCGGCTTCTCCCGCGGCGACGGCGGAATTACCGCGGAAATCGCCGTGGGCTGCACGCAACCCAGCGGAAGTTCGCTCACTGTCACGCAATCCTTCCTCAACTTCGTCGCTCCATGATCGATTCATCGTCACGCATCAGGCAGAGCGTCGCCTCCTTTTTGTTTCTCGCGGCAGCAGGCGCGGTGCTTGCCCAGGGCCCGCTTCTCCCGCCAACGTCGGCGAATGGAACGATTGGAACTGTCCCGCCGATCAGCGGTTCGGGAATTCCCCAGGGGTCGATGAAGACTCTTCACCAAATCGAACCGCGCACACCGGTTTCCGCGGCCATGACCATCAGCGATCCCGGGAGTTACTACCTCGTGCAGAATATCGCCGTCGCTTCAGGTAATGGCATCGTCATCACGGCGCCAAATGTCACCCTCGACATGCGTGGATTTACGGTTTCATCGACGGCCAGCCCGGCGGCAGGAACCGCTGTCCTCATCGAATCGACGGCCGAACAGGTGACGATTTTCAACGGCAACATACGAGGCAACGTTTCCTTCTCCGGCGGATCACCGGGAAGTTATTCCGGTAGCGGATTCCTCCACGGCATTCGCGCGCCCAGTCTCAACTCGGAGAACCTGCGGCTGGAGGACGTTTCCATCGATGGCTGTTTGGGAGACGGGATCAATCTCGAACCGGGCAGTGGTTCCGGGTTCGGGGGCAACAACTCGATCGTGACGACTTGCCTTGTACGCAATGTGGCTGGCGATGGGATTCGGGCGGAGATTGTGGAGGAGTGCGTTGTGCGCCGATGCGGCGGGAATGGAGTAACGGCACTCAAGGCGTCGCACTGTGCGGTGGTAACGACCGGAAGTTCCGGGGTGACATCCGAGGGAATCAACGCCTCGGTCCTTCAAAGTAGTATTGCGGAAAGCCCGCAGCGGGGAATTGCCGCCGAGCAGGCCGTCAACTGCCGCGGCGCCGGCGTCAGTCAGGAAGGCATCGTCGGGAAGAAGCTGACAAACTGCGATGGGTCATCGTCTCAAGGGGCCGGAGTCTCTGCGGACATCGCCGTCAACTGCCGCGGGTTTTCCTTTTTTGGGACCGGGCTCTCGGCGCAGACGGCCACGAACTGCATGGGCGAAAATCAGTCGGGCATCAACGGGAGGGGATTGAGCGCTTCGTGTGCCGTGAACTGCTACGGGGAAAGTCTTTCCGGTGCCTTCGGACTCACCGTGGCGGGCACGGTCAGCTTTTCCACGGGCAAGCGCAACGGAGGAGTCGCCATCGAGGGCGGCAATGCCATCGGATGCACCGTCGAGGGAACGGGTTCAGTGAGCGTCCTCACCAAATCCCTCGGGACACCATGATGAAGATGAACCCGAATTTCCTCAGTGCATCCATCGGACTCTTCGCCTTGATGAGTTCGGCGACCTTCGCGCAGGGGCCATTGACGCCGCCCGCCTCGGGCGATTCCGTCATTGGGCCCGACGCCGCGCTCTCAACCGGAACGCCCGTGCCCTTCATGAAGACGCTGCACGAGGTCGAACCGCGAATGCCGATTTCTCAACCAGCCAGTGCGGCCGCGATTACCATCAACACTTCGGGGTCCTACTACCTCACCGAGAACCTTTTCTTTCTTGAAAACGGCATCTCCATTGCGGCGGATGATGTCACGCTCGATCTCAACGGCTTTGCCGTTACCCACGAAAATCTCGTCGATGGCGGCTCTGCCATCATCCTTCAATCGGGTGTTTCAAACATCACGATTCGGAACGGATCCATCGCCGAGGGGGGACTGCTGGGCACTGTCTTCAACAACGGCATTAGTTCGTCTTCCAATGTGACCAACGTTCGGGTCACCGACCTCCACGTGCGCAATTGCGCCAATCAAGGGATCGAGTTGCCTAAAACCGGAGGAACTATCGTCAAGCGCTGCCAGGTGAGATCGACGACAGGAACGGGAATCGAGGCGGAGATCGTTTCGCAATGCACCGTGAATGAAGCCGACTCGTCCGCCATCGATACAAGGATCGCGAATGGCTGCGAAGTTCTCGGTCCCGGCGGCATCCTGGCGGAAGTTGCTTCCCATTGCCGTTCGACCGTCGATGGAACGAATGCCGCCGGCCTTGCCGCGGATCTTGTCGATGACTGTGAAGGCGATTCGCAAAGCGGAAAAGGAATCGCCGGACTTCTCGTTTATAACTCTCGAGGCGAATGTGCGAGCGGAGACATCGGGATCGACGCCGAGATCGTTTACCGGAGCTTCGGACAAGCGGTCAACTCCACGGGTATCCGAGCCGACCACGGCGTGGCGCACTCCATGGCGTCTTCTTCCGGGCTAACCGGCACCGGCATCCGTGGGCAAAATGTCACCAATTGCCGGACGTTTTCCAATAATCTCGCGGCCGGGATTCTCGCCGACCAGACGATCAGTTTTAGTCACGGAAACGGCGGTTCCATTACGGGCGTCACCGTCATCGGTTGCAGTCAACAATTGGGGGCGCCGATCACGGGGACTAATCGGTTCTTCAATAAGCCACTACCCTGAAGGGCGCGCTCGATCCGATGGGGGTCCTGAACCCGCTGAGCTGGCTGGTGCCCCTCGGTAAAACTGCACTGCGGCTCCCTCAATCAAGAGTGCCAGTTCGGAGGCTGCCTTTCTTCTGGCTCCTGGCGACTTCACGTCTTTAACCTCCTCAGCCACGCAGAGGATCATGTCGATGACCACGCGCGCCAGGCGTTCCCGGCTCCGTTTTCGTGGCGATGCCAGTCCCTGTTGCTTTTCGAGTTCGTGAAAGTGAGCAATCACGTCCCGGAGCAGGCAATCAAAGCCATCTGAAAGCGCTTGCCCCAACTTCGAGTCTTCCTGCCGAAAGCGTCGCACCAGATCAAAGGTCGGCCAATGGCGTTGCGCTTCCCGAAGAACCAAGTCGAGATGGTCCGCCAACGAATCCGGATTCGAATTGGCGGCAAGCCCACGCAGAAGCCGATCCCTTTCGACAATCTGCCGGATTCGCTCGACCGCCTCCCTCGCGGCGGCAACGAGGCATTCCTCTCCACCTCGAAAATGGCGGTAGACCCCCGATTGGACGATCCCCACCTCGTCGGCGAGACGCTGGGTCGTGACGTGTCCCGCGCCGTGGGTGCGGAGGATCTCGACGGATGCGGCCAGAAGACGTTGACGGGTGGAGGACTTTTCCATTCGCGGTTGCAATGTGATAAAATTATCACATCTTGGGATTAATGAAAACCAATTGTTTCGCGTTTGCCGCGTTGGCACTGCCCTGCCTCTTTGCGGGGGCGGAAGACCTACCGGTTCCCTTGGACGAGGAGATGCCTCGCTTTCACCTGCGTGATCCAGCCACTACTGCGGAGAAAACGGCGCAACGTCTGCAGCTCAAAAATCCACCGAACTGCGACGCCTCACCGAGCGTGATGGGACACTACGGTTCCACCCGGCAGGCCTCGACCTGGCTGACAGGTCCGATTTCGAATGAGGTCGATGTCCAGATTGTCGATTTCGATGACGCACTCGGCAAGCAGGTCGGAACCTCTCCCTGGCACATTGTTAGCACGCGCCGCTACGAGGAACCGGCGGCGGTGACGGTTTGGGGCACGAGTCTGACCGATGCCTACCGGTTCGTCGTCGACGGCCCCCGCTTCGAGGGCCTCGACCGCTTCGTGGTGAATCCGTTGCCGCTCTCGATCCCATGGAATCTTGTCGGCCTCGACAACGGTCGGGTAATCATTCCCGATCAGGACGGTTTCGGTCAGAAGCTGCTTCGTCGAAAGCAGACCCAGGACCCGAGTTTCCTCGTCTTGACCGACGACCCCGCCGGCAACGGTCAACTCGACAACGGAATCAGTCTCGAGCAGGTGATCGAGATCGACACCGAGGCCGTGATCCGTCTCTGCGCTTTCGAGGGTGGCGAGCTGCTCAAGCGATTCAGCTTTACCGACATCAATCCAACTTACACCGGCGAATTTGCCGTGAGCGCCGTCTTCGAAAAGGACGGGAAGAAGTCGACCTATCTGGTGATGCTTGATGCTCGCCTTGAACCAATTGCCGCCGAGTATCTGGACGACGGCATCGCCACCAATGCCCGGGCAGCGGAGCGAATCGACGAAGCCAAAACCGCCATCTATCTCGCCTCCGAGGATGGAGTGATCAAGGCGACCTGGGATAGCGCTGCTCGGACATTGATCCGAAACTGGGAACGACCTGCCGGGATTCGTGGCCGCACCGGCACCACTCCGACGTTGCTCAATACCCGCTCCGGCGAACAGTTCGTGCTGCTCATCGAAGCGAAAGCGGCGGTTATGAGTGTCATGAACGGGCTCATCGTTGCCAGCCGTGATGATCGACCGTCGGCCCTCGTTGCGATCCGTCGCGAAGACGATCTCCCCGAAGGAACGCCAAAGGTGTTAAGAACGGAGCTTCCCGGATGGTTGTCGACCGTGGAGAACTCGCCCGCTGTGTTTGGAGAGACGGTTGTTGTGGCCAATTACAGCGGGTATTTGCCCAATGGATTGCTTATTCCCGCCGGAGGTCACGTCCCCGAGGGCGGGCCCGCGACCTGGATGGTTTCGCCGGATGCGATCGCCGACTTCGCGACCGGGATCGCTACTCTGACCTATGATGCGAAGACGAAACGGTTTGATCTACTTTGGGTGGATGCCGAAGTGCAGTTCAGCGGTGTGCCCGCCATCAGTGGCGGCGCCAACCGGGTTTACGGCACCGGCTGTGAGAAGCCAAGCGGCATGACCTATCTCTACGGCTACCGCCTGCGCACCGATGCCGAAGGACCCGCCGGGGAACAGGTGCTGCGAGCTGAATTGGGCAAAGCACCCTTTCGCAATCCTACCGAAGACCGTCAGGGAAACGTCATCTTCCGGCGCTGGGATTACGACCTTCAACGGGGTGAATTCTTCGACGCGGGAAACAACATCGTGTTCTTGGAGGATGGCTCTCTAATTGTATCTGGCGGTCGAGGGTTGGCACGGATTCGGGATCGGAAGAACGAGTCTGAATAAGGTCATCTCGATGGGATGGAGAAATCCGGGATCGGCCCGCGCCAGCATCTGCGCATCCTTACGGTCACTTTGTCTGCACCATATGCCACTGCTTTCCAAATGAGGGCGATGACAAGGATTCGGGCTAAACTTGTAGTCTTCATTTCCTTTCTAACGCTTTAAAGATACCAGCCTGAAAGAGGGCGGCGATTGAATATATGGAGAACAACGGAGTCGCGGACTTGCATCAACACGGAGCCTTGTCAGGCTTGGTATCCTCGGCTTGTCCGGCTAGTGCTGGTTGGAAGTAACACTTGTGCTTCCGAGCTCCCCAAATTTGCAAATCATTGAAGTGCGCAGCTCAAAATGGCATAGTGGGGTCATGGATTACGATGAAGAGAAGGTCGACGAAGCTGTACTGGCGCTCTTATATCTGACGCTGCACGACGACGGACGGGCGTGGAAGGGACATGATTGGGATGCAATGGATCGACTGCACAAAAAGGGCATGATTCTAGATCCGGTTGGAAAAGCAAAATCTGTCGTGTTGACGGAGGAAGGCGAGAAACTCTGTGAAGAACTTTTTCGGAAACTCTTTGGCTCGTCAAGGTGAGTGGGCATTCAGTGTTTTTGCTTAAGTTCGACGGTCATTCGCCGCAGACTCGAATGACGGATCACCTCCGAAAAAGAGGCACACTCACAAATTGCAAAAAAACGAAGCTTAACTCAAGCGCTGTCTGCGGTTGGATGCGCCGCCTTGTAGTGACAGCCGGATTCTTCA
The DNA here is from genome assembly GCA_039192745.1 of Verrucomicrobiota bacterium. Classification (GTDB taxonomy): domain Bacteria; phylum Verrucomicrobiota; class Verrucomicrobiia; order Verrucomicrobiales; family DEV007; genus JBCCWV01. The sequence goes on along the minus strand of JBCCWV010000031.1, from coordinate 11,269 downwards.
GGCTTCATCTTCAGTCCACCATCGCAGCCCTCTGATATCTTCTCCCTGCTGCAAAGTCTCTTCGATCGCCTCAGCCAACTTCTCAATCACTGCCCGGGTATTGATGGTTCGTCTGCGAAACAAACTCTTCTTAATCTCGGGCTTAGATGGGTCAATAAAAACGAGAAAACCGTCATCATACTCTTCGTAATTCCCACAGCCTACCATCAACGGAAATTCCTCGTTCTCAACGAGAATATAGACACCCCAGTCTTCGTATCCACCAACATCTGCAGTGAATCCAGCCTTTGTGATTCCGTCAGCTAAGAATTCTGCAAGCGCCATACCCCAGCGCCCAGGATTGATCTCGTCTTCTTCTCCTTCGCGAGCGGGAAAAGAGTGCGATCTAAACTCAACGTGGGTGTTCACAATTTTTTTTAACGTCGAAGTGTCACGCGGAGGGGGCGCAGACCCCGGAGTTGTGACCACAGACTTGATATGCATTCTTTTTAGTTAATGGATAAGTTGAGCAGAGCTTTGTGAAGCCTTTCCGCTCCAAAATCGGCCTACTCATAGGAGCTGCGTCAACTGAGATATAGGGTATGCATTTCTTTTTTGCGTATTCTAATCTGTGGCTAAAGAGTTCGCTGTAAATTCCCCGACCTCGATATTCAGGATGGACAGAGCCGCCGTGAAGTTCGGCGAAGAGCGAATCTTGGTGGTGTTCAATCCAGCCAGCGCCTATCGGAAGCTCATCATAGAATGCGCAGAAATAGGCCGTGCAGTCCTTGGTCGATAACAACTGGTCTTTCAGCCAAGGAAAGCTTCGATTCCAAATAGTCTCTTGAATCGCAACTATCGCTGACAAATCTTCCGTAGAACTGACTTCCCGGATACTGATGCCTTCGATCTCCTTTTCCGCTTGGGGTGGAGCAGTCCCAAGGTCGTAGACCATCAAAGCTTCTTCTTCTCCTTGCTCGAAACCGTTCTCTAGCAGTCGCTCAATGAGGTTCGAGGGCAGGTCAAAATCGTATACTTTCCATTCGAAGGAGAGTCCTTTGGTTCTGAAATAATCGCATTGCTTTTCGATTTCGTTCTTAATCTCGTGTTCGGGCGTGTTGGTGAAGCAAATAATCCCATCGGCATCTGATCGTAGTGGAGTATACCTTACATACATGCCGAGATCCTCTCTTTGGTAATTGGGAAGATCGTATGCACGCCTTTCAGAGGTGTAGGCTTTCAGAATGCTGGAATCTGTTACTTGCATATAGTTTGAGACCTGGTAGCGCGGGCTCGATCAAAGTGTAAGGATTCGAATCAATGAAGTCAGTCAACTCGCAGCGGGATCGGGCTTACCAGCGTCGGCTTGTTCTGCCTGTGTTAGGATTGGCTTCCGATTGTCGAATGCGAAAACAACCATCATCAGGATTACAACGAATGGGAAGGCGGCGCGAGCGAATCCCGGTACGCCTGGAATGAATGAAACGAAGTAGATCCCAGCCAGTAGTATCGCACCTATTCGAACAAATCTGATCCATCGATAGGTTCCAAATTCTAGTCGATTTCGGATCTTGTTGCGCTCGGCCCACTCGGTAAACAGCCGCTGCTGATCAACCTCCGGAAGTTTCCGCAAGCTGGCATCTTGGCGGTAAAATTCCTCAAGTGTCTCGTCCATTTTTTGGCAGAGCGTCCAAGGTCTGGCACCGGCTACCGGCGGCGCACCTTGGACTGCGGGTTAAGGGTTGTAGGCACGGAGTTCATTCTGACTCGGAGCGGGTAGCCGGTTGTCCAGCACCGCCTTGTTCGGTGTTGTAGTATTCGCCGCTGTATTTGGTGCTTGGGTCGTCGATATACGAGACGACGTCGCTCAGAAGATCGCTCTTCAATGTCTCAACGTCCAGCTCTGGAGCCAACGACTCCGCTAACATGGCGGAGATGTCGTAAAGCAGATTACCCCAGACCGATTCTTCGTCGTCGGGAAGCCACATCCCGACCAATACCATCACCCGAATTGAATCCGGTATCAAAGCGATCCGAACGATCTCGACGCAGCTCTCATCGCCTGTTACATCCGGATCAGGAATCTCAGGAAGCTGCTGCGTAATCTTCTTCAGCGTACCATGGCGAGTTCCTCTTTCTGATCTAACGACTTCGTCTAGTGAAGTCCGCAAGGCCTCTTGGACATCTTCACGAGCACGACCGGTCTCCACGACAATTGCATCAACAACGTGGTGAAAAATGTCGGATATGAGCATTCCCCAGATCTCGGCGACATCCTCTCTGTATGATTCCGGAAAGACGTTGCAGAGCGAAACTGAGAGCATCCCTCTGTCAATCCAAGCGCGGAAGACTTCTTGGCGGCTAGGAGCATCCAGGACTTCTTTGGGTGGCTCTAGAACGCGCATGTTTTCTTCACCGAACTGTGTTAATCTATCATCCCAGAGGCGATATTCTTCCTCAATAGTAAACGGAAAATCGACAGTGAATTTGATGGAAGTTGTTGATTGTGAACCATGAGTGGTTTCGTGAAGTAGATTAAAATTGTTTCGGGAATCCTAGAATTTCGAAGCTCTCTCAGTTTCCGATATTTTGGTACGTATATCCAAGAATTTAGGCTTCTTGAGGGAGTCTTGGGCTGCTCAGAACGAGTTAGCCGGCGGCGATTTGATCTATGGTGGCGTCGAAGGATTCGGTGGGGAGTTCCGGGATCAGTTGAATCTGAAAACAGATACCGATGGCCGGAGCTGGGAATGCTTTCTGGCCCAGAAATCGGTCATAGAATCCACCGCCACGGCCGAGGCGGTGGCCATTTTGCGTGAAGGCGAGGCCGGGGACGAGGATGAGGTCGATTTCGGGGGCGGTGACTTCCAAATGGATCGACGGGTTGGGTTCGCGGACGCCGTAGGCACCACGGACAAAGTCCCCGGGTTGGTCGACTTCGTGAAAAGTCATGATGTTTCCCTTCACTTTTGGGAAGCAAAGCGTTTTGCCGATGGAAAAGAGGAAAGGGAGGAGGTCGGGTTCGGTCCGGAGCGGGGCAAAGGCGGCGACGCGTTGCGCCCTTTGGAACTCGGGGAAGGTGGCCAGAGTTTTGGCGATTTCCTTGGAGGCGTTGTCCCGGTCGGCGGGGTTCATGGCCGCGAGCTTTTCGAGCATGACTTGGCGGTGGGCCTTCTTTTCCTCGGTGATGGAGTTCACGAACGGACCATCGGTGCTATAATGTCCAGTGCCAATCCCCAGATTGAACCCCCTCATTCTCGTCTTGTGCACGCTGGCGACTTTCCTGGTGTCGGCGGCGGGTGATTTCACCTATGAGCCGCCGGTGGTGAAATCGGCGTTGTTCATGGGAGATGAAATCGCGTTGCTTGAAAGTGAACGCGAGCGGTTAGCTTCGAATATTGCGGGCTTCGTGAGCAATAGTCTCAGTTCGCGGCCGCATCCGCGGGAGTTGCGCATCGCGCGGCAATTGCTGGGACTTTCGTTGCATTTGAATTCGCGGGATCGCAACGCGCTTGTGGCGAATCGTCAGCTGGAGAGGGGGCTCGTTCCGAAGAAGGTCGAAGTCGATTATCAGCCGGAGGTGCTGGCGGAATTGTTGTTGGCGCGCGCGCGGACGTTATTGCATAAGGACACCGAGCTGGACAAGGCTCTGGCGGGATATTTTTTCTTCGTCGCGATGGAAGCGGACCCGGAGAACGAGGATGCGGTGTATGAATATGAAATCTACCGGCTCGACCATGGAGATCCGGATTGGGACGCGTTGACGAATGTGGGAGATGTTCGTGGGGCTTCGGTTTCTGAGTGATTGGTCGCGGTTCTATGTTCTGGGTGGAGGTGGGCCATCTTCGCCACGGGTTGAACCGCGTTGCGGTTCGGGGCTTCGGTGGGGGGTTCCCAGGGCGGCGCCTTTGGCTTGCCCTGGGCTTTGGGATTTAACGCCGTTGGCGTTGTTATGGGTAGGCGCTGGGGTTGGGGTGAATGCCGTTGGCGATGTTGCGGGGAGGTGCTGGGTATTTGGGGCGAACGCCGGTTGGCGCGCAGTCAGTTTTTACGCCAACGGCGTAATCGCTCAAAGCCCAGGGCATTTGCGATAGCGAATACCCTGGGGTGTGATCGCCGCGACCTTGAACCGCAACGTGGTTCTACGCTCTGGCTGGCGGCGTGACATCTTCGCCATGAGTTGAACCGCGTTGCGGTTCGGGGCTTCGGTGGGGTTTTCCCAGGGCGGCGCCTTTGGCTTGCCCTGGGCTTTGGGATTTAACGCCGTTGGCGTTGCTGCGGGGAGGCGCTTGGGTTTGGGATGAATGCCGTTGGTATTGTTGCGGGGAGGCGCTGGGGTTGGGATTGAATGCCGTTGGCGGTGCTGCGGGGAGGCGGGGGGTGGGGATGACGCCGCGCTTATGCTGTTTCTCTTTCTCGTTAATTCGACTTCGATGCGGTCGGATATCCTGAAAAATGAGTCAGCCTTCGCGGGTCCTTCTTGGGAAGGGTGGGTTGCGGCGCGATCTTTCGTATCGTTTAGTCCATGATGGGCCGGACGATTTCTCTCTTGTTAGCACTATTCGCGTGCCTGCACGGCCATGCCTTCGCGGCGAGCGATTCGGAAAAGTGGAAGACGATTCATCGCGAGTTCCGCGCGTTCGTCGAAGAGCATCAACCGGAGGAATGGAAGGGCGAGAGTCTGGCGAAGGGACTGAAGACGCGCGAGGAGTTCAAAGGGCGGCTTCGGGAGATGAGCGCGGGATCGGAGGCGGCGGAGGCTTATCTTTTTCTCGCCGTGGAATACCTGCTGCGGTTTCCAGCGGAGAATGACTTTGGTCGCGTTTTTTGGCGAGTGGCTGCCTTGACGGAAGTGCAGGAATCGATGGCCAATCCCATCCTCTCGACGCGGCTGGGACCGCGGATGCTGGAATTGTTGGAAGGGTTTCCGCAGCAGTCGGAGATTTATGTGAAGGGGAGGCTTCTTGCGGCGGCGCATCATCACCGGGCTCAGGAGTTTGCGGAGGAGCAGGAGATTCTAGAGGAGTTGTTGAAGAGTGAGAGTCTGGCCCTCGTTTACAAGGTGAGGGTTTTGGAACGGTTGGCGGGAAATGCGTTGGTTCGAAAAGATCATGAAAGGGCGACGCGGCTCTTCCTTCGTGCCGGTCGGTTTGCCAATGCCGACATCGGAGCCGCCTCATCGCTGCTGCGGGCCGCCATTCTGCAGTTGGAGTTGGGTGAGTTTGATGCGGCTTTGAAGACGGTCCGACGCTTGAAGGCCGTGCCGGAGTTGGTGCGTGCGGACGCCGACACGTCCTATTCAATGAAGGCGCTGAGCGAAATTGCCGCGACCCCGGCGAAGGCCAGGGCCTACTGGAAAAGCGGCGAGACGTGGATGGAAGCCTGGTTGGAGTTGGTTCCGAAATTGAGTGGTGGCGGAGCCCCGGAAGAGATCCGCTTGGCCGCGCTTCCCGCGCCGAAAATCATGGCGCAACAAATTATGCAAGCGGCGCAGGACGGGAACGCGGCGGCGTTTATTGATCGCTTGGATCTTCTTGCCCGTGCGACGCGCTGGGCGCCGCATCACTTTCGCGATTTTGCCTCGACCCTCGTTTTCGTTGGTCCGCGTCTGGCGCCGGAATTACGGACGGAGGTTTATGAGTTTGCGCTGCTGCTTTGCAATGAGTTCTCGTCACCACTCCCAGAGTTCGCGGATCACCAGGAACTCTACAAGGTGGTTGCTTTAGTCGAATTGGAGGAGGCCGATGCGGCGCTCGAAGGTGTTCAGGCTTACTTGACGGAAAAGGGAGGCTTCAACGACCCGGTCGCTCAGGGCATGTTGCGGCTTTGGGCCCACATTGCCGCGACGAAGGAAGAGGGGATGCAGAAGCCGGCGGAATTGATTGAGCAACTTCTCCAGCAGCCGGAGGTAATCGATTTGCCGCAAACGATCATCGCTCTCGCGCAACTCTACCGAAAATTGGGAGAGCGCGAAAAGGAGGTGGCGCTTTTGAAAGCGGGAATTGATCGTGTGGCCGACGCGCCGGATGAGCCGGCAAAGGCGGCGCTGATTGAGCGCTACGATTCCATGGTTCGCGACGATGAAGAGGTCGCGGACTTTGAGGTGGGCATCAAAGAGTGGCTCGATCGGTATGAGCCTGCGTGGGTAAATCATTGTCCGCCAACGGATTGGAATGATCCTCGATTTGCCGAGGGCCGCGATGCTGTCATCGAGTCGCCCGGCAACGAGTTCTCGCGCGAAGAAGTTATCAAGTTGCGGCTTCTCGCCTGTGCCGATCCTGACATAGACTACAATCTGCGGCTTCGCTCTTTCCGTTCGGCGTTTCTTTCGCTGCTCGACACGGCGCGAACGCATGCGGAGTTCCGGAAGTTGATTCGCTCAGTGGTGAACAATTCCCTTTTCGATGTGCGTCTTCGTCAGATCGTTTTGACGATTGCGATGGAGGACGCCGTGCGCCGGGGAGACAAGGGGGACATGGCATTTTATCTCACCCATCAGGACTTCGACCGAAACAATCCGAGGATTGCCGAAGCGCTGGGCGTCTATGGCCAATACCTTGAGTGCGACTTGCAGGACGCCGGTGAACTCGAGGCGTGCATCGAGGTCGTTGCCAGTGAAGAGATTGGTCCGTCGCAATTGGTGGTCATCTCTCAGGCTTTGGAGCGACTGCTCGAAATGGGGGAAATTGAAAGAACACGGAAGATCGCACGAGCGATGGAGGAATGGCGCTTTCAGGAGGGGTTCGGCATTCAACGGGACAACCTGAGAATGGAAGTGGTGCGAACGATCGATCAGGCGGCAACGATAGCGCCCTTGAGTGCCGCGATGGACTCCATCGCCCGTGAATCGTTTCCCGAAATTGGAAGTGTCGAACCGGCGGACGCGGTGACGGAATGGCGGGATTTGCGCGACCTCGACTTTTTCCCCGCGGAGGAGGCAAAGCGGATTCGCCTCACGCAAATTCAGAGCGGCGACTACCCGAAGATTGATCCCGAATTCTGGATTCAGTTCGCGGAGAGCCTGCCGCAAGGCGAGGAGACGTTTGCCTTCAATTTTCAACTCCTCAAAATGCTTCTCGCCGAGACCAAAGCCGACCTCCCGAAGTCGCTTGCCGCGCTCGCCGCGCCCGGAATCATTGATACCGACGAACCCGATCTGCTCGCCCGCTTGCGGGAGATCTTCAAGCCGTGGCGCCAACGGGAAGAACTGCCGATGACGTTCGCGGCGATCAAGTCGTTCGACATTCAGACAGGCATTCGTCTCGGGAAAAAGTATGACATCGCGAAAACGATGGATGGGCTCGAGCACCCGATCATTGATCGGACGATTCCGCGGTTGGAGTTGGTCCATTATTACAACACGGGAAGAAAGGCGAAACTTGTGCAGGCGCTCGATGCGTTGACGCCGGAGCAAATGACCGATCCCATGATGTTGCCGATCATCATCCCCGTTTTGCGATCCTTGGATCGCGAGGAGTCGCTTCGCGTGGCCGAAGAGGAGGCACGCAAGGCCCTGCCGGTTCAGATGGCCGCAGCCTGGAGGACGATGCAGACGTTCCGCGTCTTTAACGTCTATGCCTTGGCGCACGTCCTGAACGCACCGGAGGGGATTCCAAAGGAGTTTGAGGCGGCGTGCCTTCGGAATCTACGCAATGAGCGGATCAATTTGATGGTCCGCATCGCTCATGCCCGGGTGAATAAAAATTGGGCGGCGATGGAAACGGCGGCGAATGAGGCGATCGAGTTGTTCCCGACCTTCTACCATTTTTATTTCCTCCACGGCGAGGCATTGTGGAATCTGGATCGCAAATCGGAAGCGAAAGAGCGATTCGACGTCTATCTCCGCTACGGCTACGACGAAATGGATTACACCAAGGCCGTGAAAATGGTGGAGGAGTGGGAGCATACGAAGGCGGATTCGCCGAACGGATGAATCCGCTATTCCGGTGGAGGTAGGCATTGATTATTGGCCGTCCCTCGCTTCTATGCCCGTGGCCGCTCCGGGCGAACTCCGGGCGCAACGTCTCTCATGTCCAAGATCACTTACACGAAAACCGACGAGGCTCCGGCTCTCGCCACCTACTCGCTCCTTCCCATCATTCGCGGCTTTCTCAAGCCGGCGGGGATCGAAGTGGAGCTCCGCGACATTTCGTTGGCGGGACGCGTTCTTTCCCAGTTCCCGGATTTCCTGAACGAGGACCAGCGTGTCGAGGATGAACTCGCTTTTCTTGGCGAACTGGCCAAGACGCCCGAAGCGAACATCATCAAGCTTCCGAATATCTCGGCGTCGATTCCGCAATTGAAGGCCTGTGTCGCGGAACTGCAGGGCAAGGGCTTCGCGCTTCCCGACTATCCGGACGAGCCCGCCGATGAAAAAGAGGAAGACATCAAGGCGCGCTATGACCGTGTGAAAGGTTCGGCGGTCAACCCAGTCCTTCGCGAGGGCAACTCTGATCGCCGTGCTCCGAAAGCGGTCAAGGAATACGCCAAGGCAAATCCTCACTACATGGGCAAGTGGAGCGGGGACAGCAAGACACACGTCGCGACGATGGGGGAGAATGATTTTCGGGCGAACGAGCAATCGGTGACGTTAGAAAAGGCGACGACAGCGCGCGTTCAGCACACGAGTGCGGATGGCGCGGTCACCGTCTTGAAAGAAGAGATCCCGCTGCAAGAAGGGGAGATTCTCGATGCGACGTTCATGAGTCGGAAAGCCCTCGTTGCCTTTCTCGAAAGCCAAATCGCGGAGGCGAAGGAACAGGGGATTCTCTTCTCGCTTCACATGAAAGCGACGATGATGAAGGTGAGTGATCCGATCATTTTTGGACACTGTGTCACGACTTTCTTTAAAGAAGTCTTCGCCAAGCACGGGGAGTTGATCGATGAAGTGGGCTACAATTCGAACAACGGACTGGGCACGCTTCTCACGAAGATCGAAGAGCTGCCTGCGGATCAAAAAGCAGCGATATTGAGCGACCTCGACGCGGCTTACGCGAACGGGCCGGAACTGGCGATGGTGAATTCCGACAAAGGCATCACCAACTTGCACGTTCCCAGCGACATCATCATCGACGCCTCTATGCCGGCGATGATCCGTGATTCCGGGAAGATGTGGGACAAAAACGGGGAGCGGCAAGATGCGAAGGCCGTCATTCCGGACAGTTCCTATGCGGCCGTTTACCAAAAGACCATCGACTTCTGCCGGGAAAACGGGGCCTTCGATCCGTCGAAGATGGGCACCGTTCCCAACGTCGGACTCATGGCGCAAAAGGCCGAAGAATACGGGTCGCATGACAAAACCTTTGAAGTTCCCGCAGATGGCAAGATCGAGGTCATCGATAATGCAGGTGATTCCGTGCTCATGAGTTTCGACGTTGAAGAGGGCGACATTTGGCGGGCTTGTCAGACAAAAGACGCACCGGTTCGCGACTGGGTGAAGCTTGCGGTGAGCCGAGCCCGCGCTACCGACACGCCGGCGGTTTTCTGGCTCGACAAGACGCGGGCGCATGACTCCGAGTTGATCAAGAAAGTCGAGGTCTATCTCAAGGATCACGACACTTCCGGTCTTGAGTTGCCCGTCATGGCGCCCGCCGAGGCAACGCAGTTTTCGCTGGAAAGAGCGAAGCGCGGCGAAGACACGATCAGTGTGACCGGCAATGTGCTGCGCGACTATTTGACCGACTTGTTTCCGATTTTGGAACTGGGAACGAGCGCGAAAATGCTTAGCATCGTCCCTTTGATGAACGGAGGCGGACTTTTCGAAACCGGTGCGGGTGGCAGCGCGCCGAAGCACGTTCAGCAATTTCTGGAAGAGAACTATCTGCGCTGGGACAGCCTTGGCGAGTTTCTCGCGCTGGCCGAATCGCTTCACCATCTCGCGGAGGCAGAGAGCAATGCGAAGGCAAAATCAATCGCCACCGCACTCGACGACGCCAACACGAAGTGGCTTCTCGAAAACAAAGCGCCGACCCGGAAACTCGGAGGCATCGACAACCGCGGCTCACATTTCTATCTCGCCCTCTACTGGGCGGAAGCGCTCGCCGCTTCGGAAGATGCCGAAATTGCCGGAGCGTTCCAAGACATCAGAAAACAACTCGCGGATGCGGAAGCGACGATCGTTGAAGAACTGAACGGCGTGCAAGGTAACGCGACCGACGTCGGAGGCTACTACGCACCCGTCGATGACAAGGCGTCAGAGGCGATGCGACCGAGTGCAAGTTTCAACGGTATCGTCGGGTAGGGAGGGCCTTACTCTTCGATTCCGGAATATCTACGCCATAGGTGTCGCCGTGGGAAAAGGTGGCTCCGTCCAGTGGAACGCAACGCGATTCCAACTTGATGAGCAGCTAGTGGGTGTTCAACCGCGTTGCGGTTGATGGCTCACGATGGTTGATCCCAGGGTGTCCTCCTTTGTCGGAAACCCTGGGCTCTGGGCGATCACGCCTTTGGCGTGACAGCTCGTGTTTTAGAAATCCCGGACGTGAGGGACTTGTAGGTTTGAGCAAATCTTCAGACTGGAATGCTACGTTGATAGGCGGCGTTTTCAGAAACCGTGATTTTCCGCGAATTATCGACGATGAGATGCCTTCGCTGCGTGGCATTTCTCTCAGAGGGCTCTTTTGCAAAGAGGAGCAGACTCGTTCAAGAAGGTGCCGCTCCCGGCGGACCGCGGATGTCCACATCCGCATCAGCCTGGTCGGCGCAACGCGCCGCACTTCCAACCGTGTTCGCGTGCGGACGAGAGTTAGCCAGTCACCGTTCTCAAATTGCTTCCCTTCGGTCAGGCGGAGGTGAGCGGATGTGGACATCCGCGGTCCGCCGGGGAGGTGGTTTTTAAGCCAACTCGATCGTCTGCTTCTTCGCGTTGTAGATCGTTTTGCGTCCTGTTTCGTAGGAGCGCTGGGCCATGACGGTGGCGACGGAATGCTGGAAGCCGGATTCGATGGAAGCGTTCGGCTGATTGCCGCTTCGCATGCATTGGAGCCAGTCGAGCCAGTGGTCGGGACCTTCGACGTTTTCGATCTCGACCTCGCCGCGAATGGAGCCATCGCGTTTCGGCGCGCCGTTGGCGGTCGCGACGGGCTTGTTCCAGTTCTGGACGTCGAGAACTCCTTTTTCGCCGTAAATCGCCCGCGTGCTGCCCGCGCCGTGCTGTAGATTGTTCGCGCTGGTGACGACGATGTTGTTCGGATAAACCCACGTCGCCTGAATTTGATCCGGAGCGGTGAATTCATGCTCGTCCTTCGGCGCGAAGGCACCGCCATGGCAGACGCAGGACTCCGGGAAACCG
>JBCCWV010000030.1:0-34318 GCA_039192745.1 Verrucomicrobiota bacterium | reverse complement strand
TTCGAGAGGTGGCATGTGGATGAGCTAGATAGTAAGATGCCCGACGGGCATCGATGCGTTGATGAGCTTACAACAAGGGGAGACTGGGCGTGACTCAAACCGACTGGCCGAACAAGCCATCGTTCCCAATCCATGACCCGTTCTTGAGTTTGTCGGACCTTTCTGTAGTTTGTGAGTGATTTCCCGTTTCAACATCATCAGGTAATTCTGGTCATGGATGGGAAGATTTGAACGTCCGGCAAGAAAAGAGAAAGATGTATCACACGCAACTCACTCCCAGAGCTGCCCAAGTGGTAGCGCTTTCAAGGAAACATGCCAAGCGTTGCAACGCTGCCGCGGCGTGTTTGCCCCACCTCTGCTCTTCCTGGGTGAGCCTTGCTGAATCGATTTCTCCGGACGTCAAGGCTCATGGGATCACGAGCAGTGAGATTCTCCTTCGCATTGAGAATCGGACCAGCCTCGATCAACCTGCGGATGACGTGCCATTCACAAGTCGCTTCAAAACTATAATTCAGCGTGCGACTAAATTTGCGAAAGCGGACGGAAAAACTCATTGCGGCATTGACGACATTCTTGAATCGGTCTTGCAGGAGAGGGGCGTAGACAAAGTTTTCGGTAAGTCGAGAAGGGCATTGAAAGACTGGAAGAAGTCAGTTTTCGAGATCATAAGCAACAGCGTTGCAAAGGATAATTTAGACTTATGAAAATGATCCGCCATTGAAAAGACGCTAGAACTCAGGGTTTGCAATTGCGCCGAACACGCCGTTGATTTCAACATCTGACTCTTGGCAAGTCGGAAGCATCATGATCATTCAACCATTATCCCAGAAGTTGGAGCCAACCCTCGGTCAGGCATAGGAGGACTTCGATGTTCGCTCAAGAAAATGAAGATCTACTGGACTCAGAAATCCGTCCCCGAACTGTCAGAACTGACGAAGCTCGAAAAGAAAAAGGCGTGGAAGTATGCCTATAGAAAGTGCTTTGGGCATTGGGAAACATACGCAGGCATCATCATCTGCGGCGGATGTGCTGGTCTCGGTTCTTTTTTGTGGGACTTACCCGGCGCGGCAATAGGCGGAGGAATCGGAGGATTCATTTATGGTCAGATTGCTATAGCTGTTGGACGAAAACACCTTGCGGACTGGAGAGCGAGCAACCTTGAGGCGCAGTAACATGAACAGGGTGAACAAGGGGTCGATGACCAAGCCGCTGCTGTCTTGAATTCGAAAGTGAAGTGACAAGTTCAACAATAGGCCGGAAGTCCGGTGTCCACCGCTAGTAGCGGGTGGCAGGTCTCAAACGTTTGCCTCAGAAATGGCTGTTTCGCTAAATGGACCGAAAAACCAAGACGAGATTGACCGCAATCTTTTGATCATCGGCTGGCTACTTATTGTTCCGTCGATCTCTCTCCTTATAATTTTCAATGGCTACATTCTCGCCCTGCTACTCATCGGTGGGTTTTCTCGCTTACTTGTGACAGCGATACGGCTCCCGAACAGAGAGATGGAGTATATTAGGTATTTGTTTGTGGGCTTCCCGATTCTAACCGGCCTTTACATTCACTTTGAGTTACTATCAGATTGGATTTTCCTCGTGGGCTTTTGGAGTTTCCTTCTCTATTCAGAATGGCGCTTTTTTGTCCACAACCGAGCAGAACAAGGCGTCGATCTCAATTCCTGACCCTTGGCGAGTCGAAAGCACTATGACCATTAAACCACTAACCCAGAGATCGGAGACTATTCTCTGTCAGGGGTGAGATGACTTCTACCTTCTCTTTAAGATGAAAACTCGAGCGGACACGATTGTTCGGAAGTGGCAAGTCGGCGACGAACTCCGAATCGGCGAGATCTACTACGAGGCAGTGCACGAATTGACGCGTGACCACTACAACGAGCAGCAGCGTCACGCTTGGGCGACGCCAATTGAAGAGGACTCTGCTTGGTCTGAGAAGTGGCGCAAGCGATGCGAGCGGAAGGACCCGTGGGTTGCCGTGGTTGATGGAGAAGTCGTAGGCTTTATTGAGTTCGAGCCGGACGGTCACATTGACTGCACGTATGTGTCACCTTCTCATTCAAGAAAAGGGCACATGACGGCGATCATGAATCGGATCTTCGAGGAGGCCCGCCAATCCAATCTCATCAGACTGTACGCCGAGGTATCCGTGACGGCGCGCCCGTTTTTTGAGCGCCATGGTTTTCGAGTCGTGCGCGACAACCCCCATGAGGTTCGCGGCGTTCCAATTTTGAACCACATTATGGAACGCTGGTTGTAGTGCAGGCACTGCGCCTCATGGATTCCAGCCCCTGATCCTAACTATGGGAGAATTCGACGTCGGAGGTCAATGCTCCTGCCTCCGGCGATTCGGAGTCGACATGAAAAATCGTCTCTCCGGCTGATGAGCCGTGCTTCGAGTTCAGAGTTCGTAATATAGGACTGCCGGGACTTCGAACACTCTTTCACGCGTCATGGTCCAGCCAGCGTGAACAAGTTGCAGGATTCAATTTCCTGAACCGTACGCCGTCGAAACGCCTTTTCTGATATCGGAAACCGATTTACACTGCCGTCACGGGTTCTCGTCAGAAGGCGAGGCCGCTTCGGCGTCAGGTAGAATAAAATAATGAAAACGGCACTCCAATATGTATCCGGCTTGTTGCTCTTCCTGCTTACATCGACAGTTGTTGGGCAAAGTGGTGATTCGATCCAGCAGCAAAACAACGAAGAGAACGCCGTGCAGGACCCAACCTGCTCGCTGGACGAAAAGGCACTCGAAGAACGAAAGAATACTGTTCTCAGGACGCTTAAAACGAAAGCCACAGAAACAGAAAAGATAAATGGAGGGTACAAATTTACACTCCCAAGGCAGGAAGAGAATTTTCAATTAGTCACATCCATCATTCTACTGGAATCGGAGTGCTGCCCGTTTATCGACTTTCAAATTTCTGCCGCAGCAGGCTCGAGAGACATCGCTTTTTCTATCACTGCACCAGACTCCGCCCAGGGGTTACTTGATGAGATCCTTTCTCCCGACGCAGAAGAAGGAGCAGAGAATCAAAAAGCTGCGAGAGCCGAGTTTAAAATCAAATCAGACCTCGAGCCTAGGCCCTGAAAACTCCTTTCTGATCAACAGCACCATCCCTCTGAATTGACGCATTTGGTGAAGTTCGATATCGTCAAAAGAGTCTGACGCCGCCTTCATCTTTTCTCGCAGACGCTTTTTGACTCTCTAAATAAGACAAATCCAAAAATATCATGCAATTACGAAATCTCTTTTCCTTCGCCCTCTGCGCAACCGTCCTGACACTTTCAACCGCAGTTGCCATCGAGGACACTCCCGAGAATCGAAAGGTCCAAGCAGATCGATATTTGAAGGCCACTCCGCCCGAAGAGATGTTTGCCGACATGGCTGAGCAGATGGCGAAGGGCTTTCCTGAGGACGAGCGAGAGTCCTTTAAATCTCTCCTTACCAAGCATCTGGATATTCCCGCGCTCAGCCAGGCCATGAAGGACTCCATGGTGAAGCATTTTACGGCGAAGGAACTCAAGGCGCTTGCTGACTTCTATGGTTCGGAAGTCGGAAAGTCTGCGATGAAAAAATTTGGAGTTTACATGGCCGATGTCATGCCGGCTATCCAAGGCGAAGTGATGAAAGCACAAGCGAAAGCGAGCGAGGAACAGGCCGGCCAAGACGATGGGAACGACGGTTGATTAGTGGAGTTGGCACAGTGAATCGACCTTATCTCTGTGCCAAGGCATTCGATACGCTTTCAAGAAAACGTGCTGAATCGTCATGAAGCAACCACCACTCGGGACAGAAGAGCGTATTGCTCAGATGACTGTTGCTTCCATCTATCCGCTGTATGTGAAAAAAGTGGAAAAGAAAGGCCGCACTCGAGAGGAGCTGAACAGTGTGATTGAGTGGCTGACGGGTTACAATGAAAAGAAGCTGCAGTCGATGATCGACGATGAAGTGACTTTCGAGACCTTCTTCGAAAAATGCAGGCTCAATCCCAACGCGCATCTCATCAAGGGTGTCGTTTGTAGCTACCGCGTGGAAGAGTTGGAGAATCCGTTCATTCAAAAGGCGAGATATCTCGACAAGCTGGTCGACGAATTGGCGAAGGGCTGGAAGATGGAAAAGATTCTGCGAAACGAAGGATAGGATGTTCTTCCTCAATACGCGCGTTCCACCAGTGCTTTTTGGGCAGTTTCCAAGCTCTTGAATCATGCAGCCGACCGTAAGGTTCTACATGGAATTGGAAACCGTCGACGAAGTCATCCGCCTGGCCTGGGCGGATCGCGTCTCATTTGAGGAGATAGAGAAGCGGGTGGGAATGAGTGAAGACGAGGTAATCAAGGTGATGCGGACTCATTTGAAGCCCTCGAGTTCTCGTCTCTGGCGAGCGCGTGTGAGCGGAAGGGGAACGAAGCATCGAAAGCGATTCAAGGAAGCAAGGCGGGAGCCGCGAGATTGGCGGGAAGAGGGGATGGAGTCATTCGATTTCTAAAGAATGCGGTCAAATTGAAAGGACTTGGACTCGACGTGCCTCCTGAGATTCCCTTACAAAACGGAACGTGCATTGTAATTGGCGGGAGTCCGGATGATTGAAATGTAGGAAGGTAATTGAAACAATCCGTTACAATCTAGAACACAACCCAAACTACTCATGACGAAATGGGAATACAAAACCATCAAGCTCGCCGCCCACGGTTGGTCGGGGGGTAAAATTGATGAATTAAAACTGGATGCCCTGATGAATGACCTTGGCAGTCAAGGCTGGGAACTTGCGGTTGGCTTGGACACCAATCATTCGTACGGACAGACACGAGACGTGGTCATTATCTTCAAGCGACAGATTCGCTAGGGGATGAATTGTGGGAGCATGGGGGTGGTTGATAGCAACTAAGCCTCTTGTTGCGTTGTAGTTACATGCTCTCGCTCAACGCTATATCGATATTGGTGGGGCCGCGAATGAACGGACTCATGTCTGATCTTCTGGTGATTACTCGTTCCTGAGGTCTTTTTTGCTTTTCAAATTCCGGTTTATCCCAAATAATCGGAATTATGAAGGCATGGGGAACCTTTCTCTTGTTGTGGGGCGCTACGATGACAGTGGATGCTCAGGAACTGCGGACGTGGACTTCGACGAAGGGCACAACGCTGGAAGCGAAATTGAAAAACTACTCGAGTTTCGATATCACGCTGACGACACCTGCGGGTGCAGATAAAACGGTGGAGCGAAAGTTCTTCGTGGAGGCGGATATCGAGTATCTCGATGATTACCCGGACCTGAAGATCAGGAAAAAGCCCAAAAAACTGCCGTGGGTTTCCGTTGAAGCCGTCGTCAGTTCCCGAAGCAAAGACACATACTACAGCATTTACGGAACACGATATGACCGACGATCGATCCGTATGTCTGTTGAAGTTGCCAATCGGTCCAAAGAGACTCTTGAGGTGGAAGTGATCTGGGGGTTCTTTGCGGAGAGCGCGGGATCGGGACGAGTAGTGAAGGGGTTGGACGATCTTTATCCTTTTGATACGGAGATGACGACCATGAAATTAGCGCCCGGGCAATCGACAAAATTCTTCACCGACGAGGCGACCCAGACGCAGGTCGGATACAACCAAAGTTACAAAGGCGGCTCCAAAGTGAAGGGCTTCTTTGCGCAGGTTTACTACGATGGCTGGCTAATCGACGGTTTTTCCTCTCATCACACTGTTGACGATGCGAGCGAAAATGAGAATCTGCTCGAATTGGTAAAGAAGGGTGGGATGCGATAGCGGATATGGACATTGACGAACCGGGGGCCACGGAGTTTCAATGAAGGCATGTTCCCCCGATCCAACGAGTTTTTGCTTTTCCTGATCAGTTCATTCGTCCTCCTTACCTGCCAGAATCCGACCACTGCCGCTGAACGTCCCAATATCATCTTCCTCCTCACCGACGATCAACGTTGGGATACCCTGGGTTGCTACGGAAATGAGATCATCCACACGCCGAATCTCGATGCCCTTGCGGAGAGGGGAATGGTCTTCGACCGGGCGTTTGTAACTTCCGCGATTTGTGCGCCGAACCGGGCCTGCATTCTAACCGGGCAATACGCGGCGCGGCATGGGATGTGGCAGTTCAACGAGGAACTGTCGGCAGAACAACTGGCTTCGTCTTATCCAGCCTTGTTGAAAAAAGGCGGATATCGGACGGGTTTTATCGGGAAGTATGGTGTCGGTGATCCGCCGGGCGAGGAGGTCTTTGATTTCAACAAGGGCTTCCCCGGTCAGGGGAAGTTTATCATGCAAAAGAATGGTAAGACGTTGCATCTCACGAGCGTGATGGCGAATCAGGCGGAGGAGTTTATTGAGAGCAGCGTAAGCACTGAGAGAGAAGCGGCGAAACCATTTCATCTTTCGATCAGTTTCAAGGCGCCCCATGTGCAGGACAGCCAGAGCGTGAAGTCCGACCAGTTTCCCTATGATCCTGATCCATCCATCGCCGACCTCTACCGCGACATCGAGATACCGCTACCCTCGACAGCGACCGCCGAGTATTTCGACCGTTGGCCGGATTTCATCAAGCATTCGGAAACGCGCGCGCGTTGGGCGGTCCGCTATTGGAGTCCAAAGCGAACACAGGAGTCCCTGAAGGGGTATTACCGGCTTATCTCTGGCGTGGATAAGGCAGTGGGGCGCATCCTCGCGAAATTGAAGGCGGCTGGTGTGGCTGACAACACGATCATTATTTTCACTTCAGACCACGGCCAATATCTCGGTGACTATGGCTTCGCCGGAAAATGGTATCCTCACGATGCGTCGATTCGCGTTCCGTTGATCGTTTACGATCCTCGCCTTCCGGAGTCAAAGCGCGGACAGCGGACCAAGGATTTTGCCCTGAGTATAGACATGGGTGCGACCATGTTGGATTACGCGGGGATAGATATTCCTGAATCTGTGCAGGGAAGAAGCGTGAAGGAAATTGTTGATGGTACGACTCCGCCGGATTGGCGCAAGGAGATGTACTACGAACATCACTTCGCGCCAATGGAATCCTGGAACATGTCCATTCCGCAGAATGAGGGGATTAGGACGGAGCGATGGAAGTACATTCAATACATCGACTCAAACCCGCTTTTCGAAGAGCTTTACGATCTCGCGAAGGACCCCGAAGAAACAATGAACCTCGCATCTCTACCGGCCCATGCAGAACGGATTGCCAAGTTTCGATCACAACTGATTCGCCTGCGTAAGTCCGTGGAATGAGAGACGCCGAGAGGATAAGGCAAAATCCAGATGCACTCGGGAAAAGAGTGGCTCGCTTTGCTCTCGCGGATGTGACGGTCGGTGAAGGCACCGGCGCTCCGACCTCTGACCTCTGACTTCTGATCTCCGACATCCGACATCCGACCTCTGCTACACCACTCGCCCGTCTTCCATCGCGATGCGGCGGTCGGCGATGGCGGCGACTTCTTCGCTGTGGGTGACGACGATGAGCGTGGTGAGGGCTTCGGCGTGGATCTTGCGGAAGACATCGAGGACGCGATCGGCGTTTTTGGAGTCGAGGTTGCCGGTGGGCTCGTCGGCGAGGACAAGGACGGGATCGTGGATGAGGGCACGGGCGATGGCGGTGCGTTGCATTTCGCCGCCACTTAGTTCGTGAGGAAAATGACCGGCGCGTTCAGTGAGTCCGACGAGTTCCAGCAAACGATCAGCCTTCTCGTGCGCTTCCTTGGCGCTGATGCCCTTGAGCAACAAAGGCAACGCGGCGTTTTCGCGCACGCTCATGGTGAGAAGCAAATTGAAGAACTGAAAGATGATACCCGTTTCTTCACGTCGGTAGCGGACCTTCTCCTCTTCCGACGCCGAATGAAGGGCGACGTTGCCAACATGGATTTCTCCCGAGTTAGGAGCATCGAGGCTTCCTAGCAAATGCAACATCGTGCTTTTCCCGCATCCGCTCGGACCGGTGACGGCAACGAGGGAATTCGGTTCGATTTCCAAGGAGACATCCCGAAGGGCGTGCACCGGTTCTTTGCCTTGGCTTTGGTAGGTGCGGGAAACGTTTTTCAAGGTAATCATTCGGGGCGGTAAATGCGCGACATCGCAAATAATACGAACTTCGAGGTCATCGACGAGACGGAAGATTACATCGTCGTCGTCAAACCCGCGCCCTTGTTAGTCCATCCGAGCGTTCCCGGCAACCCGCCGACCTTGCTTGACGGCCTCGAAGGGCTGCTGGCTTTTGATCTCGCGAATGGGGCACAGCTGTCGATTATCAATCGGCTCGACCGGGAGACGAGTGGTCTGGTCCTCGTCGCGAAAAACAAGGAATGGGCGTCGCGGTTTGGAAAAGCCATGCAGCGCCGGGCGGTGGAGAAGGAGTATCTCGCCATCGTTTGGGGATGGCCGGTGGAAGATGAGTTTGTGTGCGCTGAGCCAATCCGGCAGATGAGCGAGTTCATGGAGTCGGCGATTTGGGTGAAGCGTTGCGTGAATCCTGAGGGTCAGGTGAGTGAGACGCGATTTGTCGTGGAAAGGAGGTTCGAGCGGGAGACGTCGAACGGAAATCAGTTTGCTCTTGTTCGTGCGAAACCGGTGACGGGACGCATGCACCAGATTCGCGTGCATTTGGCACATCTAGGACACGCGATTGTCGGAGATAAGATTTATGGGCCGGGAGAGCATTGTTACCTCAACCACATTGAGACGGGGTGGACACCGGAGCTTGAGCGTGAGTTGCTGCTTCCGCGCCATGCGTTGCACAGTGCGAAGTTGGAGGTGGAGGTGAATGGAGAGAGTTTCTCGTGGGAGTGTGGATTGCCGGAGGAGATGGTTGGGTTCGTCGATGGTGACTGAGAGGTGAACCACGAAAGGACGCGAAAGGGCGCGAAAATTTTTTGTTCTCTCTCAACACAGAAGGCCAAAGGTGGATCGTGACCTCCGGGCACGATGAATTGGCTCCAGCCGGAAGGCTGCACTTTCTAAAACGTATCGCGTTGTTGAACTGTCACACCCACGCTCTTGATCATGCGAGCTGCCGCTCGTTGGATTCAGCATCGCGCCCGGAGGTCACGATCCACCTTCGCTTGCAGCGAACTGTCCTTACTTTTCTGGCGTTGTCGAATGGGGCCGGGGATCGTAATCTGTAGAAGATGGCGAAAGATCAGACTGCGACAGATGAAGGCGCTCGGCGTGTGCCGTGGTGGGCGGTTGTGCTTTTTCTGTTCACTGTTCTAGGCGTCCTCGTCGGCGTTTTACCAGGGTTTCGGGAAAGTGTTTTTGGATTCCTTCTTAATGCCTTTCAGTTGGTTTTCACCCCGTTCATTCTCGAGTCCACGATTGCTGTGGGAGGATTCATGTTCGTCGTCGTCGTGGTGACCTACTTGCGTATGAAAGAGGACAAGGACGAGTGGATTTATCTTTCGAAGGTTGATCCTGATTCGGTGGGTGAAGACGAGGAGATTCCCGCCTCATTGCAAAAGCGAATTGATGGTGTGCCATTTTCCGAAGAGAAAAGCGCGGAGCAGGAAGTCGAAGATGTGTCTGCTGACACGGTTGAAGGATACATTCGCCTTCGAATGTTTGATGAGGCCGTGTTGGAATTGATGAAACTGACCGAAGAGGGGGAGTCCCAGGAAACGCGGCGCTTGCGTTGGATGCTGGAACGCGAATCGAAGGGAGAGAAGGCTGGGACTGCGCTTTTGGATAAATGGAGCGCCGAGGGATTGATCAGCGATTCGGATGTGGACACGTGGACCAAGGAGTTGTGAAGTAGGTGGGTCTTTACGCCCATGAAACTCCCGGTTTTCGTTACCTCACTGCTTTTTCTAACGCCTGTTTTTGCCGGCGCCTTAGAGGAAAAGCCGAATGTCCTCTTTATCGCTGTCGACGATTTGGCGAGTTCGTTAGGATGCTACGGCGATCCCGTCGCGAAAACGCCGCACATCGATCGACTGGCGAAAACGGGGGTGATGTTTCGCAATGCCTACAACCAAATTCCCCTCTGCAATCCGTCGAGGGCGTCAATCATGACGGGGCTGCGACCGGACCAGATTAAGGTTTACGATCTCGACCGGCATTTTCGCGATGAGGTGCCGGATGTATTGACCTTGCCCCAGCATTTTCAAAAGGCGGGATACTTTGTGGCGAGGGTGGGGAAGATTTACCACTACAACGTGCCGGCGAGCATCGGGACCGATGGCTTTGATGATCCGCCTTCCTGGCAGGTTACGATCAATCCGAAAGGCCGCGACAAGGACGAGGAGGAGTTGATTTTCAATGCGGAACCGCACCGGAAGATCAGCGCTGCCTTGAGTTGGCTGGCGGCCGATGGCACGGGAGAGGAGCAGACTGACGGGATGATCACGACGGAGGCGATCCAGTTGACGGAGGCAAAGAAGGACGAACCGTTTTTTATTGCCGCGGGTTTTTTCCGGCCGCACACGCCTTTTGTCGCGCCGAAGAAGTATTTCGAGATGTATCCGTTGGAGGATCTGAAGCTCCCTTTCGCGCCGGATGGCGACCGCGACGACATACCCACCGCCGCTTTCGCGCACAATTGTCCGATTCCAAACTATGGCCTCGATGAGCCGACACTGTTGAAGGCTCTGCAGGCCTATTACGCGTGCGTGTCGTTCATCGATGACCAAGTGGGGCGAATGCTTGATGCGCTGGACGAGTTGGGTCTGGCTGAAAAGACGATCGTCGTTTTCTGGAGCGACCATGGCTACCATCTCGGCGAGCACAATGGTATCTGGCAAAAACGGACATTGTTCGAGGAGAGCGCCGGGGCGCCGTTGATTTTTCGAGCCCCCGGAGCGACAGGAAACGGAACTTCCTGTTCACGAGTAGTCGAGTTCATTGATATCTATCCGACGGTTCTTGAACTTGCGGGACTCGCGCCCTCCGCCACTGCGGCAGGACGTTCATTGACGCCGCTTTTGAACGACCCGGATCGCGCTTGGAACAGCTTCGCCATCACTCAGATTCTACGCCCCGCCGATGACAGGCTTGAGACTCCGGTCATGGGGTGCAGCATTCGCACAGAGCGCTGGCGATATTCTGATTGGGCCGAAGGAAAGCACGGCGCGGAACTTTATGATCATTCCGTCGATGAGAACGAATTCACGAACCTTGCACTCGATCCCAACGACGAACAGCAGACGGCAATCGGGAAGCTTCGCGCGCTTTTGCGCAAGCACGCGAGCGGGAAGATCCCGACGACGCCGTTCAACCAGCCGCGGCTTTGATCATCAACGTGTAGTGCAGCGGAATAAGAACCACTGCACAAAAAAAGCCGCCCTGTTTCCAGAGCGGCTTTTGTGAAAAAGTTAGAAGGGAAAAGGCTTAGAGAGCCATTTCCTTGAGTTTCTTGAGCGGGCGAACTTTGACCACGGTGGTGGCAGGCTTGGCCTTGAAAGTCATTTCTTCCTTGGTGAAGGGGTTGATGCCTTTGCGCTCTTTTGTGGCGGGCTTGTGGACGGTCACGATCTTGAACATGCCGGGGAGGACGAACTCGCCGCAGCCGCGCTTCTTGATGTGTCCTTCAATGACGTTGCTGAGTTCATCGAGAACGGAAGCGACTTCCTTCTTGGTCAACTCGGTGGCTTCCGCGATGTGATCGAGGATTTGCGTCTTGCTGTACTTGGTATCGATAGTGGATTTCTTGGCCATTTAGTTTCTTGTTGGTGATTGTTGGTTGTTTGGAAAACCGAAGCGCTCCCTTTGCACGATTCCGACGGTGTCGGCAAGCGGTTTTCGAGAAAAAACCGCTATTTTTTGAGGATTTTAGCCCTATCAGGCCCGAATCTGGTCTACCGACCGCTCCTCGCGCCCTTCCGGGCCAAGCCGCCCGGTGGCGCCCATCGAATCGAGCATCGTGTTGTAAACGTCGATCCCCTCCGCTTTCACGTCCTGGATCTCTCCGGTTTTGAATCGGCCGTTTGCGCCGGTGATGGCGTGGAAGACGCCGGAGAGTTCGCGCTTCGTGTCGTTGTGGCGACCGTCGCCGGATTCCGTGGAAATCGTGATGAGAGTGTTGTCGAGAATTGTCTTTCCGTTAGGCTCAACGGTTTCGTCGAGGCGGGAAAGGAAGTAGGCCAGCTCGCGCATCTTCATGTGCGCATGATGGCGGAGGTTTTCGTTCTTCTTGTTCTCGTTGAATTGATGCCAATACTCATGACTGCATCCTTTTGAACCGGACGCGTTGAGGTGCTTCCCATCATCGAAAGTATGGACGAGACGTCCGTCGTAATGATAGTCGCCAGTCAGTCGAATCCGCTCGCCCGCGGCGAGGAAGGTGAGTGACCCAAAGCGTGTGCGATTCAGTTCAATGGCGAGAGCATAGAGGTCGGCGGTGAGTCGCCAGGCGTTCGTCAATTCTTCTAAGCTGATGTCGATGCCTTCGCCGCCGGGGTCAGCTTTTCCGCCATGGGGAATTTTCGAGGCTGGAGGTCTTTCCGGAGCGTTCGCTTGAACATCTCGCATTTCGTAGGCGCGTTGTTCAAACTCGCGGATGCGATCGAGGTGTTCTGAAACGCGGGTTTTCGAGGTGGAACCGAGTGGTGAATTGGTACCGGTGAAGTGTTTGTATTGTTCGACGACGGAGTCCAAAACGCTTCGTTTCAAGCGTTCACGCCGTGCGTCTTCGCCGCTTCCACTGACTTGCACGGTGCCGAAGACACGCTCAAAAAGGTCGCGCGGTCGCTCCTGCATGAGTCCGGCGACGGTCCCGTCCTCGTTGTAGCTGTGGACGTAACGGCTGATGCGGCTGCGGCGGAAAAACGTACCTGCGACGAGCGTGGGGACCATGCCCGCGGGCAATCCGTCGGGATGGTGGGCCTTGCGAACAAGCTGGTCGATGGAGGCACCGCCGGCCTTTGCTTCGCCGTCGGGCGCGGTCGCGGTGAAGGCGGCAGACGCGCCGTCGAAATGCGCGTTGATGCCCTTGGCGTCGGCGCGAACGTGATCGACTTGGCGCATGATGAGCAGCTTGTCGCGAAGCGGCTTGAGCGGTTCGAGCACGCCGTCGTATCCTTCTTGTTGCAACGGGGCGGGGATGCCGAGGCCGAAGAAGAGATTGAAAGCGCGGACTGGCACGGCGTTCGTCGTAGCGGCGCCTGCAGTGGATACCATCATCTCTTCGAGAAAAGGAAGACCAATGGCGGTTGTCCCGATTCCTTTGAGAATTGTGCGGCGACTAAGGGCGGATCGATTCATGGCGAATTGGTTAAAATGTTAGTTGGCGGCGACTTCTGTGCGGGCGGTTTGCACGAGGTCACTCATGACAATGGCGGAAATAGTCGCGGCGTAGGAGCCACCGGAACTGTCCGCTTTTTGGTGAATTGTTTCAAGAACAGGCGCGTCCTCCGGACCGAGCGGGCGTCCGAGCGCGAACTGCGCGACCTTCCAGGTCAGCGTCTCTTGAACGCGCGGGCTTTCAGCGAGGAGATTCATCAATTCGGCTGAGTTTTTATAGGGAATGGGCTTCGCGGTGCCTGGGAAGAGAATCTCTCCATCGTCGCGCAGGGCGTTCCCGTGTTTGTCTTTTTCAAAATACGTTCCGAGTCCGTCGAATTTTTCGAGCCCAAAGGCGAGCGGCTCAAATTTCGCGTGGCAGCCGCCGCAGGAGTTGTCGGCGATGCGGTCGAGCGCGATGGCGCGTTGCGTGAGCCCGGCTTCGGTCGGAACGGGAGTGGTATCGACGCATGGTGGTGGGTCCTTCACTTCGCCGCGGAGCAGTTCATGTAGAACGAATAGTCCGCGGGAGACCATCGAAGCGGTGTCGCCGCCGACAGTGAGGACGCTGCCCTGGGTGAGTAAGCCGCCGCGACCGGAGTGCGAGGCGAGGTCATAGCGGGCGATGTCCTTTCCGTTTCGCGGTTCAATTCCGTAATGCTCGGCGAGGCGTGGCGTGAGGAAGGTGACTTGGGCGTTGAGGAGATCGGAGAGCGGTCGCTGCTGATTCCATGCGACCTCTTCAAAGAATGCGAGACTTTCCTCGCGCATGTCGGCGGCGAGAGCGGAATTCCATTTCGGGAATTTGTCACGGTTGGGCGCAAGAGAGGCGAGTCGTTCGAGATCGAGCCACTCTTCGGCGAAGCGCTTCGCACGCTCGAGGGCGCGCGGATCTTTGAGCATGCGTTCGACGTGTTGTTCGGCGGTCGACCGATCAAAGAGGGTTCCGCTTTCGGCGGCCTCATAAAGTTTCTCATCGGGCGGGGCTCCCCACAAAATGTAACTCATGCGGGACGCGAGTTCGAAACCGTTGAGCGGGAATCGCGTTCCGTCGCCGCGTTGATTTTCGATGCGATAGATGAAGCGCGGCGACTGCAGCATGGCTTCGAGGAGATAAGAAACGGCTTCCTCAAAGTCCCCTCCGGCGGTGGCTACGCTTGAAACGATTCCACGGAAAACAAAGACCTCCGATTCATCGAGACGCCCGCGCAAAATCCATTCGCCCATATCGCGGATGAGCTGACGGATCGGCTTGTCCTCCATCGTCTTCCGGTTGTTGGTAAATCGTCGGGCAAATTCATTCACGTCCATGCGTCCGACGATGATCTCTGCGAGTTGGGCGTAGGCACCGACGTGCTTAAGGTCGACGCCGAGGTTGTAGGCCGTGTTATTGAATCCGTCGGCTCGAAGGTCGGGTGGGAGTAGTTCGTGCGCTTCCTTGGAGATATCGACGCCAACGGCCGCCTTCACCGTGGCGATGTATTCGGGGATGGTGAGGCGCTGCACCCAGATTTCGCCGGACTTTCCGCCGTGGATGTAAAGCGACGGGTCGATCACATCGAGCGACCACTTCGCGCCGCCGTTGATCCAATCCTTCAGGACCTGCTTCTCTTCGTCGGAAAGCGGTTCCCGGTCTTCGGGCATGTCATCGTGTTCAACCTCCTGCCACAGAAGGCTATCCGCCGCGTTGCCCGCGATGACCAAAGATCCCTTGCGACCGCCGGCGAGAGCGGCTTCGCGAGTAGAGAGATCGAGTTTGCCTTCGCGCGTGCTGGCGTCGTGGCATTCGAGGCAATGATTCGAGAGAATGGCGGCGACTTTGGTTTCAAAGAGTTCGGCGTTGGGATGCTTCTTAACTTGGGCGGTGGTGGTCTGGCTGCGTGGGCCAGCGCGGAAGTTTTGCAGGACTTCGTTGGGTGACAGCTCACGGTTGAAAACGGCGACGAGATGGTAAGTGCCCTTCCAAGCACGACCTCCGGTGATTTCATCACCGAGGGAAAAGTGATAGTCTTCATCCCACGAGCCGAGTTCTCCGCGCACGGTTCGACTCGCGAACCGGCGTCCGTTGAGGAAAATGTTAGCGTCACCGCTCACGCCGCGGGTGTAGATGACATGAGTAAGTTGCGGCGTCACTGTTCCCGCTCCAGTGGAAGTCGAGGGCGTGCCGTTTTTATTTTTTCCCGGCAGCCGGAACCGCACGTCGTATTTGGTGCCGTCCTGCCCGAGAGTGAAATTGCGTTCGGTCCCGTTTTTCGAAAGGGTAACGATGCGGGCGGGGCCCTTTTGGTCGGCGTTTGCCGGTGTGATCCACGCTTCGATCGTGAGCTGACTGGTTTTCTTGATCGACTGGACGAGGCTCTTGGGCTTTTCCTTTGCGCCGATGCGCGTCTTTCCATTGATGGTGAGAGAGCCCGGTGATCTTTTGACGGCTTTCGGGTTTTCGATGTGCAGGTCGAGGGGTTTTCCGGTTCTCGATTGATCGCGTACGACGGTGCCTTCGGCGTCTGCGAATTTGTACAAGATCTGAACCCCTTCGGTGACGCGACTTTGCGCGGATAATCCTGCGGCACCAGCCAACAGGATCGCGACGGAGCAAAACAATGCCCGCCACTGAACATAGGGGGTCCTCATTCCGTCAAATTACCGCCTATAGGCAGCCGATGTCACCCTGAATTTCCTCATACTGACGCGTTACTTTCCTTGAATTTTCCACCTCGCCGCCAAAGAATGTCGCCATGAAATCCCGCTATCTTTTGAATCTGTTCGCCCTCCTCGGTTTCGCGGCCGGTGCAGTGGCTGCTGAACGACCGAACATCGTTTTCATCTTTACCGACGATCACGCACCGCACGCGATCGGCGCCTACAACGGCTGGCTCAAGTCGGTGAACCCGACTCCGAATATCGATAAACTTGCGGCGCAGGGGATGCTTTTTGAAAACAGCTTCTGCACAAACTCCATTTGCGGCCCCAGCCGTGCCGTCATCCAAACCGGCAAGCACAGTCACAAGAACGGGTTCATGAACAACGGGAACACGTTCAACTGGGACCAGCAGACGTTTCCGAAGCTCTTGCAAAAGGCGGGTTACCAAACGGCGATTTATGGGAAGTCGCACTTGAAAGGCGAGCCGCAAGGTTACGATTACTGGAAGGTGTTGCCGGGCCAGGGGCTTTATTTCAATCCGGATTTCTTCACGCCCGACGGCAAGATTCGGGTGGAAGGTCACTGCACGGACATCGTGACCGACATGGCGGTCGACTTTTTGCAGAACAAGCGTTCAGGCGAGAAGCCTTTCATGTTGATGGTGCAGCACAAGGCGCCGCACCGAAACTGGATGCCGGCATTGCGCCACCTTGATCTTTATGCGGACGAGGACCTTCCCGAGCCGGACACCCTTTTTGACAAGTGGGAGGACAACGCCCCCCCTGCACGTCACCAGGAACTCGAGATCGACCGGCACATGGATATCAATTATGACCTCTTCCTCGACCTTACCGCTGACTTCAAAGGTGAAGCGACGCAGAAGCGGCAGGACAAGTCGGCGTGGAACAACATGAAGCGCATGTCCGAGGAGCAAATGAAGGCGTGGCGAGCCGCTTACGGACCAAGGGACAAGGCGTTTCATGAAGCGAACTTGTCGGGGGACGACCTCATTCGCTGGAAGTATCAGCGTTACGCAAAAAACTATCTCCGCTGCGTGAAAGGTGTCGATGAGGGGGTCGGCAAGGTGATGGACACGTTGAAGGAACTCGGATTGGAGGAGAACACGGTGGTGATTTACTCATCCGACCAAGGTTTCTACATCGGAGACCACGGCTGGTATGACAAACGCTGGATGTATGACGAGTCCTTGAAGATGCCCTTCGTCATCAAGTGGCCGGGTGTCGTTGAGGCCGGAAGCCGCAGCAAGGCGCTCATTCAAAATCTGGACTACGCTTCCACTTTCCTCGACATGGCGGGAGCCCCGATCCCGAGCGATCTGCAGGGCGCCTCGATTGTGCCCATACTGAAGAGCGGCGGCGCCAAGCCTGAGGGCTGGCGCACGGCAATCTATTACCACTACTACGAGTATCCGAGCGTCCACATGGTGCCGCGCCACTATGGTATCCGCACCGGTCGCTACAAACTCATGCACTTCTACCAATTCGGCGATGAGTGGGAGTTCTATGATCTTAAGGAAGATCCGGATGAGAAGATCAACCAATTCGGTAATTCAGATTACCAGGAGACCATCGAAAGAATGACGACACGCCTTCGCGGATTGCAGAAGAAATACGAGGACGACTCCGACCTTTCGGAGAAACCGGACGAGTGGAAGAAGGAAGTGCGGGGGTAGTGTGCGTCAAAATAATCGGCTGGTGACACTTTGCTCTAGCATTCTTCACCGCGAAAACCTGATCGGTCAGCACACACGCTGACTGATCAGATAAACGCCAAAGGCGTTGAAGCCACAGCTCAGCGCAAGCCTATGGCGCCGCCTTGGGATTAGGTATAAACTGCCTGAACCGCAACACGGTTCAATTTTGGATGGGATGCGGCAATCTTCCGCGTTGCGGTTGATCGCTTGTATGTCGAGCCCCCGGGGTGTCCTCCTTTGTCGGAAACCCCGGGCTTTGGGCGATCACGCCGTTGGCGTGGAGCTAGAAGCTACGATTGGTGGGAGCGAAGATTGGTCGCTTGATTTTTGCCAAGCGGCAATGGGGAGATCGCGGGTTCGTTGAACTACTTCACAACGACCTCAAAATACAGGCTTGAGTCGGTCCTACTCGTTGGGATGGGGCCGAGGTCGTAGGTTGTGGATGTTTCCTTGGCGTCGGCGGGAATATCGTCGGTGTGCATAGTCCAGTTGGCGAGATTGTCGCTTTGATTGATCCGGAAAAGTGCGCCGGGAGCGGACGGCCATGTCAGGCAGAGGTGATTGCTGCTGTTGATGAATGGGTTGGCTTGGAAAAATTCAGCGGCGGAAAGGGGATCGGTCCCGATCTTCATTTCAGCGCCGTCCGGGGTGCCGTCCTTGTCCGTGTCGTTGCTGTCAGGATCTGTTTCGCCTTGGTCGATGAGGCCATTGCCGTTCGCGTCTTCTGTGTTGTCGGGGATTCCGTCCATGTCGACGTCGATAGTAGGGAGGTTCGGCATGGCGAAGGGGTCGTCCAAGCCGGATCCGCTGTGGGTGGGCCATTGGGCACCCGCTTCGTTGAGGGCCCGTGCGAGTTCGCGGGCCATAGTCATGACACGCTCGGGTTCGTTCGCTGAGAGGTCGCTCGCCTCGCTGATGTCGGCGCTGAGGTCGTAAAGCTCGAAGGTGTCGGGCGCGTAGTTGTAGATGAGTTTCCATTCGTCCTTGCGCCAAATAGAGAAGTAGTCGGACCGGTGATCGTGAGGGAAATGGATGAGAAGTTCCTGCGGGCGGTGGGGTCCGGGATCGCGGCTGAAATAGGGCGTCAGCTCGTGACCGTCGATGTCGTGGCTGAAGGGGATGCCAGCGATTTCGAGAAGCGTCGGGTAGATGTCGAAGCAGGTGACAATGTCGTCTTCGACAACACTCCGGTCGACGGGATGGACAGATTGAAACTGGCTGGCCGGACTTGGTCCGGCCCAGGCGACGATCAGCGGGATGCGGACGCCGCCTTCATATTTACTGCCTTTCTTGTGACGAAGAGGAGCGTTGGAATTGTTGGCGCTGCCCAGAGGCGCATCGCCACCGTTGTCTGACATGAAGACAATGAGCGTATCTTCCAGAATATCGAGGGTTTCCAGGTTTCCCCAAATGTCGCCGAGCGACTTGTCCATGCCTTCGATCATGGTCGCGTAGTTCAGCGCATTGCCGGAAAGTGACGGGTAGTTGGCGGAGAAGCGTGGATCATTTTGGAACGGCGAGTGAACGGCGTAATGCGTCATGTAGGCAAAGAAGGGCGCGCCGTCGTTCACGGATTCCGTGATAGCCGCGTTCATTTCAAGAGTGAGTGCTTCGGTCAGGTGAGTGCCCGTGTTGTGATAAACTTCGAGGTGGGGGACGGGTCGGCTCCCGCCTTGGTCGTAATCACCGGAGTAAGAGCCGGGATGTCCGATCTCGGAACCGCCGATATTGATGTCGAATCCGACGTTGTGCGGATCCCGCGCATAAGAGGTAGCGCCAAAATGGGCTTTCCCGGCGGTGATGGTCCGGTATCCGGCATTCTGCAACAGCGACGGAAGCGAGATTTCCGCGGGATCCAGCCCTCCGCTTTTCCAGTTCGTGGGCGAAGCGTGGGTCGTGGTCGAGTTTTGTGAGGTATTTGTGCCGCTGGGATTCGTCCAGTTGGTGACGTGGTGCCTCGCGGAATTCTTCCCGGTCATGAGGCAGTTTCGCGTCGGTGTGCAAACCGGCATTGCGTAGGCGTTGGTGAACTTCATGCCGAGGCTGGCAATGAATTGCATGTTATCCGTGCGGTAGCGCTGGTTCAGGGCGGTGACGATTTCATCACCGTTTCCATCATATTGAAACGGAACTGACGTGTCCTGCCAGCCCATGTCATCGACGACAAAGAGCACGATGTTCGGCCGGGGCGGTCCTGCGCCGACGCGAAGACTTTGTTCGGCGCTGCCGTCGGCGTTTGTCGCGGTGAGGGTGTATGTCGCTGTTTGATTCACGGCGAACTTTTGGCTCCCGGAAGGAATTGCCAGCGGCCAGGATTGAGCGCCGTCACTAAGAGTCAGTGAATCAGCGCCCGTTACCGTCCACAAAAACGTGACTGCTGTCCCCGGGCTCACATAGTGGCTCGATGTAGAGGCGAGTTCGAAACTGTCAATCACTGGGGGTTGCGGAGGCGGGCCATTGACGACGCGGAGGCCATTGATAGCGGAGCGAGATCCGCTGGCGTTCGCATTTCCGGAAATCGTGAACGAATTCCCCGTGAGCCCGGAAATGATGGCGAAATTGTCGCCTTCCGAAAACGAACCGGAAAAGTTGGCGCTGTCGTTGATGGTCGAGGATTGCGTGCCGATGGTGTATGTCATCGTGCGATTCGAGTCGTTGGAATCGCCATAGATCACGACGTGGTAACCGCCGTTGGTGATGGCGGTCGGCAAGTTGCCGATGGTGAGAGTTTCGCTCGCTCTGAATCCAAACCATCCCGCCATCATGACCCAATCCTTCGTCTCGGTTTCCCAGCCCGTGTTGTTTGTTGTGGTGAATCCCGCGTTACCCGTCGCCGTTGCTGCCGACACGGAGCCGTCCGCGAGTTGGAGGGCGACGTTACTGAAGCTCAGAGTGCTCGTGATGTTGTTCCAGGTTTCTTGAGACGTGTCGACGACGGACCCTTGGGTCAGCGGAGCGTTGGCGGCTTCGATCGCAAACCGTGACGTCGAGTTCTGGTGGAAACATAGATTGATGGCCGGATCGGCGAACGCGATTTGGCTGCAGGCGAGGGCGGCAAAAGTTGTTGTGCCTGATAGACCGAGTATTCTCACGGAATTGTGGAGGTTGAGAGAAAGTGAATCTGGATTTTAGCAGTGTTTCAAAAAGGGAACAATCTTCAGGGAATCAGTTAACAAGAAATTCGGCAATTTGAGAGATTTTTCCGTGAAATTGATCGCCTCGCCTTCCAGACAGGTGGAGCAAGCGCTTGGAGAGACTTGATTAGTGTCGGAGTTTTGCGGATAGAAAGTAATCTCCTTCAATTTGGAAACCCCACGACTTCCACGCTCTGACTCATGATCCTCGAAGACTTGCTCACTCTCGCCATGCTCATCCTCCTGCAGGCTGTGCTTGGGTTTGATAACTTGCTTTATATCTCTCTGGAATCGAAGCGTGCTCCGGCGGAGGTGCAGTCACGGGTGCGGACGCTCGGGATTGGAATCGCGGTGGGCCTGCGGATTGTCTTGCTTTTTCTGTTGGTCAATCTGGTCCAATATCTCAAGGAGCCGTTGTTCAAGCTGCACAACAGTTTTGTTGAAGGCGATTTCAATGTGCACGCCATCATCGTCCTTTTTGGCGGAGGATTTATCATCTACACCGCGATCAAGGAAATCTTTCACATGATGCACATCGAGGAAGGTCACAGTGATGAACGAAAGTCGGCTTCGGCGGCGAAAGTCATTTCGATGATTGTTCTGATGAACCTCGTTTTCTCCTTCGACTCCATCCTCAGTGCGATGGCGTTAGCGAAGAAAGAGACGGCGGATGGAGAAACGACTTACACAATGTGGGTCATGATCGTGGCCATCGTCGTCAGCGGTGCGCTGATGATTCTTCTCGCGGACAAGGTTTCGGAATTCCTCCACAAGAACCGGATGTATGAAGTGCTCGGTCTCTTCATTCTCTTCGTCGTCGGCATCATGCTGGTGACCGAGGGCGGGCATCTGGCCCACTTGAAGTTCTTCGGCAACGAAATCACGCCGATGACGAAGACGACCTTCTATTTTGTCATTGCGGTGCTCGTCCTCGCGGACGTAGTGCAGGGGAGATACCAGAAGAAGTTGATCGCCCTCAAGGCGCGGCACGCTGCGAAGTTCAGTGAGGTGAAAACTGCGTAAATTCTGGTGTCTGACAGCCGCGATATTGACGAAGCGAGGATCTCTGCCTGGCTGGCGGGGAACCTTGATGCGGACGAGGCGGCCGCCTTGGAGCGTGAGCTGGAAGACTTGGAAATCGACGGAAAACCGGGGGGAGCCTCAGCGGTTCCTGTCGATGTTGCGAGAGGATTGAGCAGAGAGGAAACGACGAAGCTCGGAGGGTTGCGGGAAAGAATCTTGAACAATGACGACGCGACGCCGGCGGATGAAGATATGCGGTGGCGAGCGTTCTTAAAGCCATCGGACAAGGAAGGCGTTGTTGGGATGTTAGGAGGATACGAGGTGCTGGGGCGCATTGCGACTGGTGGTATGGGGACGGTCCTGAAGGGTCGGGATCCGAAGTTGGATCGATTGATCGCGATCAAGGTTTTGTCGCCGGAGCTGTCTTCGGTAGCGAATTCCCGCGAACGGTTTCTTCGCGAAGCGCGGGCGGTGGCCGCTTTGGAGCACGATCACATTTTACCTATTTTCAGCGTTGAAGATGAAGGGGATATTCCGTTTTTCACCATGCGCCTCGCCGCGGGTGGCTCGCTGCAGGATGCGTTGTCGCGAGAAGAGAAATTTGATTTTGAGCGGCTTAAGTCCATTGCCCGCCAAGTGGCGGATGCGTTGGATGCCGCGCATGAAGCGGGGATCATTCACCGGGACATCAAGCCCGCGAACATTCTATTCGATGAAGACTTGGAGAGGCTTTGGGTGGGTGATTTTGGGATCGCTCGGGTGACGGAGGATCCTGGTTGCACCTACGGGACGGTCCTTGCCGGAACTCCGGAATACATGTCGCCGGAACAGGCGGAGGGGATGGAAGTGGACGGGCGCAGTGACTTGTTTTCGCTGGGGTCGGTCCTCTACCGCTGCGCGATAGGAAAGGCGGCCTTTGCCGGGGACACGACGGTTTCCACGCTCAAGAATGTGGCTCAGGACGAGCCGGAGGAAAGGCTGGGACCGGAATACCCAACGTGGTTTCGCCATTTACTCGAAAGCCTGCTGGATAAAATTCCGGCCGATCGCCCGTCGTCGGCAAAAGACGTGGTGCAAGCCATCGACGACGAGTATGCGCCGCCGCCCAAGCGGGCGGAACGCCGTCGTCGTTTTCTGGTTCGCCTCGCCGTTTCGCTGGCGATTGTGGCTGTGTTAGCCATTGCTCTGTTGAAAATTCCTCTCGTAGCGCGTGCGTTCAACCTGGCAGTGGCAGCGACGACGGACAGGGACATCATTTTTTCGCGCCGTGTTGGGGCGTTTTCTACGATTCGCGATGCGGTGGAGAACTCGCGACCGGGGGAGACGTTGACGTTTACTTCGGAAGGTCCCTTCCGAGTCTCGAGGATGGAGATTCCGGCAGGCCGACCGCTGAAATTTATCGCGGCGGAAGATGTTTTGCCAAGGATCGAACTTGGAACCGAGGGCCAGCCCGGGATCATCACGCGAAGTGATCTCACCTTGAAGCGGCTGTCCTTCGTGAATCCAATTCCGCGTTCTGGAGATCCGGGGCTACTGCGCGTGATGGGTGGCGGCAGGGCCACGATCGACCAGTGTTACTTCTCCTTCGACTACACGACGACGAACCGTTGGGCGGAAACGGGACCGGTTGTGATCGGGGTGCATGGGCCCGGGCACGTACGACTGACGCGCACGGTCATGAACACACTTGATTGCCGTGCCTTTGTCGTAAGGAATGAGGAGAACCGGGACAGCGACGCCGGAACCGCCACCGTGGTCATCGAGGACTCCTGCATTCGATGTAACCAGATTTTCGATCTCTGGAAGGAAAGTCCGCCTTTGAAAATCGAGTATCGTCGCAGCTTGAGTCTTGGTCGCATTTTCCTTTGGACGCGCGCGCGCGAGGGATTGCCGCCGCGCCTTGAAGTCCTCGCCGAAGACAGCATTTTCAATCAGCAGCGTGTTCTCAACTGGTTCGGTGGTGAAACCAAGGAAACCATTCTGGCCAGTCTGACCTGGGAAGGGGCGAACAATCTTTATAGGACG
The DNA here is from genome assembly GCA_039192745.1 of Verrucomicrobiota bacterium. GTDB lineage: Bacteria > Verrucomicrobiota > Verrucomicrobiia > Verrucomicrobiales > DEV007 > JBCCWV01. The sequence goes on along the minus strand of JBCCWV010000030.1, from coordinate 10,556 downwards.
ACCCGCGATTTTTTGACCAACGCGCCCGACCTGCTTCGCCCGCGCCCGACGCTCTCCGTGAAAGATCTTGCCGGGTGGCGCGAATTTCTTGGCGAAAGACTTCCAGACTCTGAAGAATCACCGTTTGCAAAGCCCTTCATCAGCCAGCTCGCCCCGAGTCGTGCGAGGTTGGAATTGAAGAAGTATCTCGCGCAGTTTGAGAGCGAAAAAGGGCGCGGTCCCGATCCAGAGACACTTGGGCCCCGCTGATTCTAGCGAAGTCTCGCGTGGACGCGTGCCTGGCCCTTGTGCTCTGTGGCGTGATCGGGGTCGAAGATGGTGAGAGTGCGGTTGTTCCCGTTATTGGAAACAAATGCGGACCAATCGTCGGTGACGACCGTTCCTGATCGCCACTCATAAATCGGTTCCCAGCGATCGAGATCGCGATTGGCTTCTATGGTGAAATCGACGTCGGGAATCGTTCGGTCGAAAGTCAATAGATAGAAGGGGCCGCTCGCGGTGTGGCCGGCGCTGAGAAATGCCGTCAATAGATAATCGATTCCATTAGGCACGCCGTCTGTCCGAATGCTTGCCTCGAACGGCATGAGAGCGGGGTCATTTGTTTGTGCGCGAATCCATGCGAAATACCCACCATGTTCGACGGCGCCGATGTCGAGGAACTTGTCGAGCACGCGGCTTCCACCGAGTTGGTCATCGGCTTCGATAAGCGTAAGCGTTGAACTGCTCGCATTAATGACGGGACTTCCGGTCGGCGCGAGGTGACTCAAGGCGTGGCCACCATTGTCGTTGAGCGATGAAAACTGTGCGGAGGTCAGGCTGATGTCGGTAGGAATGTTTCCGTCGAAATCCTTGCCATCCTCAAGATTGAATCCTCCTGATGATATCTTTCCCGAGCCGGCAATAAGTGCGACATCGCCGGCACTAACTCCGTTGCCTTCAAAAGCAGTGTGCGTGATGTGGAGGTCGCCGTCATCGACGCTGAGCCCGGATCCACCGCTCTGCGCGGAGTTGTTGACGACCGTGCAGTGGCGCACGAGGTAGATGCCGTCGCCAGTTTGTCCGATTCCTCCGCCATGGCTTTGCGCCTGGTTTCCGGAGAGGGTGCAGTTTTCCACATGGAGAAACGCTCCGTCGTGCCAGATGCCGCCGCCCACACCCGACGCCACGCAGTCATGCACGGCAGAGCGGGTTAAAGTCAGGCAACCTTCGTTCCAAATGCCGCCGCCCCCGATGCTGGAGGAGCCATCGGAGAACGAGACCGCGTGAATGGAAGCCTGTGCGGAGAATGGAATGCTCAGGCAGCGGTCACCGCTACCCGCCCGCACGCGAAAGCCGCGGGAAAGTCCAGTGGCGTCGATCATGATTGCGTTCGCACCGGTGTCGAGTTCGTCGATGGCACTGAGAAGTTGGGAAATCGCGCCATCGAGATTCTGGTGAAAGAGAACCCGCCCGCCGAACGGGCAGTCCCGAATGGCTTCGCGCAACGACACGAGTGATCCGGCCGGGTTCTGATTCTGGTCGAGCGAGGTGGTGACGATGACGGGTTCAAACATCTCGACCGCGCCGATGTCGGGGAGGATGCCGAAGGTCGGCTGGTCATTCGTGATGTCGATATAGTGGGTGGCGTAACGTGGACGGGTAAACCGTCGCTGGTCACGCAAGGCGCCGAAGTATTCAGGTGTGTTTTCGACAAATTCAGACCGAAAGGCCCAGATCTGATCGCCGCCATTGATGGCCGGGCTGTCGGCGAGAAGAGCGTATGTCGGGCTGAAGCCGCCGTGCCAACCGAGGGGAGTTAGTTTCGCGTCGGAAAGAATGATGTCAGTCACTTCATCGAAAATGCCGGAGTCACCGTCTTCGAGATTGTAGCCGTCGGAACTTCCGCCGCTGACGTTCTGGAGGTTGCTGCCGTTGATGTTGCCTGAAAGGATCGACTGGTAGTAGCTCGTCAGGCTAAGATCCGGACCGCTGACGCCACCGAGACCGGTATTCCGGTGAATGGTGCAAAACTGAATCTCAAGAGGGCCGCCTTCATTGTAAATGGCGCCGCCCTCGTTCTCGCCGAAGGTGCAGCTCTTGATCAAGGAGAGTCCAGTGATGTCATTGGGCATGGAGGTCTTGAAAATTCCGCCACCCGTAGGTGCGGAGTTATGGGTGAAGGCACAACGGTTCAGTTGCGGCCCTTGGCTCAACGAGTCCCAGGCGACAAGCGCTCCCCCGGCGGCCGTCGCGACGCAATGATGAATCCAGCAGTCATTTAACGTAATATCTCCCCGGAAAACATAGATACCCCCGCCTTCCAGAGCGGTGCAGTGACTGATCTCCAGAAAGTTCGCAACCAGTATTGAGTTAGTGGATAGATAAACACCGGCTCCCACGTTGCCCGGGTAGTTCATGTCATGAATCCTGACGTTGTTGAGCGTGACGACCGTGTTTGTTCCTCCGGAGATTCCGCGCCTTCCGGATTCCATCTGTAGTTCGGTGATCTCAAGTTCAACACTATTGGCCACTTCGATCAGATCGAATGCGGTGTTCCCCTTCAGCGTGACTGCGCCTTTTGCGCTGGCGTCGATGTGGACGTTTGCGGTGACGTCCAGTTTGGAACCAAGTTGGATCGTCCCGCCGTCGATACTTGAGGCAAAGGTGATTGTTGCATTAGGCGGGACGGAATTCAGGGCTTCGCGGAGAGAGACCCCGGTGCCCGGATTGACGGTTTCATCGACGAGCGTGGTGACTTCGAAGATCGGTTCCACTTCCACGGCGCCGATATCGACGGTGGCCGTGCCGTTTCCGTCGAAGTCGATGACGCGAATGACGCCACGTTGGTCGGTGTCCGCGAGGAATCCTCCCGAGCTGGTCCCGGCTTCAATCGCTGGCGATCCCGAGGCAGGCAGGTGGGTGGGCGTGGGGCCGCCGTTCATCGCGAGCGGAAGCAAAAGCGGATCGACCCCCGTGTTGCCCGCAGAGGTGCTTACCAGTGGTTCGCTGCGGTCGAAGATCGAGGCGAGGAACGCGGTCGCGTTGAGGTTCGGGACCGAGAGGGGATTGGCGCTCTGTTCCTTGGTGACGTGGTTGGAACCGACCGTTCCGCCGGTGAAAATCGAGTTGTCGAAACGGACATTGTAGGTGTCTCCGCTGTTTCCCGTGAAATGAAAGACGGAGGTGCTCATGGCAGCGTCTCGCACGAAAGTGGAACTTGTAACGAGTACATCCAGCGCGGATCCCGCGCGGGCGCCGTTTAAACGGAGGAATCTTTCGTCGCCGGAAAAGGTGCAGTTATCGATCGTGACTCCGCCGTTGGCTTCGCCGAAGGAATCGTAGGCGTTCTTGGCAAAGAAGCTCCGTTGCATGTCCACGACGACACTGAGCGGACTGGTGGAAGTGACCGCTTCGTCATGGAACGCGCTATCGGAAATGATGAGTTCCCGAAGCGTGTTCAGAGTGGCGAACTCGTCCGAGTTGTCTTCAATCCGGCAACCTCGCACATGTACCTTGGCGCGACCGTTGCCGCCGCTCGTGGCAATGGAGCTTTCGCTGAAAAGGGTGTCGTTGTTGTCTTCGAAAACTGTGTCATGCAAGCTGATGCCGACCGGGGTGTGGAAATTGCTCGGCATCGTTTCTTCGAAGCTGAAGAGGGGACAATTGGCTCCTTGAACGTAGCCGGAGCAGTTGGTTACCTCGCAGTCGCGCATCACGACCTGGCCGAGGAGCGGGGACGTGATATCGCCGGTGAAGTCGTCGAAAACCACGACGCCGCCGGTCAATCCATCGAAGGTGCATCGGGTCATCACGACCGAGCAAGGGCTATCCTGAGCGAGAACGCGCCCGTGGTTCCCGGTGACGTCGATGTTGTTCAAAAGCACGATGGGCGGCGTGAAACGGAGGTCTTGCAGTGGGGGATGCGTGCCGATGTTCGGGCTGGAAATCATGGCGCGGGTGCGCTCGGTGGTGCCCAGATTTTGCGCGTGGATGGAGATGCCGTCCGGTAATCCGGAGGCGTCAATGATGAGTGCCGGTGGATCGAAGCAATTGTTGTCATTGAAGTGACAGCCAGGTTCGAGGTTTTTATGGAGGGTGATCGTTTGGCCGGAGAGGGCGGGGGAAAATTTAATTTTTGTCAGTGTGTCGCTTTGGCTGGATTGACGAACCGCCTCCCGCAGGTTTGTGCCCGGTTGGCCGTTGGCGTCGTCCGAGGAGTTGACGAGAATCGACGGCGGTTCGAAGAGAATCGCGAGGTTTGCGGCGACATCGGAATCGGAAGGGGCATTGTGGTAAGCGGCGACAGGCCACGGCTGCGGCACTAACGGATCAATAATTCCCGAGCGTTGGATGCCCGTGGTGTAAGTCCGGGTCGATACCGAAGGCGGAGTGTTCAGGTATTGCATGAGAATGTCCCCGTGGTCGAAGACGAGAATCTGAAAGGAGAAGAAGCCCGAACTTCCCGTGGCGTGATTTACCTGATCCCATTGGAAGACATGGACGCCCCCCGTGTAGTGCGGATGCGGGCTATCGTGGAAATACTGGTAGTAAATACCGCGCGGTGAACTCGCGATTTCCAAGTTGGCATGGTAACCGTAAATCCGCCCGCCAGGATTCGATCCCGGCAGGTCCGTCCCGGGATCGCTTCGGTTCACGTCGATGTAGCCCTCGACGCTCACAGCGACGTGATAAACGACCTCGTCGTAAAAGGGGAACGGGACTTCGAATTCGACCTCGCCTTTTCCCGTCGATGTATTACCACCAACGACTTCCGTGCCCGTGGAACGGATATTGATCCAATCGAAAACGGGACCGTTCGTGGCGTCGGAGGTCGAAATCGTGTAGCCGGAGGCGTGACCACAAATCAGGAGTATGCAGCCGAAAAAGAGGGAGAGATTGCGCATGATTCGAGGATGGGAACTAAGTGGGACCCGTACTCTAACGCGAATTCTGCGGATTTTAGAGAAAAACCTTGTTAGACTCGCAACACACCGTTGTTCCTACGTATCGCGGTCCTCTCACTGCCGCGGAAGTCCATGAATTTCCCTCCATTTGCTCTTATCCGCACGCTTAGTCTCGCTGGCCTATTTGTGCCGTCTTTCGCGCTCGCCACGCCGGACTTCGACCTTTTTGGTGGAACGGCTCAAGCCGTCGAAATTTCTGATGGTGATATCACGCCGCAGACGATTGACGGAACGGATTGGGGTCAGGTCGACTGGCAGGGTGGGCCGGTGAGTAAGACCTTCAAGATCACGAATAACGGGGACATGGAACTGCAGATCGTGAGCGCCAACGTGAATGGCTCCAGTGATTTTTCGGTGAGCGGACTGCCCGGCATCTTTTCGCCCATCGGGGTCGGATTGTCGGCGACGTTTACCATCACCTTTAATCCGTCGGCGGAGGCGATTCGGGCGGCGGAGATTCAAATCATCAACACCTCCGGTGTTTCTGGTGAGAACCCCTTCAACTTTACGGTTCGAGGCCAGGGCGTCACACCGCCGGAGATCGTCGTTGAGGGCCGGGAGAGTTCTTCTTCGTCCTATTTCAGCATCATCGATGGGAGCGATGTCCCGTTGGTGATTAATGGGACCGACTTCGGATCGACGTCCGTGAGTGGATTCGTCATTCGCGAATTTCGTATTCGGAACACGGGTCCGGGCACCTTGACGATTTCGCCTTCGGAGAGCAGTCCCGACTTTAGCTTCTTCGGGCTGGCGGCGACGGTCGGGCCAGGATTGGCGGACACGTTCACCATTACCTTCAGTCCCACCAGCACGGGGACGAAGACTGCCACCTTCCGCATTGATAATAATGATTTGGATGAAGACCCGTTCACTTTTGACATCGAGGGTATCGGGGAAGATCCGGACATCTCCATCAGCAGTGTCCCGCCGAGTTACCTGCAAAATGTTCCCGACGGCCAGACGGTGCCGTCGGTCACCAACGACACGGATTTCGGGAGTCAGCATATCGACGATGGAGGTGTTACGAATGCCTTCCGCCTCCGCAATTCCGGAAATATCGACCTCGACATCACTTCCGTTTCTGTCACTGGAGCGGACAGCGGGTCGTTCGCGATCACGGGACTCACCAGTTCGTCACCGGATGTTTCGCCGAGCGGGATCATCGACTTTGACATCACGTTTGATCCGAGCACGGCGGGGACAAAGAATGCCACGGTAGAGATCGAGAGTAATGACCCCGACGAGAGTCCTTACACCTTTGCCATTCGCGGGGTTGCCACCGGAACGCCGGAGATTTCCATCAAGGGGAGTTCCGACGATGTGACCTTCGAGTCGGTCAGCAATGGTGAGAACTCTCCGAACTCCCTGAACGGAACCTTGTTCCCGAGTACGGCTCTCTTGACGAATGCCTTCCATACTTTCCGTGTCTCGAACTCCGGAACAGACACGCTGACGCTCTCCGGAAGTTCGAGCGATGGTTCGTTCACGATTCTCAACCTCGCTTCTGTCGCGGCCGGACAAAGCGACGACTTTGAGGTGAGGTTTCGTCCTTTCACCGCCGGCGTCAAAACTGCGACCATCACCCTGGATACGAATGATCCGGACGACGACCCGTTCACCTTTGGCATTCAAGGCACGGCCCTCGGTCCGGAAATCACCGTCTTGGGAGGGGATAACCAGGCGTTTCCCATCACGAACGGTGATACCTCACCCAGCGGTCCGGATGGCACGGCATTCGGTTCGGTGGAACTGGTGAGTGGAAGCAAGACCAACACCTTCAAGATTGTCAACGATGGCAACACCGCGCTTTCCGTGACAAGTGTCACAACCGGAGGCGGAAACGCCACAAATTTCATCGTTTCGAACTTTACTCCTGGATCCATTCCCGGCGGCGGAGAGATCACCTTCGACCTGACGTTTGATCCCAGTGCGGTCGGCTCGCGGAGCACCACAGTGACGATAGCGAATGACGACTCCAATGAGAGCCCCTTCACCTTTCTGGTCAATGGAACAGGGATCACGGCTCCCGAAATTGAAGTGTCCGGTGCCCAGCCGGGAAATGGCTACATGGAGATTCCCATCATGAGTACGACGGCCGCGGCCTTCAACGGCACGCTCTTCCCGGATGTGGCGGTGGGATTGTCCGCGACGAACTTGTTCCGCATTTCCAACGTCGGAAGCCTGAGCCTGAACTACACCATCACGTCGAGCGATCCACAGTTCACGATCGCGGACGAATCTTCATCATTGTTTCAGGGGCTTGACGATGATTTCACCATCGAATTCACGCCCGCCGCAGGTGGTCTGCAAAGTGCCACAATCACCATTGATTCCAATGATGCTGACGAAGATCCCTATACTTTTGTCGTTGAAGGAACGGGTCTTGTGCCGGACATCGCTCTGAAGGGAGGCGGAGGTTCGCCTCCGAATAAGGATATTGCCAATGGTGACTCTATTCCGAGTACGGTCGATGGTACGGACTTTGGAACTGTGCTGGCTTCGTCGCCCGCCATCTACCGGACCTTTCGACTTACAAACGAGGGTGGCGCTGATCTCTGCGTTAGTTCCATTACCTTCGCCTCCCCGACGCAGGATTTTTTCCTGCGAGGAGCCAACAGTTTTCCAAAAGTGGGTCCTGCGGGCGGCCTTGCCTTTCGAATCGCTTTTGAGCCCTCCAGCCTTGGCGCTAAAACGGCGACGATTGTCATCACCAGCGATGATCCTGATGAAGGCACATTCACTTTCGACGTTGGCGGCGAGGTAGCGAAATCGGTTCAGAACATGCCCGATCTGGAAATCTCCGGCAACGGCAATGGTGTTCCCGCTGGCGCGGATTTTGTGAATGCTTTGTTTGGCACCGATTTCGGCACAGCCAGTCTTGGCGGTTCGCCGGTCGTCAGGGATTTCACGTTAGCAAACCTCAGCACCGCTATCGGGAGCACAATTGGCAGCACCGATCTCCTTAATATTAGCGCTTCCAGTAACAATCCCGCTGCGGTCATTTCCGGCACTCCTACCGCGCTGCGCGCAGGGGAGACTGGTACTATGACCATCAGTTTTTCTCCGACAACTCTCGGGACTCAGTTTGCGAGCATCATCGTCTCCAGCAATGATCCGAACGAGAATCCCTACACTTTCCCGATCCGCCTCCAAGTCGATCCGGCGCCCTTTGTTATTTCGGAGTTTGAAATAGATTCCTCGGGAGGAACCGGTCTTGCGAGATTTCCGACAATGTTGGGCTCCACTTACCAATTGAAGACTTCCACGAACTTGGCGCCGGGAAGCTGGATTCAAGTGCCGGGAACATCGACCCTCACAGGGACGGGAAATACCGAAACCATCAACTTCACCATTCCCACGACCAACGGCAGTCCCACTGATCCGAAGCGCTACTATCGCGTCGAAGAAACGCCGTCGAGTTAACTAAGACTTTGGCGGCAGGTCCCAGTCCTCGCCGGTCTGCTCCACTTTCTCGCGCAGCCGTTTTAAGCAGCGTGACTTCGCCATGTAAACAGCCGCGCGGCTCATCTCCAATTCTTCGCCAACTTCCACGGGATCTCTTTGTTCGACCGCGCACTGCCAGAAGGCCTTCCAGATGCGGGGACTGAATTCCTTTTCGATTTCACTCGCCGCCCAGCGGAAGACCTGCAGCCGGTAGTCTTCGTCCCAACGGGATTCTTCGTCGCTGGCGTTCTGGGCTTGCGCCAGTTCCATGATCGTCGTGCCCTCCAGTTCGCGATTCTTCGACTTCTTCTTCTGGTAAAAAGTGCTGATCCTGTTCCGCGTGATTTGGAAAAGCCAGGAACGAAACTTCGCCTGTCCTGCGCGGTATTCAAAATCGCCGATGGCCCGCGAGACGTTCTTCATGACTTCCTGGGTCATGTCCTCGGCATCGGCTTGGTTGAGACCCTTGGATTTTGAGAACGAGAAAACAACCGGCGTATAGATCCTGACAAACTCCTCCCACGCCTGCTTATCGTCAGGATCACGGATTTTTTCGAGGAGAGTGAGTCGGGTCTCTGGAATCGGCATCGCCGGAATGAAGGCTGGAAGGGAAGCAGATACCGTGCAAGAAAGCCACGCCGAGAGAGGGAGGTCAAGGCTGGCCGTAGCGCGTTCGAGGTAGCTTGACGTCAAAGGTTTTCTCCAATCCGCTGACGAACTGGAAAATCCAGTGGCGCAGGTGCGTATCGGGCGTTGAATGGCGCCATGGAAACCATTCTCTTTGCCGGAGTCTGCGGTCGCGCGCTTGGTACGGTCGCGATGGATTTGGCGGAGACGGGGATCAGGGTTCTTGGTTTTGACCGGGCCTTTTATCCTCCGGTCAGTGATCGGCTGGATGCTTCGAAGGTGGTCGTGTTGGAGGAAGAAGAGGCTTTGGTGAATTTGGACGAAGTGGATTTGGTCATTGCCGGTGCCATGATGGGCCGGGGTACGAAGGTAGTTGAATCGGCGTTGGATCGGCGGATTCCGGTTTTGTCTCTGCCGCGATTTTTGGAAGAACGGTTTTTGCGGAAGTCGCGGAACATCGTGGTCGCGGGAACGAATGGGAAAACGACGACCACGGCGATGATCACGCACATTCTCAACGAGGCGGGGATACAGCCGGACTATCTTGTCGGCGGTGAGTGTGATTCCGTCGGTGCGCCCGCCCGGTTTCGGGGTGCGGAGTGGAGTGTCCTCGAAGGAGATGAATTCGTCGCCGGTTTTGGTGACCGGAATCCGAAGTTTCTCTACTATCGACCGGAGATTCTTGTCGTGACCAACCTTTCGTTCGATCACCCGGAGGTTTATCGCGACGAACGAGAATACCGGCAGGCTTTTGCCTATCTCGTCCAGCAAGTGCCACGAAATGGAGTGATCATCCTGGGGGCGGACAAGAAGCTGGATTTTCTGGCTGAGCGAGCGGCGTGCGAAGTGAAGCGCATCGATACCAAGTCGAATAAAGTCGAGCTTTCCATTCCCGGTCGATTCAACGTGACCAACGCTGCGGCGGCGATGATGGTGGCGGAGAGTTGTGAAATCGATTCAGGCCTGGCGGCGAAAGCGCTGCTTGGTTTTTCAGGGGTGAAGGGCAGGTTCGAGATGATGCACGATCAGGACGGCTTGACGGTCATCGTCGATGACGGCTATCACGCGACGGCCATCGAAGAGGTGCTGAGCGAAATCGCTGACGCTGCCGGAGGAAAGGAAATCGTGGTCGCCTACGTGCCGCGATTCACCGGCGGAAGTGATCAGTCGCAACAGGAGAACCTTCCGACAGCTATGGCGCGGGCAAACAAGGTCGTCTGGAGCCGGCCATTGAATTATCGTGTTTTTTCCGAGGCTCCGTTCGACCTCGGACGCTTCAGCCGCGACCTTTTGGAGCGCGACGTGGAGAGCCACGCGGTGGAAGCCATCAAGGAGATCCCCGGTGAGGTTCGGGAAGTTCTCTCAAAACCGTCCGTTGTGTTGCTTTCTATCGGACCGGGGCCGCATCGAATGGAGGAATGGGTAAAAACCATCGCCGAATGATGAAAGTCCTCATATCCAACTGCCGACTCGCGCAGCGAACGGGCTCGGAACTCTACACCTGGGAGTTGGCCAGGGCGCTCCGGAAGCGCAAACATGAAG
>JBCCWV010000029.1:0-34623 GCA_039192745.1 Verrucomicrobiota bacterium | reverse complement strand
GTTTATCTTTAGCAAGTAAATATTCTGAATTACTCCAGCAGAATACTATCTGCGGAGCAGACAATTTAATACTGAACTCTAGCCAACAGAAGATGCGCGCAGAGATTATCGTCATCGCCGTCATCAACGTCATCAGCTTTTGACCTGGGAAGAAGGAACCGAGGGGGCAAAAACGACTCCAACCACAAGCCCAACTCACCTTGCGACGCCACTCATACAAGGAAATACATCACAAGGAAACTCATCGAAAACCTGCTCAGGTAAGTGTCATTCGTGACTGACTTATTTCACAATTCATTGGTTTTGCATTTTCTGAAGCGATTTAACAATTTCAATCTTCTTATTCTCAAGGACCTTCAAGAAGCTGCGGCGCAATCTTGCCTCAGTTCCCCCTTTGGTTGTCAGGCGGCGAATGCTTATTTGAAGTTCGGACGTGATCCCTGCAGCCGGATATCCACTGAACTCAATGCGAGCGCAGTATCGAGAATTTGAAAAACCCTTAGCTGTGAACTCACTATCCGATGCAAATGGGGACACGAATGGAGCTAGATTAGAGTCCGTGAGGAACGAGAAGTCGCTTAGATCATCACCGGCGAGCCTTGCCTCAGAAACACCATCGCTCAGCCACTCTAGCTGGGGAGGAAGAGGATCGGTAACGTTTGCGGGCGCGATTTCCAGTGCCTCGAGTCGTTCGAAAGTTGCTTGCGTTTCAGTTAGCCCAGTGAACGCCAGGAAAAGACTGATTCGTTGTTCGTCAGTGAAGTTCCCGAAGAGAAATGATTTCTCTTCGGTTTTATCGGATTTCTCTTTGAAGCGATTCCTCACTTCACCAAAAATACGGGAGTTGATTTTCTCCGTCTCTGGCGAGGAGTGAAAGCAAGAAAGGACGAAATCATCTCCTCGTTTGGTCACCGTAATTGAACCTTCGAAGCTACGATTGGCATGAACCCAGTCCTTGCTTAGGTCTTGGCGCTCGATGGTATAAGTCATCTCCCACTCGCCTCCAGGAGAAGATCTGAAAGGTTTGATGTCCTCAAGGTGATAATTAAGAAACCCAGACGGCTCGAATAGTTGGGGATCAAACTTGCTAGTTAAGATTGGGGGAAGAGAAACATGTTCTGCTGGCGTTAATACTCTCGTCCTTAACTTAGGTGATTGCTCACGTTCTTCTGCGATTTGCTGAAGTGCTGAGATTTCTCTTGATGTCAGGAGACCGCCTGTAAGGATTGGGATTATTTCCTCCTTGGAAGAGCGTGAGACGGCGATTCCCCGAGAGGCCACAATGTGCCTCAACTCGCTGGCTGTAATCGAAGGTTGCGAGAGGAGTATTCGAAGAGGGTCGCCATATCTGTGTATGGGTAACAGCGACTCGCCTTGAGTTTCCTCAATCATATTATGCGCCGCGAAGCGGAGAGTCGGTAAAAAGGTTGCGAACGATCATTTCCATTTTCCCATGTTCGGTGGCAGATCGCGAAGTCACTGCTCCGACGACATCTCGATGGTCTAATTCGTGGTAGTCCGGAAAGGCTATAGTGGTGTGGCTTGCCCATCCTCGTCCGGAGTGAGCATATCCAAGATCGATCATGTGAACAAGCGCCTCCTCGGTAAAGGCCTCCGGAGAGCAGATAATCATATGGCGTTCTCTTCCATCAATCATGCGAAAAACAAGAGGGCCGCCAATCATGAGCTCCCATGGAAGGAGCCTTTCTTCGTGAGAGTCGGATCTGAAGATGCCATTGTGGCCAGTGTCGTGGATTGCGAATTGCCAGTTTGCGCTCCGACAATGTGCTTCCTTATCAATTAGGTCCATTGCGCCCCAAAGGAAAGAAAACCGAAAGTTATCGACAACGGCGTTTGGGAATTTTGGGGAGGGCTTTGCTCTGTTTTCAAAATATGTAAGAAAGCTTTCCCTCGCGTCTCCTGAATGGAGCCAGAACAACAACGACTTAGCTCTTTCACTCGTACAACTCTTACGGGCACGAAGAGAATTCGCGTGGTCAGAAGCCTTTAGGCAAGCGATCGCTCGATCAACGTCGTTCACGAACTCGCGATACGAAATGCTCTGCTGCTCTTTGTATGGCTTGGTCGAATACTTTGACGAGATCGCGATCAGGTCAGCTACACCGTCGAAAAGTGGCGAACTGTAGCTGAAAGCCGAATCGAGGGCGTGAATCCTTTTTTCACTTTTTCCAGGTGCATGTTCTTGGGGGAAAACACAGGGGAAATCGAACTTGGGTTTTATTGTCCATCCCAACTTTTTAAGCAGAATCTTGGCGGCCTCTTCCCCGTGGTCACCAATCACATTGCTGAACTCGCTCATCGCAAACGATCTTTACAACTTTTATGTGAAGGCGCAACAATTCTGCCCGATGGGAGGCATGCCGGTATTGAGACAGTGCCGATGTAGCCCCTCTATCTTTGGTTCCGCATCGACTCGGCCACCTGGTTTTTCGGTTTTCGCGTTTAGCGAAACAGCGGCCTCCCGTTCCCCCTCAAACCACCACTTCGCCGATCCGCTCGGTGCTGTCGGCGAAGGAATCGGCGGGGTGTTGAGATACGTTACGGGACCGACAATTAAAACAAACACGCGCTTTTTTCGGCTATTTCCCTGTCCTTTGATGCTTTGATCCGCGGTTTCCGCATGGAGAGGTTTGAAAAAAATCACGGAAAAAGCTGTTTTTCAGAGCTGAGTCACAAAATGGTGGTTTTGCGGCTTCTACCCCTAATGTTCAGGGTTTTAAGCATATTCAGATTATCGTTTTTGATTCATTTTCGAGCGGTGGTAAGATTTTCTCGTTGACGTGGAGAACTCACAGGCTAGAAACAGCTAGAAATACGTTGAAAAAAGCAAAAAGGCGAGGTTATTACCCGCCCTCATAAACGATGAACGACGACCCGATTGATACTGAACGGGGCGCATTTCCGGCGAAAAGTGAAGCCGAAGACGCGTCTGCTCTGGCTATGGAATTGGACTCTCAGGCGTCTCCAATGGACTTCGGCTACCGTGAACCGTCAGTCGCTCCTTGTCTGATTGTTGATCGGGACTCAGATATTGATTTTACCTTCGAGGGTCTCGGACTCGAAGGGAATTGATAGCGATTGATGCCAGCAAAGCTTGGGGAAGCGGGGGAATCTTCTGAACACGATTTAGGGTCTTTCGGCGCAGTCTTTTCGACCAATGAGGCTCGTTGTTTTCCTGAACTTCACCGCCGTCTTCTTGAAGCAAAGACTGCCAAAGGTACCACGTTGAAGTGGCTCGCGCTCGGGCGTTTTGACCATCTTGTTTTGGAATTGAGTGGTGACCCGGAATCCATACTTGCTACCGAACGGAACGTTCACCAAACGGTCGAAGCTTCAAGCCACTGGGGTTATTTTGGTAGATTGCTCTATCCGGCAGCTTTCGATTGGAAGAAAACGTATGAGAAGTACGGTGTTGCAGGTTTTTGCACGATTCGAACCGCTGAAACTGTCAGTCCGCTTATACGGCGAGATGAGGGAAGTAGGCTTGTTGCGACATTGGCTAAAGAGTTCGAAAGCCTCGAACTTGAATGGGTTATCGGGACAACAACTGGCTGGGATGACTACGCAATTTTCCTTTTTGCCAAGAGTTTTACGCCAATTGCCAAGGCGCTAGGAATAGCAAGAGGCTTGAAGACAGAACAGATTCTTCCATCAGAACAGCCGACGAGAAAAATAGAGATGTTGCACCGCCATTGGCTGGTGACCACATGTACTGTTCCGCTTCTGAGATTTGATTGGAATCATGATTGTGCTGAGCAGTTTGATACAGGCCAAGTCGTTGCCAGTAGAGAGTCGCTCGTCAAGCAAACTCTAGCCTTGATTGACCCAGATGAGCCAATGAGTTGGGCCGTTCGTTTTGAGCTTCGACCCGGGCATTGGGATGGGTTTCAGAACGAATTAAAAAGAAGGTGCGAGGAAAAGGATCTCAATGTCGAAGTTGCCAAAGTATTTGGGCAAGTTGATCTTAGATGCGGAGCTCCGAACGGAACACTTGGCGAATTGATCCGTTTTTTTGCACTAGTGGCATTTCCCTTAGTTTGCGAAGAAGACACAGTGATCCGTAGCATGGAGAGTCATCTTCATTTGCCTGGGTTGGACTATACTGAGGATAAAGATTCAGTATACTTGGCCCGTCGGCGAAAGAAATCAGATGACGGGCAAGACCTTGTCGATGCAGATGTGTTAGCAAAACTCGAAGATTTTGGTGTTCCCCAACACACTATTGAATCAATCCTCAATACGTTTCGAACAATCGAAGCATTTCACCATCACGAGTTGTTGGAGCGAGAGTTTGATACTTTGAAGTCAGTTTGCCTTCGATTCCTCGAGGGAGTGAGATCGTTAGAGCCGCTAGATGAGGCGCAAATGCGTGAATTGCAGGTCGCAATTACGGAGTGGCTTATCTATGTTGATCGGTGTATAGCAGACCGTTACCGAGGAGTCTATCCTACAGGAGAAAACATGATGATGCGCTTGGGTGCTTACCAAGCCTCGCATCAGAGATTCCTCGCTCTATCCGATCATCTTGCCCGTTGGGGTGTGAAAACAGGATTAGATTGCATTTCGAAGAAGCGTGCCGAGGTTGGACTTCCCTCCAATTTGATCCCTGAGGTTAGTCTTGCTACTTTCCTCGGAAATTCCCCAACTCCTTGGTCGCTTAATAGTATGATGCGTTTTTTTCAGGCGGGTTTTATAGACTTGCCTGTTGGTCATGTTTTCCACCTTCGGCATAGTGTAATGTTGGCTCACGAGATTGGTCATCATCTTACAAAGTGTTACCTGTATTGGAATAAAGACTTTCCCGTTTATGATAGAGGTTGTGTCGATCGTTTAGCTAAAGCACTTGCGCGTAACGAATTGGAAGAACGGGCTGTGACGCTTCTTTTGCCGAGTTCGAAGAACAGCCATATTTCAAACCAAACGCGTAATCAGGTACAGCGTCAGTTTTTGGAAATATTTGCCGATTTGTTTTCGTGCTGCTTTTGCTCGAAAGGAGACGTTCGTACACACAGAAAGAATACAGACATTGCTATCAAGCATACCTATCCGGGAGCGAAGGCTTCGCGAATGTCACAAAGCGTCCTTATTGAACACGGACTTCGACTCACTGCGGTTGGAATAATGATTCGCCTTATTCGGGAATCTGATGATTCTAAAAATCAGCTTGATTTGGATGCATTCTCGGCCGCGTTCCGAGATAACAGAGATAGGTCTGATATTCTTCGCGCCGCTGGTCGGGTAAGTGCCGATTCAGAGACGCGAGCCACTACGACTTCCGCCTATATCAGCGGGGCTTTGGAAATTTTTGATGTTCTCATTCGTCTGCCTGGCTTTAGAGCGTTTTTAGCTGGTATAGTTGCGACTGGAGCCGTGGACGTTTTTCCAGCTCCTCATAAAAAACCCAATCTTCTTGAGGAATATCGTGAATTAATGGCTTCGGATGTAGGTGGATTAGCCAGAGAATGGGGGTTTCTGGATCGGGCTTGGGCAAAGATAATTGAAGCTGAAGTGTAAACAATGCATCGGGCAACCATGAATGCATGGACGGTACAGATACTTGAATTAGACCTAAGTTGAGATTCCGTCAGACTTTAAAATTTAGTCGCAGAATCCCGAATCAACCCATCCAGCTCCGATTGCCCCTTGATCTTCATCCCCTCCGGATCCCACTCCAGTATCTTCCCCGTTCGTTGCGCAATCCCGCCCAATAACCCCATCTCCGTCAACGGCGCGGCATAGTCGAAATTCGAGCCGGGTGTGGGGCCTTCGTTTTTGATGGCGCGGTACCATTCCTGGATGGGGCCGCCTTTGCCGTGGTGGGGGAGTCGGTCGATTTTGGCGAGGTCGGGTTTGCGGTCGTTGAAGCGGTCGTCGGGGGTGAGGATGGGGCGTGTGGGGCGCATGCCGGCGTGGTAGAGTGTTTCCTTGGTGCCTTCCATGTACATGCCGCCGCCTGGGTCGAGGGGTTTGCTTTTGTCCCAGCGTTTGGGTTTGGGGACTTCGTGGCCTTTTTCGAACCACTTGAGGGTGACGGGTGGTTTGTCGCCGCGGGCGGGGAAGTGGTAGGTGACGACGGAACTCATGGGGATGAAGCCTTCGCCGGGTGGTTCGTCGCGGATGACTTCGACTTTGGTGGGTGAGCCGAGGCCGAGGATCCAGAAGGGGGCGTCGAAGGTGTGGCAGCCGATGTCGCCGAGGGCGCCGACGCCGTAGTCCCACCAACCGCGCCAACGCGTGGGCATGTAGGCGGAGCTGTAGGGTTTGTGCGGGACGGGGCCTTGCCAGAGTTCCCAGTCGAGGTGGTCGGGGACAGGTTCTTCCTTGGGCGGGAATTCGGTGGGCGGGACGAACCACGGGGGATTGGGTCGATTGGTCCAGGTGATGACTTCCTTCACGTCGCCAATGATGCCGGCGTCGTACCATTCCTTGATACGGAGCATGCCCTCAAAGGTGTGGCCCTGGTTGCCCATCTGGGTGACGACCTTGTGTTCGCGCGCGGCTTTCTGGAGTTGGCGGCATTGCGAGATGTTGTGGGCGAGGGGTTTTTGCACAAAGACGTGCTTCCCGCGTTCCATCGCGGCCATGGCGGCGGAGAAGTGGGTGTGGTCGGGGGTGGAGATGGAGATGGCGTCGATGTCGTTTTCCATCTTGTCGAGCATGACGCGGAAGTCTTTGAAGCGCGGGACTTTGGGGTGCTGCTTGTAGGCTTTCTCGGCGCGTTGGTCGTCGACGTCGCAGAAGGCGACGAGGTTTTCCTGCGCGGCCTCGCCGACAGCGTAGCCTCCCATGCCGCCGACGCCGATGACGGCGACGTTGATCTTGGAGGGGCGGTCGGAGCCGATAGTGATGGATGGAACGGCTGCGGCGGTGGTGGCTGCTGCGGTGGTGGAGGTTTTGAGGAAGTGGCGGCGGTTCATGGGATTATTGGGGTCTCGCACAGAGGCACGGAGGGCACAGAGCTTAGAGTGTGGAGGTAATAATCAGTGATCGGTAGTTGGGAGGCGAAGAGCTTAGGGCGTAGAGGTCGGGAAGGTCTCGCGCAGAGGCGCGGAGGCGCAGGGCTTAGAGCGCAGAGGTTGGACGGGGTGTAGGTAGAGGATTTCGCACAGAGCGCAGGGCTAAGGGCTTAGAGTTTATGAGATGGGTGGTTATTGCGGTGGAAAATGGGACATTTTTGTGAGGATAGGAGGATTTTGCGGTGGATGGCAAGTGTGGATGTGAACGGTGGTTTTTACGGGGAATTTCATTGCGGAAATGAGCGGGTTTCGGCAGAGTCGCGGCGAAACGAGATTTTTGATGAGACGTTTTTCCCTTTTTCTGCTTTTCGCGTTCTTTGGCGGTCTTTCGGCCAGTCAAGGGATGATTATTCTTTTGATCAACACCTCGAATCAGACGTTCGGGTTTTCGGGATCGGACACAGGTGAGGTTTTGAATGCGGGTGGCGTGGGAGCGGTCAACTGGGATACGGGGAATTTGGGAGGGAGCGGTGACGGTTCTGTGTTTGATGCCACGAGAACGATGTTTTCGGTGAATCCGGGGACGCCGGTGGGGTTGCCGGGATCGTCGGATGATGAGGATGTGTTTGTGTCGTCGATTGCTTTTGGATCAGGGACGGTGGAAGTCGGTTTCTTCGTTTCTGAAACGAGTGGCACCGTGACCGTGACGGGAGAGAATGTGTTCCGCAGCTATGCGTCGATGGGAGCTGGTCCGATCGCGCGGTTCGAAGGCCTGATTGGTGCGAATATTCCAATTACTGCCGATCAGGATGGTTTGGGTTTTTCGCCGATACAGGTGCAGTTGATACCGGAGCCTTCGGTGGCGGTGTTAGGGGTGATGGGGGTGCTGGTGATGGGATGGCGGAGGCGTAGAGGGTAGGGCAAGGATTAAGTAAGAAGGGACAGGTGTCAGAGGTCAGAGGACGGTAGTCAGTAATCAGTAGTCGACTTTCAGAGGTCGGAGAAGGCGTATGCAGAGACGCGGAGAGGTTTTAGTAGGGGTGAGAGTGCGGTAAACGGGGCATAGAGAGAAGAGCAAGGATCAAGTAAGAAGGGACAGGGATCAGCGATTGGAATTCAGAGGGAGCGAAGGTGGATCGGGCTCTCCGAGCGCGATGGATTTAAGTTGCGAGCGGAGCGAGGAAGAAATTTTTTGGGGGGTGCAGCTGCGGGGACAGGCTGGAAGCCTGTCCTACTGGGTTGGGCTTGACCTTGGTTGGGGGAGCCGGTAGAACGGGCGGCACTATGAGTGAAGACAAGAAACACGAAGAAGATAGAACTCCGGGTCGCGTTTGCTGGAATGAGCTGATGTCGACGGATGTGGAAGCGAGTAAGAAGTTTTATGGCGAGCTGATCGGCTGGACTTTTGAGGAAATGCCGATGCCTGGAGGGATGACTTATACGTCGGCGAACTCGGCGGATGGACGTCCCGCGGCTGGGTTTATGCAGATGTCGCCGGATGCGGAGGGGATGCCGACTTGCTGGGGCAGCTACATTACCGTTGAGAGTGTCGCGGCGTCGGTGGAGAAGGCGAAGTCGCTGGGGGCGAATATTGTGAAGGACGTGACGGAGCTGCCAATGGGCAAGTTTGCGTTCATTGCTGATCCGCAGGGTGGGGTGATTGGGTTGTGGGAGTTTGGTGAAAGCGAGTGCTGATTGAGCGGAGAAAGGGAACCGCGAAAGAACGCGAAATTGCGCGAAAAGGAACAAAGGAAAGATTTCGCGGCCTTTCGCGTAATTTCGTGGTTTTTGAGAATGCGAGGGCCTCGCTTCGCTCGGTGATGATTCCATCGCGCCCGGAGGTCGCGATCGACCTTTGCGGGTTGATTGGGTTATTCGTGAAGATTCGTGTTGATCTGTGTTCATTCGTGTTTGGTTTTTCGTTTCAACACGAATGGGGGAGAGAATGGGCACGAATGGACACGAATGATGGTGCCTGGGTCGGTTTGTATTGAGGTGTCGTGCAGGAAGCGTAGGGCGTAGAGCGCAGAGTTTTGGAGTGCGCGCTGTCGCGCGGTGGGTTGGAATCGCGCCCGGAGGTCACGATCCACCGTTGCGGGTTGAGATAATTAATTCGTGAAGATTCGTGTTCATCTGTGATCATTCGTGTTTGGTTTTTCTTTTTAACACGAATGAGGGAGAAAATGGGCGCGAATGAACACGAATGGTTGCGTAACTTGTAGGGCGGAACGCGAAAAGAGTGGGCTGAAAGATTTCGCGGCCTTTCGCGTTCTTTCGTGGTTTCTGGGAATCCACTGCACGCGGAGGTCGCGATTCCTTTTTTTACCTCGTCTTCTTGGCGGAGAGGAAGAGGAGGGTACGGGTGTTCTCGGTGCGGGCGGCTTCTAGCATGAGGACTTCGCCTTGGGCCAGGACGGCGTCGAAGATGACGGAGTCTCTGTTGTCGGTGGGTTGGAACAGTGAGCCCAGTTGGGGGAGTTTCCCGAGTTGTGGAAACTGGATCTGGTTGGTCGGTGCCTGAGTGGCGTCGAAATTCCATTGGCTGCCGGCGTTTAGGTTGCCGGGAGGATGGGCTTTCGGAATTCGCACTTCTCCTTCGACGCGGATGCGGTGGCCTTCGAAGGTGGTGCGGACGTTGATCGATGGGGTGGTGAAGGATGGTTCCGGCCAGGTGAACTGGCTCGTTTGGCTGAACGGGCAAACGTCGGCTTGTTCTTTTATCCATCCGAAGTCCACGCCGAGCTTGAAGTCTCCGGCGTCTACATCGTCGTTGTGGCATTGGGTGCAGGTCTGGTGGTTGTAGCCTCGCAACATCTGCGCTCCATCCATTTGCCACGTGAATTTCAATTCGTCGGCAAGCTCCTGTTCCGCCGTTGTGTTCTTTTTTTCGAGCGCCTGAAGCGATGCTTGCCCTTGGCTGAGTTGTTTCTCGAGGGAGGCTCTGTCGGCCTCAAGGTTCCAGTAGAGTTGCTGCGTTTGATTCTCCGGCGTTTCGCCTTCTCCCTGGATCAGGGGCTCGACGGTGATCAAATGCATGGTTGGAAGATCTTCTCCTGAGATTTCCAACCCATCATCTTCGAACCTGGCTAATCCACCGAGGATCACCTCAGAAGTTTCACCGTCGGCTTCGGTAAATCGAGTGATCACGGAGATTTGTTTTCCTTCCGTGTCGGCGGCGGGAACGGAGAACTCGTAGGTTCTGGTGGGAGTCGGCGCGTTTCCGTTTTCGTCACTCTCGGTCGGGTAAACGAAGACGCGGCTCGCGTTCAAGGCGAGTTTTTCCGCATTCTGACTGATGCTTTCAAGGCTGACTCCGGCGATAGATCTCGAATCGTCCGTGGACTCCTCTGCACTGACGGAGATTTCTTCCCCACCGCGACCGACGGCGGCGGGCATGGTCATGATGTCCACTCCGCTGGTCTGACTGAGGCTCCGCATGATGGCTTGGTATTCGGGGTCGCTGAGGAGGCTTTCGGTCTGAACAAGGGTGGGCAAGTGCTGGGTGATGTCGCCGTTTTCCTGGTCGAGCGGGATCTGTACGAGTTTGGTTGTGAGATGGATTTGTGTTTGTGAGGTGGCATCGGCGGCGCGGCGCAGGGCGTCGATGCTGGCGGCGTTTCTTCGGGTGGATGTGACGGCGAGTTTTTGTTGGCTGGGGTCGAAGCGCGCTTGTTCGTGGTCGGTGTCGAGGTGGATGCCGAATGTTTGCAGGACTTGCGAAGCGTCCCAGCTGATACCTTCTTCAGCTTCGCTCCATTCGGTGGAGGCGGCTTGGCTCAATTGTCGGAAGGTAGATTCGCTCATGGCAAATTGCCGCGAGATGATTTCGTCAGGATTGGTCACGACATGCGGTTCGAGAATGACGCCTTCGCCGGTGAAACGTGGTCGTGCGTCGGCTTGTATTGTGAGAGCCGTGAGTGCTGTTGAGACGGGAACGCTTGCTCTGAGACTGAGATGGATGGGTGCGGCGGCATCCACGCCGGGGGCGACGTGAAATTGTGAGAGTGAGGCGACGTTCTCGCCATGCTCGGCGGCGACGGATTCGTAGTGGGTGATGAGCAGGTCCATTGCGCCGGTAAGGGAATCGCTTTGGATCTCGATCTGTGGAAGATGAAAACTGGCGAGTTCTTGTTTTAGGCGGTCGCGTTTGGAGAGGGCGTTGTGGGTCAGTCGCACGGGCTCGCCGCTGGGGATGTTCTTGCGTTCTGTTGGAGTAGCGGCGGGCGTTTCGGTGATCGTCGGCGATGGTGCATCGGGCCAGAGTGCGTAGGTGGCGAGGGCGAGTAAAGCCAATGCCGCCGCGGCGCGCAGGACGGGCTGGATGACCTTCCTGTAATGCGCCGCAACGGTCTCCCCCTTGGTTGCCTTGGCCGCGATCCGTTCCTCGCGCCGCTCTGACTCGGCGATGGTCTCGGCGAGTTCGCGACGTGCCACGGCGGCGGCGGCTTCCGATTCAAAGTGGTGGGCGAGCGCGTGTTCGGTGCGGGACACGACGGCGAAGCGAGCGGCGACCTCCGGATCATTCGTGAGCAAGTCGGCGAGTTTTGCGGATTCGCTTTTTCCTGCGGATCCCTCGAAGTAGCGGGCGATCAGGGAATCGATGTCGGTGTGAGCGTTCATCGTCGGTCCTTATTTGGTGGGAATGTGAGGGCGCGCCGGGGTTGATAGATCATCCGCGCTAAGGCGGCGTTCGATGCAGTCTTCGAGTTGGGAACGGAGACGCGAGAGGTGCTGGTAAACGGAATCGAGGGAACGACGCAGGCGTTTGGCGACTTGTTTGCAGCTGAGTTTATCTTCGTAACGCAGTTTGAGAATCGACTGCGACTTTTCGGGCATAGTGCCGAGGCAATCGCGCAGCGCTTCTTCGCGTGAGCCGGGTTCTTCTTCGGTGGCATCGAAGGCTTCGAGGACGCGTTCGATGGCTTCGGGAGGAAAGGCGATGGGGAGCCGCGAATTGGCGCGACGCATTTGGAGGATTTTGTTCGTCGCGACGCCGCGGGCCCATGCGCCGAAGGATCGTTGGGTGTCGTATTTTTCGAACGATTCCCAGAGGGTTAGTGAGATTTCCTGGAAGACGTCTTCGCGGGCGGCTGGTTCGCGGACGAGGGCGCCAACGTAGGCGCGGAGATCAGATTCGTTTTGCAGGAAGAGCCGGAGGAAGTGGGCGTGGTTGGGCGTTGGCGCACTCATCTAGTTCTCTTTCACGCTGAGGGGGAAATCCTGACGGAAAAAGTGTGCGGGGGATAGGGTAAAGTGCGGGGGAGTTGAAGGAGGAAACCGCGAAAGGTCGCGAAAAGGCGCGGCGGAGTGCGAAAAAGGACAGGAGATTGTCTCGCGGACTGCGGTGACGGAATCGCTTTTTATTGCGGTTTCGATGGGTGAGGTCCCTCGCTTCGCTCGGCGGGGGAGGCATCGCGCCCGGAGGTCACGATCCACCTAGCGCTCAATTTTCATATGGGTTCGCATTTGTTAGTTCGCGGTTTTGTTTTTTAGACACGAATGGGGGAGAGAATGGACACGAATTAACACGAATGATTTAGCGGGTGGAGGCGCGCGGTGTTGACGTGGGTGCGACAATGGAGATCGGCTCTGATTGTTTCGGTGTATCTGTGTTGATTCGTGCTCATTCGTGTTTTGAATTCTTTGAACACGAATGATTTTGCGGATGGGGTCGTGCTGGGTTGGAGACGGAAGGGGGATGAGAGGTTGGTGCGCGTTTACTTTTCTAGGCGCTGGTCGAAGAGCCAGTCGTGGACGTCTTCGTTGCGGGTGGCTTTGCCGAAGCAGTTGTGGCCGGCGCCGGGGACGATGTCGAGTTTGATGTCGACGCCGGAGTCGTCGAGGGCTTTGGCGAGTTCTTCGATGCGTTGGCGTTTGTTGAGGTCGTTGTCGTTTTCGCCGACCCACATCCAGACTGGGGCTTTGATTTTTCCGACGACACTCTTTGGGGAAACGGGACCGGAGACCGTGACGGCGGCGGCGAACCAGTCGGGTCGGCGGGCGAGACTTTGGAAGGTGCCCTGGCCGCCGTTGGAAAAGCCGAAGAGGTAGACGCGTTCGGGGTCGACGGGGAGGTGTTGGAAGGCGTGTTCGAGGGTGGCGTCGAGTTTTTCGGGGACCTTTTCCCAACCGCCCTGGGGTGGGTAGTAGGGTTGGATGACGAAGCAGGCGTTGTCGCGTTGCGCGTCTTTGGTGGCCCAGTCTTGGGCGATGGATTGGACTTTGAAGGTGTCGCCGGGTTTTGCGCTATTGCGTCGGCCGTGCAGGATGACGATGAGTGGATGGCGTTTGCCGCGGGTGGTGAGTTTGCGGTCGGCGAAGAGCCAAAAGGGGAGGCCGTTTTCGGCGAGGGGCGTTTCCTGGTGGACGAATTCGCCTTCGATCAAGTCTTTGTAGGGGCCTTTGCGCGCGTCGGGGACGTCGTCGGCTTGGACGGCGGAGGCTAAGAGCGCAGAACACAGGGCGAAGAGGAGGGGGCGGGGGGAGCGAAGGGTTTGGAGCATTGGGCTTTTAGTTAACCACGAAAAGTCGCGAAAAAGCGCGAAAAAAGATAGGAGATTGTTTCGCTGGCTTTCGGGTTTGTTCGTGGTTATTAAAAATGACTGCTTAGGAGTGCGAGAAGACTTTGTGCCACATCGGATTGGACGTCAAAGGCGGATAAAGAGCTGTATTGTTCGCCATTCCAATATCGAAAATTTCCGCATTGCCAGCAGATGCTGGTCGTTATCTGTGATTGGCCATTTTTCTTGAAACGCAAAACATAACCGGGGTTGTGACATAATGCTCCCAAACCTCGTTCGACGGGGAATTGGTTCCACAGTTGCTCAATAACAGTTGCCTCTTTGCTCTTAAGAGTATGCAATTTGAACGTTGAATATTCTGTCCATGAATCCTTGTAGATGAAGTCTAAATCTTCAGGATTAGCGAGGTTCTTTGGAACTTTGCAAATCTCGACTTCATCCGCTTCCAACGGCGCAGTCGTGGCCTTTACTGCGTTCTTATATGTTTTCTCGATTTGCTGAATCGCAGGATCTTCATGGGCAAAGACAAAGATGTGATCGATCACGAGAAAACATCCAGCAGCTAGGATGACTATCGATAGGCCGATTACCAAGCTTTTCTTCCGCATCCAAGTAATACTTCCTTCATCCGATTTTCTTTGAGGTATGAGGGTTGTTCTCGTTTGGAATGGAACTGGGCTTTAGTAGCTATGTGCGCTTTCCAGCTGTTGGGCAGTCACATTGAGAATTGCCGCCGTTGGCGGAGTTGACTGGCATCGCGCCCGGAGGTCACGATCCACCTTTGCGGGTTGAACGCGTGATTCGTGTTTGGATTTCTTTGAACACGAATGAGGAAGGGCTCAGTACTTGAGTTGTTTGCGGCTTTCTTCGGAGAGTTTTTCGATGGGGTATTCGTAGATCTTGCCGTTGCTTAGGCGGAGGTGGGCTTTGTCGTTGGCGACTTTGATGAGCGCGGCGCGGATGGTTTTGCCGTCGGTGTTGGTCCAGTCTTGTTCCTCGTAGGTTTTGCGTTCGGGGAGATTGGATTTGGGTTTGGTATCGGCTGGTTTTTCGTTCGCAAGATGGTGGCCGGGCAGATCGGCGATGAGGTCTTCAAAGCTTTCCGGCTTCGAACCTGTTTCGCCAACGGTGCCGTTGATGGCGGCGCCGTCGGCGATCCATTGCATGACTTTCATGACTTCCTCGCGGTTGAGGGATTCGCCTTTGCCTTTTGGCGGCATGGCTCCTTTGGAACTGGGATCGCGGAAGATGGTGACGAAGAGATAGCTGGCGTCGAAGTCGCCGGGGATGACCATGTCATTTTTGGCGAAGCGGCTTTGAAAATGATCGATGTCGTCGAAGCGGACGCCGCCTTTGCTCTCGCCTTCCTTGTCGCTATGACAGTCGGCGCACTTGTTCATGAAGATGGGCAGGATGTCGCGTTTGTAGTCGAGGGCATGTGCCATCGGAGCGACGGCGGCGAGCAGCCCGGCGACCGCAAGGGGCGTGGGAAGACGGGGAAATCGAGGCCGAAATTGCGCCCACATGTCGTAGATTACCCTGATTTTGCCGAATTTGTCCAGTTTTCGGGCATTTTCGCGTTTTATTAATGCAGGCATGAAGCGTGAAGAAATCATCAACGTCTTGCTGTCCGAACGCACGAAGCTCGTGGCGTTCGGCTGGTCGTTGCTGCGCGATAGCCATGGGGCGGAGGACGTTTATCAGGAGTTGATGGTGAAGGTGCTTGATCGCGAACGGGAATTTGAGGGGCCGAAGCACTTGAAGGCGTGGTCGTGGACGGTGGTGCGGAATCGGTGTTACGAACTCGTGCGGCAGAAGAATTACCGCCAAAGAATTTTGGAAGACAGTATTTTGGATCTCGTCGATCAGGATCTCGAACAACGCGATCCGGGTGAAGTGAGCGATCGCGTGGAAGCTCTCCGCGGTTGCCTTGCGCGGCTTACGGACAATGCGCGGAACATCGTGCGGTTGCGGTATTTTGAAGGTCTCTCCGGGAAGGAAGTTGCGGAAGCGCTTAACCGGAAAACAGACGCAGTTTACAAAGCTCTTCAGCGGATCTACGCGACGCTGGCCGGATGCATTGAAGAGAAGCTCGAAACATCAAGAGGAGGAAGCACGGCATGACGGACGAACACTTCATGTATCTTGTTCTGCGTTATTTCGATGACGCGCTGGACGAAGCGGGGATGGCGGAATTGAATTCAGAATTGGCGTCGAGCCATCAGCGCGTGCGGTTGTTCAACGATCTTCGGGTTCATGCGATGGAAGTGCGGGACGGAATTGCACAGATGGAAGGCGTCGCTGCGCCAGAACCAGAGCTTCTCGCGTTTCCGAAGCCGAAGAAGGTGGCGGTGCAGGGGTTGCTGGCCGCGAGTTTTTCCGCTGCCGCCGCGCTTGTCATCGGAGCGGTCTATCTTTTCGACATGCTGCAACAGCAAGGGGGCCGGGAGAACCCATGGGTCGCGCGATTTGTCGGGGGTTCGGAAGCAGTATTTGGATCTGACGGTGTTCTTGAAGAGGGGACTACATTGAGAAAGGGGAAATACCGTCTTTCTGAGGGTGTCGCGGAAGTTCGTTTCCGGATGGGAGCGACGGTGACGCTGGAGGCGCCGGCTTCTTTCGAGGTTCTTGATGTCAATGCGATGAGTTTGAAGCGTGGCACTTTGCTCGCGAAGGTGCCGGAGCCGGCCATCGGGTTTGAGGTGATCACGGAGAAGGCGTTTGTCCGGGACCTGGGCACGGAGTTCGGCGTTTCGGTGAAGAAGGGTGGAGAAACGGATGTTGTGGTTTTCCAGGGGCTCGTGGAAATGGGGAGCGAAGGGGGACCGATGAAAAGGCTGGCTACGGGTGAAGGGCGGCGCGTTCTGACTAATGGTCAGTTTGAGCCGTTGGAAGCGAATTTTGAATCGTATCGGTTCCCGGGGACGGTGCCGGTTTCCAAACCGAAGCGTGTTGGCGAAAATCTCGTGGAAAATCACAGCTTCGAAGTGGGGCCCTTGAGCCGCGGACCCTACAGCGCGGAGCTTTATCGAGATGTTCCGTCTGGATGGACGGCGACAGTGCGGAACGAGGGTGAAGTGAAGGATGCGAAGGAAACATTTTCCGGTGTGATTTCATTGCCGCTGGCTTCCGGAGGTTATCCGGCGGCGGTGCACGGGGAGCGCTATGCATGGATTCAGCATGGAGATCTTCGGCAAGAGGTGGGCGTGTTAGAGCCGGGCGTGACTTACAAGTTGATCGTTTCGCTCGCCTCCCATCCGGATATCACGAAGGGGAGCTCGCTGCCTTTCGATGTGGAGGAAGAGAATAAGTATGTGATCGGACTCGAGTCGGAGTCGAAGCCTCTCAAGAAGGTGCGTGGCGTGCTGGAACCCGGGACGGCTTTCCATGAACTGGAATTGGAATTCACCTGTCCGCCGGATCACGCGCAGGCGGGTATGCCGATGGAAGTCGTTCTATCTGGTAAGAAGCGGGTTTTCTACGACGAAGTGCGATTGGAGAAGGTGAGTAAGGAGCAGTGAGATTGCGAATCCTGTTCTGCGCAGTTTTTCTCCTGATCGCGTTCAAGTTGACCGCAGAGGAGCGACCGAATATTCTCGTCATCCTCGTCGACGACATGGGGTATTCCGATCTTGGGTGTTATGGGTCGGAAATTGCCACGCCGCATCTTGATAAACTTGCGGCGAACGGGATTCGCTACACGCAGATGTACAACACGGCGAAGTGCTTTCCGACGCGCGTCGCGCTTTTGACGGGAAATTACTTTCAGCATTCGGATCGCGATTTTTCAAAGACGGCGACCGCGGGCGAAGTTTTGCGACCGGTGGGTTACCGGACGTGGTGGTCGGGAAAGCATCACGCGGATTTCAATCCGATCACGCGCGGCTTTGATCACTTTTCGGGGTTCTTGGGTGGTGCCTGTAACTTTTGGAATCCGGGTGGCGAGGATAAGGACGGGAAGTTGCTGCCGGGCGCGGTTTACACGTGGGCGTTTGATGAGAAGGAAGTGAAGCCTTTCATTCCCGACGCGCCGTTTCATTGCACGGATGCGTTTACGGATTGGGCGTTGGCGTGGATGGACGAAGAGAAGGGTGGGGAATCGCCGTGGTTTCTTTATCTTGCTTACAATGCGCCGCATTGGCCGTTGCATGCGCATCCCGAGGACATTGCGAAGTTCGAGGGCGTTTACGATGGCGGGTATCCGGCGATTCGTGAAGCGCGGTATCGTCGGCAGTTGGAGATGGGGTTATTTGAGGAAACGAACGCGAAGTTGAGTCCGGCGGAAAACGGATCGGCGGAAGTGTGGGAGAAGCTGACCGAGAAGGAAAAGAAAGAGGAGTCGCTTCGCATGGCGATACACGCGGCGATGGTGCATCAGGTGGACCGGAATGTCGGGAGGCTAGTTGCGAAGATCACGGAGAAGGGGGAATTGGAAAACACTCTCATTCTTTTTCTCTCCGATAATGGAGCGAGTTCGGAGCGGCCGGACAAGCCGCACAAGGATCCGGCTGCGGAATGGGGAACGGTGGCATCGTTCGAAGCAATTGGAAAGGGCTGGGCCAACGCGAGCGGGACGCCGATGCGGAAGTCGAAAGGATCGAGTTTTGAAGGCGGAATCAACACGCCGATGATCGCGCATTGGCCGGCGGGGATCACGGCGAGAGGAAGCTTTTATCGCGAGCCGTGCCACCTGATCGATCTTTTGCCGACGTGGATGGAGATAGCCGGGGCGTCGCATCCGGGAGATTCGAAGGAGGCCGATATTCCGGCCGTGGAGGGAATCAGTCTCGTGCCGACCTTTGCAGGTGAGAAGATTGAGCGGGAGACGCCGCTCTTTTTTGAGTGGGGCAGCGGTAATGCAGTGCGTGACGGGAAGTGGAAACTGGTGCGTTTACACAGCAGGAAGAACTGGGAGCTTTACGATCTTGTCGCGGATCGTTCTGAGACCGTGAATCTGGCGGAAGAGTATCCTGAGCGGGTTGAAGAGATGTCGGCGGCGTGGCATGCGTGGTTCGAGCGTTGCACGGGTGAGCCCTACACGGGGAAGGTGAGCAGAAAGAAATAGGGTCTGCCATAAGGGTTCGGTTGCTGGCACGCCAAAGGCGTGATCGCTCAAAGCCCGGGGTTTCCGACGGAGGAGGACACCCCGGGTAGTGGTTGAAGGCGATCAACCGCAACGCGGTTGAACCCGTTCGGTGTGGGATTCACCTCGATTTTGCTAGTGGAGTTGAACCGCGTTGCGGTTCCTGCATTGATGGATGGGAGTATCTCAGGGCGGCGCCTTTGGCTTGCCCTAGGCTTTGGGCGTCAACGCCGTTGGCGTCGTTTGAGCTGCGTATTTTCCGATAGTTGGGATGGATTTCGCAAAGCCGGAGTGATCGCATTCCCGGCAGGCTGGAAGCCCACCGGCCGTCTCAGCCGGGACGGCTAAGCCCCTGTGGCGGAGGTCGGAGATCAGAAGTCAGAGGTCAGAGGTCAGAGGTGCCAGGCAGGATGTCTGGCACGGCGACCTGGGAGGGCGCGCTCCCCTTTTCTTGGGCAGGTCGGGGCGGGGTGAGTTTTAAGGGCACAAAAAAAGGCACAGAGAAATGAATCTCTGTGCCTTTCGTGAATTTTTGTTAGGCCGTCTTAAGCCAGCTTCTCAAGCTGGAAGTCGAAGCCCTTCCGGTATTCCTTTGTGATGAGATTATTGGCTTTCTTGTTGCCATTGAACTTCAGCTTGGGTCCGTTCCATTCGAGTTTCTCGCCGGGCATGTGGAGACAGACGTTGCCGAGTTGGATGGTCTCGGTGAACGGTCCTGCGTATTTGAAGTTTGAACCGGGATAGTCGTAAGGCTTGTTGCCGACGGCAGCTTCGCGCCATTCGGTGTGGTGGCCGATGGATGGTTCGTAAACGCGCGCCGGAAGGTGGGAGCCGGTCTTTTCCTTGAGTTCCTTCGCGAGATCGATGCGCTTGTTGTCAGGAATGATGCGGGAGGAATCGCCGTAGTCACCGGTGACGAGAAGTTTGTTCTTCGTGCCGACGTAGATGTTTCCGGAGGTCGAAAGTTGTGCGCCTTCGGCGAGTTCTTCGAGGCGCGGGTGGCGCTTCGCGTCTGGTCCGCGGCCTTCGGCATTGTCGGTGCCGTCATACCAGTAGACGGTGAATCCGGGACGATCGCCCTTGGGTCCGAAGGTCCACTTGAGCGTGGAGCCCTTGGGGAAGGCGAATTCGGTGAGGGTGTCGACGTTCGTGGCTTCGACATGAGTGGGGAAGCCGGGATCGAGCGACATGAAAATCGAATCCATTGTGTGGCAGGCCATGTCGGCGAGGGCACCGCCGCCGTAGTCGATGAGGCCACGCCAGTTGAATGGATGATAAACGCCGCGTTGCTTCTTGTTGTTCTTGCTGTTGTCGCGGACGCCGACGAATGGGCGCATTTCGGCGCAGCCGATCCAGCTGTCCCAGTCGAGCCAATCGGGGACTTGGTCTTCGCCGGTCGGACGTTCAATGCCTTGCGGCCAAATCGGGCGGTTGGTGAAGCAATGGATTTCCGTGATGTCACCAAGGTGCCCGCCTTGCACGTAAGCGGCGATCTGGCGGTTGCCCTCGTTGGCGTGACCCTGGTTGCCCATTTGCGTGGCGAGCTTGTATTTGTCAGTCGCTTCCGCGAGTTGGCGGGATTCCCAAACGGTGTGCGTGAGTGGCTTTTGGGTGAAGCAATGTTTGCCGCTGTTGAGGGCGAGGACCGTGGCGGGATAGTGTGTGTGGTCCGGGGTGCCGATCATGACGGCGTCGAAGTCCCTGCCGCTCTTGTCGAACATCTCGCGGAAATCCTGATAGCCTTTCGCCTGACGCCATTGCTTGGCCATCTGCGGCTTGCCCTCTTCGTCGAGTTTCTTCGCGTGTTCCTCGATGCGACCCCAGCTGTTTTTATCGACGTCGCAGAACGCGCCGCAGATGTCGCCGTGGGTCATCGTGTCGTTGATGTGGCGGTTGTTGATGCCGCCGACTCCGATGAAGGCGACGCGAAGCTTCGAGCCCTTGTTTTCGGCGTGAAGAATGGCGGGTGCGCCAGCAATGGCCGCGCCGGATGCGGCGGCGGACTGGATGAAGCGGCGGCGTGAAAGTGATTTTTGACGGGTGGGTTTGCTCATAGCGATGGGTTTGAATGAAAATAATCCCAAGAAGAGGGACGTCGATGGCTCTGTGCTACTACCAAGGTGGTAAAAAGATCACGCGGGTTCCAGCTCTAATTTCGTGAGTTTGGGGTTTGACGGAGGTTGGAGGAGGAAATTCGGGCGAAATCGGGGGGAAATGGGCGTCTGATCCGGTTTCGCTGTTCAATTCATCGGTGTCGCGAACGATTTTTGTATTGGGCCGAATGAGCAAGACTTGTGGCCGATTTGGCCAGGTTGAAACGAATTCCGTGATTGCAAGGAAGCCGAGAAGTCTATGAGATTGCGGGATGATTCTACGCCCGCTATTCGCTCTCGTTTTTCTCGCGGCAGGTTGTTCCTTCGCGCAAGCGGACAATCCGCCGAACATCATTCTCGTCTTTATCGACGACATGGGGTGGGGAGACTTTTCTTGTTTTGGGAATGAAGACGCGGAGACGCCGAATATCGATCGACTAGCGGCGGAGGGAATTGCGTTCGAGCAGTTTTATGTGAACTCGCCGATCTGTTCGCCGTCGCGCGTGGCGATTTCGACGGGGCAGTATCCTTCGCGTTGGGACATCACTTCATTTCTCAACGGGCGGGCCAGTAATGAGCAGCGGGGCATGGCGAATGAGTTGGACTTGAAGGCGCCGATGCTGGCGCGCACTCTGAGCGAAGCCGGTTATGCGACAGGGCATTTCGGGAAGTGGCACATGGGAGGGCAGCGGAACCTGGATACTTCGCCGTTCATTACCGAATACGGTTTCGACGAATCGTTGACCAACTTTGAAGGTCTTGGGCCGCGCGTATTGCCCTTGAAGTTCTCGCCGGACAAGGAACCGGAGCAGCATAACTTGCTTTCAGACACGACCGGCAATGGTCCCGTGATTTGGCATGACCGCGCTTACATCACCGAGAAGTTTGTCGAAGCCGCGACCGTTTTTGTGCGGTATGCGGTGAAGAAAGATAAGCCGTTTTATCTCAATCTCTGGCCGGATGATGTGCATACGCCGATGCATCCTCCGCTCGATCAATGGGGCGATGGGAGTAAGCGTCATCTCTACTGCCGGGTGCTCGAGGAAATGGACCGTCAACTGGCACCGCTATTCGAACTTGTGCGAAACAACAAGAAACTTCGCGACAACACAATCATTCTTGTGTGTTCTGATAACGGGCCAGAGGTCGACTACGGATCGGCGGGGCACCTGCGGGGACACAAAGCAACCTTGTATGAGGGCGGTGTGCGTTCTTCGCTGGTCGCGTGGGCACCTGGACTCATGCCGAAAGAGGCGCAAGGAATGCGGAATAAGGAGTCTGTGTTTTCTGCGATCGACCTCGTGCCGTCGTTGTTAGAAATCACAGGAGTGGCTGCGCCGAATGGTGTGAGTTATGACGGTGAGGTTCTCTCTGAAACGTTGTTGGGTAAGTCCAAGGCATCTCGGGAGGCTCCCCTCTATTTTCGGCGTCCGCCGGATCGTGAGGACTTTCGTCATTACACGGAGCTCCCTGACCTCGCGGTGCGTAGCGGTCCTTGGAAGCTTTATTGTGACTATGATGGAGCAAACACATCCCTTTTTCACCTTGAGGACGATCCATCGGAAGAGAGTGATGTTGTGGCGGACCATGCAGAACTAGCGAAACGCTTGGCTGCGGAGGTGGTCGCGTGGGATCAATCGATGCCGCAAGATCACGGTGCGAAGCTCGGGGCTGAGCTTCGAGCGAAAAGGTAGAGTTATATCTGGCGGGCCTAGCGCGAATAAGTATCGCCAATTCTCCGCCGACGCGTTACGATGATGGCCCGGGAATCGGGTCATGCGCTACGCCATCCTCTCAGATATCCACGCCAACCAACAGGCGTGGAAAACATTCCTCGACGACATCGCGGGTCAATCCATTGACTCAGTCGTTTGCCTCGGGGACATCATTGGCTATGGGCCGATGCCTCAAGTCGTGCTCGATGGGGTGCGGGAGTCCAGTGCCGCGGTGGTTTTGGGAAATCATGACGCGGCTGTCTGTGGACGGCTTGATGCCGCCATCTTCAACGATCATGCCCGTGCGGTGATTGATTGGACGCGGGAACGGCTTGATGATTTTGATTTGGAATATCTTTCCGAGATACCTCTGGCGGTCGAGGCCGGTCAGGACATTCTGTTTGTTCATGCCGAAGCTGCGGAACCCGGGCGATTCGATTATGTGGAGAACGAGGATGCGGCGGCCATAAGTTTTGCGGGTTGCGAGCAGCGACTGATTTTTTGCGGGCATACGCATATGCCGTGTGTTTTTGCGCTCAACGGAAACGGGGTGCAAAGGATGGAGGAGGGTGAGATTCAATTGGAAAGCGACAAGCGCTATCTCATCAACGTGGGTTCAGCGGGGGAACCTCGGCGGCCCGACGATTTGCGGGGACGTTATGTTATCTATGACGATGAAGCGGAGACGCTGACATATAGACCGCTGGAATTTGATATCGAGGCGTATCGTGAGGATCTCAAGAATTCGGGGCTCGACATCAAACCGTATTTCCTACGTGCATCCGACTTTGCCAATGGTATTCGCACTGTCCCGCTCGTTCCGGAACAACACGCGATGAGTCGACTGCCCGTTGTGCCCGCAGCAAAGGTGGAGGTGGAGCAGCCGAATATTGTCGTTCCGCCCGTCATTCGGCCCATGGCACCTCCGGGGACGCGTGTGCTGGCGCAAGATCCCCTCGCTCTGCGCAAGCCGGACTTTGCGAGGAAGTATGACATGCAACCGGCGCGGAAGGGGTCTTCTCCGGCCGTGTTTCTAGGTATTATGTTAGGACTAGTTGTGCTTGCGGGGGCGGCGATCGTGGCATTTTCCTCATTGTTTGGCGACGGGGACGGCTTGGCTGCGGGTC
The DNA here is from genome assembly GCA_039192745.1 of Verrucomicrobiota bacterium. GTDB lineage: Bacteria > Verrucomicrobiota > Verrucomicrobiia > Verrucomicrobiales > DEV007 > JBCCWV01. The sequence goes on along the minus strand of JBCCWV010000029.1, from coordinate 11,107 downwards.
CTTCGGGATCGGAGGCGTCTGTGGAGAACTCCATTGCTTCTGGCGGAGATATCAGAGCGACGGTGACTGTCTCTGCGATCACGGCAGAAAGAGCTCGCTCTCAGGAGCGACCGGATGTTCAGGAATTGCCGGAATTGCCGCCGTTGAGTCCGAGAATTGAATTCACGGAAACCCTCGGCGAAAGCGCGGGGATGAAGGAGGGGCTTTTTGCGGTGTGGAATGCGCAACGCGATTTCAAACCGGTTCGTGGTCCCTACAAGGGCGCTTCAAAATGGATGGGAAAACCGAAGCGAAGTGGCGGAAAGATTGGTCGGGCTTTTTCGTTCAATGCCAAAGATGGGTTTTCCACGGGACTAGCAAAGGATCATTTGGTGAAGGGAAAGGGCATGAGCATTTCACTCTGGTTTCAGTCGCGGACTCCGCAGGACGAGCTGAAACATCTTGCAGGGACAGCGAGCCTTCCCATGGTCGCAACGCGTGGAGGGTGGACTATTTACACTACAGAGGAAGCGCTCGGGGTGGTTGTGGGCGATGGAAATGTTGCGGCGAGATTGGAAACCCACCTTGGACACCAAGGCAAGAACGCGCCATGGCGGCATGTGGTGGCCGTCATCGATCTTGAAATGAGTCGATTGCGATTATTCAAAAATGGAAACCCGGCGGGAGAAGCCGAGTTGACGGAGTTTTCGACGGGGCTTCCCGCTTCCAATCCACTTACTTTCGGTGTTGATCCTTCTGGCGAGGGCAAGTTCAACTACGCGGGGAAGATCGACGATGTGGCGATTTGGACCCGACCGATTTCCGCTGGTGATGTCGCGGAGATTTTCGAGAACGGGTCGAAGAAAAAATCGGTGACGACGTTCTGGGAAAACTGAGAAACCCTTGCTTTTGAGGGCGGATTCTAACGATTTTCCTCATTTTCGCGAAGAGTCTTGCGTCGAGGCCGTTGAGTTAGTAAATAAAAGGAAATCCCGTCTAATCTGCTAGGTGTGGAGGTTAGTTTTGTGAAAACAACTGGAAAGGAAATCCCATGTCAGAGAACAAAATGCGTTACGCGATAACGGCAGTTGTCGTTACTGTGTGTTTCATTGGATTGGTCCCGTCACCGAGCCAGGCTCAGGAATCCGGTAGCGCTCCACTTTCGAAATCGGATCACTTTGCCACGGCGGCGCGAGAACATTTTTTGCGTTACGCCTACAAGACAAAAAGGACAACTCCGAAGGGCGGGAGCATCCAACCAAGAATCGTCGGTGGTGGAGAAGCACCGGTGAATGGTTACCCCTGGATGGCGGCATTGATCTTTTCGGATGAAGCGAGTTATCTCAACGGGCAATTCTGCGGTGGTGCGCTCGTCCACCCTTACTGGGTGGTGACGGCGGCCCATTGTGTCGAAGGGATGTCAGAAGACGACATCGACGTCGCGTTGGGTGTGCACGACCTCAACGTCAGCGCCGGAACGCAGCGTATTGGCGTGGCGGAGATCATCATGCACCCGGAATTCCGAACATTTGTTTTTGACGCAGATATCGCCCTGCTTCGTCTGGAGAATCCGGCGAATTCCCAGTTTACGCCACTTCCCCTCATCGATGAACTCGCGCTCGCCAACCCCGGGGTGATGGCGCGGGCCCTGGGATGGGGAAACACGACACCGACCGGGAGTCCGGCTACGAGGTTGCAGCAGGTTGATCTTCCTATCGTGAATATGGCGGTGGCTAATGGGAGTTCGGCTTATGACGGGCAATTGACTGGAAACATGCTGCCGGCGGGACTTGCTGGCGGTGGAAAGGATGCTTGTCAGGGAGATAGCGGCGGTCCGCTGGTGGTGCCTTCGCCGATTGGAGACGGTTGGATGCTCGCGGGGGTGGTGAGTTGGGGGAACGGTTGCGCGCAACCGAACGCCTACGGTATCTACTCGCGCGTTTCGATCTTCCGGCAGTTCGTTCTTGGCCACCTCTATCCGGGCTACGCGGCTTGGGAAGATCGGATGGGCGTTTTGGGCGAATACCGTGACAACGACATGGATAACCGAGATCATTTCGGCGAGTTTTCCTTTTATTCGGATCCATCGAACCGGGCGGACTCCCCGCAGTCCGTTGTCATACACGAATCGGAAGGGAACGAATTTCAAGCGTTGAAATTCCGCAAGCCGGTTGAGGATGGCGAAGTGACTTACAAGGTCCAACACGCGACCGTTCCCGGTTCGTGGACGACTTACGACGTGGAGGGAAATGTCGTCTATGAGGAGGAGGTTCCTGGAGAACCGGATGCCATGGATGTCACGGTAGTAACACCGGTGAACGCTTCGGCTCCGCGCGGATTCCTGCGGGCTACCGCGATTCCTTCCTACGATTTCGTAAACGGTTTGCGGGAGTTGGATTGTCCGGGACGTGCCGACGGCGCTCTGACGTCGATGGATGAGATTCATCCGACACTTTCAGGCCGCCGAATCAAGACTTATGAGCTGACAGGGTTGAGTGTTGGCGTGGCAGTGTCGGTGACTGCGCGTTCGGGGGATTTCGACGTGCGTTTGGAACTGGTGAACGCGGATACGGGCGCGATTATTGCGGCTTCCACCAATGACAGTGCCGGCGGATTGTCGGGGGAAGATGAAGCCCTGAATTTCACGCCCGCGAGTGGGATCGATTATCATATTCGGATAACCAGCGAAGGTTCGGAAGAAACGGGAGCCTACAGGATTGGAGTTTTCAAGACCGCGGATTACAATGCCCTTACTTCGGTCTCTGTTCCATCGACAACGAATTCCGCGCTGACGACGGCGGACATGTTCGACCCGTTCTATCTGCCTACTGAATTCTATGCGAAAGACTACCGGTTGATTCCCGGGGATGCGGAGATGATTCAAGTGAGTTTGAGTTCCACCCAGTTTTTGCCGTTTGTTGCGATCGTGAATGCGGAAACAGGAGAGGCCATGGCCGTGGGCGGAGGGAGCGTGTCGTTCACTCCGATTGATGGGCTTTCTTATATCATCCGAGTTTCGACGGGCGACGAATTGGACACGGGGTCATTCACTCTCAGTCTTTCAGAGCCTTCTTTGGAAAGTATCGCGGTGGGTGGAAGCGTCACGGAGTTTTTGACGACGGCAGATGAAACGGATCCCAACTTTCCCGGATTCGTTTACTACAAGGACGACTATTTGCTGACGGGAGCCACAGTAGGGCAGTCGATCACGGTGAGCATGTCGACGGGTGCGTTCGACACTTTCCTTTTCCTGATTGACCTCAATACCGGTGCCATCATTGATTCAGATGATGACAGTGGTTCAGGGTTCAATTCCCTGCTTACTTTTACAGTGTCGGGCGGTGTCAGCTATCTGATTCGTGCGACAAGCGCATTCGAGGGGGAAACTGGAGCCTATTTTCTAGGTGTTTCAGGCTCCTAGGGTGAGAAGGCCGGGCTATCGGTGTGACCTGACTGGAAGACATCGGGAGGCCTGTGAATGCGCGTTGAGCGCCAGGGAGGCCAGCCGTTTTATGTATATTGGTCCCGCTCGATAACCCGGCGGAGAAAGTTTCGCACGTGGAGCGCGTCGCGCAACGCCGTATTTTTTACGACTACTTCTTTTTCTCTTTACCGTCTTCTTCGGCGGGTTCGAAAAGCTTGGGCTCCTTGCCGGTTTCCGTCTGAACTTCTACCCCGCGCAACTCGATATCATCCCACTGACCGAGGTCGTCGAAGGAACCGAGCCCGATCAAGCCCGCGCCGAAAGTCGTGTCATGGGCAACCTTCTGTGGCGTTTCCATGTCGTCGAAATAAACCTCGATCAATCCGTCCTTGAGCCTACGGACGACTTTTACATCGTGCCAGGTATCCGCTTTCCACGGGATGCCGATGTCTTCGGACTCCGTGATCTTCTTGCGAGGTTCGTTGTTGACGATGAAGATCTGGCTGGAGTTGGGATCCGCTTTCTCGCCGAAGTGCACGTAGTAGAAATTCGCAGGATCTTGGTAACCAAAAAAGATGCACATGTCGCGGTGACCGCGCGTGGTTTGTAGAGTCTTGACCTTGGCGGTGAGGACGAAATCCCCGACAACTTTGTCTTTAAGCAGCGAAACGCTGTGCGGGCTTCGCACCGGCGGGACGTAGGCAGCGCTTTTACCAAGCAGGTGGTAAACTTTGCCCTGATCTTCGGTCTCGGAGACTTTCCATTTCGAGGGCTGGCTGGGATGCCAGGAGGAGACTCCGTTTTCAAAGTCGTCAGAATGGACAACCGGCAACTCGCCGCCGAAAGAGGTGAAATATCCTGCGAGGGATAGTGAGATAACGAGGGTGGTTTTCATGGATGGTATGAGAATAGATAAGCGACGACGCAAAGTCGAGGGGTCATCTCGGGTTTCGGGTTCAAATCGATCCTGCCCGGGGCAATTTTCAGGTTGATGAGCAGGGTCCTTTTCTGGAATAATTCCTGCACCGACGTTGGCAAGTAGCGGATGAGACCCCCTTTCAGGTTGTGCGCAATGATCCTCTCCTTCTTTGGAGTCTGGGCTCTTACGGCCATTGGGAGCGTCACGGTGGACTTTGGCCACTCGAACACGTCCACGGGTGCCTTTCAAAATACCGGGGTCATCACGCTGAATTTTTCCGTGGATGGAAGCGGCAACGTCACACTGGACGCCTCTTCTTCGGATACGGATCCCGCCGCGTTTGTAAATGAGTTCGATGGTCCGGTGGGCACGATATCCGCCTCGGCAGCATTCGGCTCGACTTTCACGATCACCCTCACTGGAACGGGAAACCTCCGCGTGGATGCTCTCGCCACCGGGCTCTCCATCCAAGGCCAAAACCCAAACCGGATCGACCGCGCGAACGAAGCGGTCAACGGCAGCATCAATCTCAGTTTGCTCCCGGCGACGACGCTCTTCGACTTGACCACACTCGACTATGCAAGCGCGACCACTTCTGCAGGAACAACAGCGCGCTTCACTTTTGGAGGCAGCACTTTGAGTTATCCGATTTCCAGTTCGGCGGGCTCGTTAAACTTGACGGTGCAGGACACGGAGATTGTCGGTGGGAATGCGGACGGTTTCGTTCTCGATTCCGCGGTAGATGCGGACGGTCAGGGGTTCGGCTTCAAGGGTTTTACTTTCGACATCGTTTCCACCGCGCCGCCGCCACCGCCTCCGGGTGACGCCGTCGTGCCGGTTGAGGTTCTGAGTTGGGACGGGAAGGCGACATCCGAGATTGTCTCCGTCGATGTGCCGTCTGGTGCCTCGCCCGCGACGCATCTTTTCGCGCAGGTGCATAACTTGAAATTTGGCGGGCAAATGTCGGTGCGGGTGAATGACGGGATCTGGCAGCCGGTTTTTAATCACACCGTCGATGTTTTGGAACCGGAAGCAAGCCAGGGAGGAATCGGCGGGATCAATGCGACGATTCGGTTAACGCATCCGCTTCCGTCCGGCCTCGTCGTTCCGGGTCAATCGAATGACGTCGAATTTCGGTTGAATGGCACGGACCGGGTGGTCAGTGCGATCCGCGTTGTGGATTTTGATTTTCTGAATGCGAGCGGCGGTCGAATTGTCGCCCCTTCCGGGTTTCTTGAAGAAGACCCGAACTTCTGGCAGCCGCCCAGACCGGGATCGGCGGATATCCTCGCGGGCGAAAGCCTTTGGACGTCGGGAGCCATCGTCGATGACCCCGTGAGCAACACGCCGATTCGTGGCACGTGCGCTTCCTGTCACTTTGCGGATGGAAGCGATCTGAAATATTTCAATTACTCGAATGAATCGATCATCGCGCGGTCGAGGTTTCATGGAATGAGCGAAGTGCAGGGCGAGCAAATCGCGAGTTATATCCGCACGCGATTAACTCCAAATCCCGGGCGACCGTGGGATCCGCCTTTTCAACCAGGGCCTGGACTTGATCCCTTGCCCGGCGATTCAGCGTCGGTCGTGCAAGAGAAAGCGGAATCATGGATGGCGGGCGCGGGCTTGGCGAATGTCGTCGAATCGGAAGCCGAGATCCTGCCCCATGTTTTTCCCGAGGGAACTTCGCCGGCATCGATTGCGCGGGTAATTAATCACGAGGGAACTTTTAGTGTGCGGGAGATTCCCATTCCCATTCAGTTTCCGGATTGGAACAGCTGGCTGCCCGACTTCGCGCCCGAGGACATGTGGCCGACGAGCAGTTTCTATGATCAACCGTATGCCATTTACAACGTCCTTCGCGCCAAGCTGGCGAATCAGGGGCCGGCGGCGCTAGCCGCGAACGGTGATCTGAATGAGGCTTTCAGAGTTTTCAAAAACCAACTGGAAGACTGGTATGGAGAGTTTCGTTTGGCTGGCCCTGATCTTGCCAACGAACCGCCGACGTCGCTTGCTCGGGTTCCCGAACTGACGCGTGAAGAGGTGGTGACTTCGCTGGTTCGCTGGATGGCCGTGAAGATTTTGGAGTCCACGCGCGAGTATGATCTCGAGTCTGTGGGGGACAGTGTGGCGGCGATGCAGGCATCGGGACATCCGGAGTATCTCCCCGAATTGCTGGCCATTCCTGGCGGCAGCAACCGGTCTATCGTTTTTGCCCTCGGACCTCACATCACCTCCAACAATCACCTGCATTTCGAGGGACAACCGGAGCGATTGGGCAAAATGGAAAGCAACCAGTGGTATCACCTGCAATTGGTCATGAACTCGGGTTACCGAATGCAGGTCAACATGAACGTGCCGCTGGATTGGGCCTATCAAATCAACCACCTCGAGTCGGCGGGCGAGCGATCGGGGCGGTTTTACGGATTTCAACAGCTCATTACGCAGATTAAAATGTATCAACTCCGCAACACGGGAGCGGGAATTTCCCAAACGGGGTTTTCGCAGCGGACGCTGAATCCTTGGCGACTTTTCTCGAATCTCTACCGGGATCGCTCGCTCTACCAGGGGGCGTTAGACGCGGTGGAGCCGGACCTTTGGCGAAAGACCTTCGAGGAGTTTCTCTATGAATGGCTGGACGTGGTGGAAGCCCTCGATATCAACGCGATCCCTCGGAGTAACACGGATCGCAATCAATTCGAGACGGCCGACTATGTTCCGCAGTCGTGGCCGGGAGGAACGGCCAAGTATTTTCAGCTCCCCGCGGAGAATCAGGCGGACTCGCTGTTTCGACTGCTTCCTTTGCTCATTGATGAGGGTGTGGACGAGATGTTGCTGACTGACTTAAAGACCTTGTGCAAGCAGGCGTGGTCGCTGGGAAATTGGGATGCGTTGTTCTCACTTCGTTCGTTGTTTCACGAGAACTTTGAATCCGCGGCATCGAGTTTTAGTGGTCTGATGGTTCGGACGATTAAGGACGCGAACTACGTCAACACTTATCCCGTTGGTCCGAAAAACGGAGGCGGGCGATATGTCGGAGAAGCGGCGCTCGCCTCTGCGGGGTCTCAAGTGACGGCAACTCGAACCGGGGACGTTCCGCTTCAGGGTGCGACCCGGCTTCGACTGCGATTGAGAACTGCGGTGGAGGCTCCCGCTTCGGGAACGCTTGGGGATGTGAGTCTAACTGCACGACTTGTTTTCGATCACGTCACCACGGAGTTCGCCGTGGGAAGTCCGCTCGCCCTCGATGAGGGCTTGGTGGGGACGGAATTTGAGAGTTTCGACGAGGAGATCGACGTGCCGCCGGGCGCGACGAAGATCACCAGCGTCATTCTGGAATGGAATCGAACGGGCGGCGCGGCGGCGACCACGGTTTTCGCTGACAATATTCATTTGTTGCCTTTGGATGAAACCGTCGACACGACGCCTCCGTCTCAGCCCGTCCTCACCAATGTGACAAAACCATTCGACCGGCGTCTTCGGGCGAACTGGTCGGCGACCAATCCAACTTCAGACGGCGTGATTGGCTACAATGTTTACCGGCGGGTGAATGGAGAACCAATCCCCAATACGACTCGATTGAATAACGGCCTCGTGGACAATCCCTACATCCGTTTTGAAGATTACACGGCGGAGCGGGGAATATCCTATCGTTACCACATCACCGCGGTGGACGGGGCCGGAAACGAGTCCGTTCCTTCCAATTCCATCGTTTCAATTTTGCCGGACGTGACTGCCCCGGATCCTCCCGACATTCTTTGGAGCGTGAACGAGCCCGGTGTGCTTCGGCTTTGCTGGACAGGCGTGATCACTTGGGATGTGGCGGGATACGAGATCGACCGGCGCCTCGCTGGACAATCGGTCTTCTCGACGGTCGGGACGGTGACGTCGGAGGAAGTTTTCGGCTGGAGCGATCCTGCCGCGGTTGATGGCGAGTCTTACGAGTATCAGGTGCGAAGTTTCGACATCTTGGGAAACATCTCGGGACCGTCTCCCGTTTATCCGGTGATGGCGGCGACGGGGGTAACCTATGTCGATCTTTGGAGTGCTGAGTTTGACGGAATGCACGGTTGGGACTCGACGGATTCCTTGATCGCCGGCGCGACAGCGGACTTTGATCGCGACGGGCTGGCCACCCTTTGGGAATACCTTCAGGGAGGAAATCCGACGGTCGCGGATCTTGATTCGGAACGGTTGCCGGCGGTGCGGGTGGTCGAGGATGGAGGAATCCGTTATTTGGAGGTGATCTACCAGAGGTCGGAACCGCTTCCGCCCGGGGTTCTCGTCGAGTTGCAAGGGGCGAGTGACCTTTCCACCTGGTCAGATTCATTCGTCGTGGAAGGCGGGCTGGCCGCGCCTGAGCTGACGGTCACCTACGGAAATCCTTCCGATGGGAAGCGTTTGGTCACGGCTCGAATTGAAGCGAGTGAATTCGGTTCAGGTTCGAATGTGTTTGCCCGGCTTGGCGTTTCCGAGCATTGAGGACCGTGCTGTCGATATGCGGTTTGGCGGCGTGACCCACTCGCTCTTGCGGTTCATGCTTCGCATGGGATGGTTGGCGTTTCATCAATGCAAGTCTCCAAGGAGTTGATCAGGATTGCCGGCGAGCTTTGTGAAGCGGTCGATAAATGCGAGTTTAGCGAACCGGTTACGCACGTTTACAATCCGCTCGGATACGCGTGGTTGCCGCACGAACAATATTTGAAGCGATGCGGAGACGGCGAAAGCGTGTCGTCTTCATGGGGATGAATCCGGGGCCGTGGGGAATGTCGCAAACCGGAGTGCCCTTTGGCGAAGTCGCGGCGGTGCGGGATTGGATGGGGATTGAGGCACCAGTGGAGAAGCCGATGAACGAACATCCGAAACGACCCATTGAAGGGTTCGCTTGCGAGAAGTCCGAAGTGAGTGGTCGTCGACTGTGGGGATTGTTCTCGGAAAAATTCGGCACGCCGGAAGAGTTCTTTGCCGGGCATTTCGTCATCAACTATTGCCCGCTGGTGTTCATGGAAGAAAGCGCGCGGAACCGGACGCCGGACAAGCTCCCTGCTTCGGAAATGGAGCCGGTGCACACGGCTTGCAGAGAAGCCCTGCGAGCGAATCTTGAGATTCTGCGCCCGGAGTGGGTGGTCGGGATTGGGGGGTTCGCGGAAAAGAGACTACAGACGGTGTTGCCAGATTTGACCTTCGAGCCCCGACTGGGAAGGGTGCTTCATCCAAGCCCGGCTAGTCCTGCGGCAAATCGTGGATGGCCGGAAGCTGCTGAAAAGCAATTAGTTGCACAGGATATTTGGAAGCTATAACCAGATTGAATGAGGGTTCGCCAAAGTGGCTGAATTATCAATTAAACTTGACTGAGTGTATGTATGAATAGTTTGGTTGTTCTACCAATCGAGCAAACTGCATGCCTCAAAAAGTCATCACGGGAATTCGTTCATCTCAGAAAGGACCCAATTACAAGGCCGTCCACGAATCGATGCAACGATCAGCGGGACAGGCGCCTTCGCGTTACCGGACGGTGGAGTCGGTGAAATTTGAACAGGAGATCGAGCGGCAAACTCATACTCACTCGGTGAAGGTTCGAAGTCACAAGTCGCGAAACAGTGAGGAAAAATTCAAAGTGACTGTGCGCGGCATTTTTTACGTTATCGCGACGATTGCCCTGATCGTTTTTGTGAAGGTTATGTTAGAGAGGGCGGGGCCGGGCGGCTTCCTCGAGGATCCTTCCAGAGGACCGAAAGTGGTGAACTGATTGTAATTTTCTCTTCGCTGGATGATACCCGGTGCATTGAACTCCCGGGGAGGCGACGCTTACTGGATCCGCTTGTAGTGGCTGTTTACCTGCGCGAGGAAGCCCTTCCATTTCCGGCCGGGCTTTCCATTGTCGAGGAGAAAGTGTGGACAGTTTTTGTGTTCCGGTGACTGCCCTTTTCGCGGCCAATGGTAATGGGGCACGACGTTTTTGAGCGGAATATTGTACTGATGCATCAGCGAAGCGCAGAGCTTGGCGGTGCGGTCAGTGGTTTGCGTGCGGCTGTTGCCGTGGTGCTCGCACATTTCGATGCCGATGCTGTAATTGTTTCCGGGGCCATCGAAGTCCGCATGTTCGCCTTGCTCGTTTGTCGGAAGATGTTGGATGGCGACGTCTTCCTGCACGGTGAAATGCCAAGTGAGGTAACCAATGCGATTTCCGCCCCGGCGCTTGTAAGCGCGGAGCTTTCCATTCTCGAGAGCACGGGCGTGGTCCCACGCGTCGCCGCTGTAGTTTTGCGTGCTGTGCACGGTGATGTAACGCGGCTTCATCGAACGATGATACTTCCGACCGTGACGACCCTTCTGGATGTAGCGTTTGACGAGATTGATTTCGCGCTGGAATTGGCTGTGCGTTACAGACGGGCCGCGCGATGACGGGGTCGTGCCTTTGAATTCAGCGGTTCCGCAGGCGGCGATGAGCAAAGTGATACCGGCGGCAGCGGTGCCCGCGAAAGAGGCGGCGACCCAACGAGAGCGGCTTGAGCGAAGCGATTTCCTTTTCTCCATGTCTTAAGACGGCGAGGGGATGGAGTGATTTTTCTGCGGTTCTGACGGCCGAAAGTTCTAATTTATGCCGAAAAATCTGAAACATCCGAGAAAAATCGGAGAAATGGTAGTTTGAGGGCAATTTGACAGGCGTGAGAGGAACCCTGACCTTCCCGCAATGAAACTCGTTCGCCTCTTTCTCGCCCTCGCTGCCTTAAGCTTTTTGGGGGCTTGTGCCTCTCTCGAACAGCCCGCCGCCGATGGAAAGC
>JBCCWV010000028.1:0-34886 GCA_039192745.1 Verrucomicrobiota bacterium | reverse complement strand
TGACGAGGCAGCCGAGATTGTGGTCACGGAAGACGCGGTTCCGATAACCGGACAGTCGCGCGCCGACAATTCCTCCGTAGAGAAAGGACAATCCGCGCAGAAACGTGCGGAGCATTCCCGCCTTCACGCCCTTGCGCCGATTGAGGATGACCTCGATCGCGAATTGCTCCAGTTCTTCTAGACGTTCTTTCACTTGTCAGCGCAAGGTGGATCGCGATCTCCGAGCGCGATGCCAACTACTGGCCGCCGAAGGCGGGGAAATCAATGGCTTCGTGTGGGACAAGTTGAATTAATGCCAACGGTTTTTTATCCGTGATCCATGGCGGTGCATTAATGTCGAACAATGGAGCATAGCGACGGTGGATCGTGACCTCCGGGCACGATGCCGGAATAGCCGCGTGATAGCGCGCAAGAATTCTCGTCCGGAGGTTGATGAGAACTCGAACGATTGCTCCGCCTTCGAAAACGCAGCCGCAGAAAATGTGCATGCCTTCGGCATGGTCAAAATCCATCGCGCTCGGAGATCGCGATCCACCTTTACGTGTCATTTGCTGGTTCATTCAATGGCGAAGTCGGCGACGAGCATCCGATGATCGGAGTGCCGGGTGCGAAAGACCTGGGCTTTGGTTGGGCGGAGTTCTTCTGAGACGAAAAGGCGGTCGATGCGCAGACTCGGGAGGCGGTTGTTGAAGGTGTTGCCCCAGCCACGACCGACTTTTTCCCACGCGTCCGTCCAATCATCATCGATGAGCCGGAAGACGGCGTCGTGGGGAGAAGCGTTGAAGTCGCCGCCGAAGATGAGCGGGTTTCCGCCGAGATGATTACCGGTTTCGCGAAGGACCCGAGTCAGGTTGTTCCGGCGTGCGATGCGCCGTGTGTAATGGAGTTTCCACGATTCGCGGTTCCAAAAATCGATCCGCGTCGGTGCCGATCCAAGGTGCACGCAGGCGAGGTCGAATATTTTTCCGTCTGGTTGCTCCAGCGTCGCGAGGAGAAGCCTGGGTTCATGGAGCCGGAATTTCTGCGTGAGTTTTCCGCGGGCGATGATTCCGCAATGCCAGCCGCCGAGGGCGCTGCCTTCGTCGCCGTAAAGCTTCTTCGCCATCGCTTGCAGCTTGTTAATGGGCGGCGATTCCTGAAGAAAGACGACGTCCGGTGAGAATCGCAGCACTTCATCGGCGGCTTCGGGTTGGTTGATGTTGCAATTGATCGTGGCGACTCGCAGAATCTTCTTGCCGTTCTCGTCCGCGGGGCGGGTTTCCGGTAGCGCCGGCTTCCAAACCCGCATGATGCCCCGCGTTTCATCGGATCCGACGATAATCGTTACTACCCAGAGGGCGCCGACGATGGCGGCAAAGCGGCTGCGTCTTGTTACCCACCCGCCGAAGGCCAGCGCGATTCCTAACAAACCCCAAAACCAAAATGGCAGGACGGTAACGGCGGCGACCTTGTCCCACTTTCGAGCGAAGCAGGCTACGATGCCCAGATGCAGGGCGATGGCCGCGATGGGCAGGGCGACCGCCACAATCGTTCGAGTCCGATGGAGTAAGGCAAAAAGGGAATTCACGCGTTCTCGTCCATCAACAAACAGTAGGCACAAGGCTTCTGCCACAACTCCGTTTTAACGGCTCCAATTGAGGGGACGGGGAAACCATTTCTAGTGTTGTGTCCCCACCCAAAACCGGTAGTCGCCGTCCGCGCTTCGCCGGATGACGAAGTGTTTTCTCGGCGCCTTTTCGCTCCATATCCAGATATCCACATGGTCACGGCTTCTCCACTGAACGTCATATTGGGGGTGATCTATCTCTATTTTCATCCGGTGATCCAAGAGTGGCGCCGCATAACTTCCGGTCTCAAAGAGCAAAAACTGAAAGTTCGTTCCATTCTCTCCTTTCTTGCCGATCTGAAAACCGTCTGAAGTGACAATGCTCAGATTCAGACCGTTCGGTGGCCGTCCCGTGTCGTAAGGGAAGTGATTCGAACGGTAAGCGACTCCGCCAATACAGCCTTGAAGGAATAGGACGACGAACAAGCCGAGGATGAGAAGGCTCAAAGTTCTCGGATGGAATCTCATGAAAAAAGGTCCCCGAGGTTTTCGCCTGAGAGGAGAACCGGTTCAGCTCTTCGTAAGCGATTCGATTTCGCCGTCGAACAATTCCAAGGCCGCCTTGATCTTTGGATCATTGTAGATGTCTTCGTCTGCCGCGGGCGGCTCTTCGTTCGATCTTTTCTCGGCAGCGGGTTCCGGCTTGGGTTCTTCGGGAGGTTTTTCCTTGGGTTTGGCGGCAGGAGCCGGTGCTGGTGCGATTTCCGGGGCGGCCGCTTTTTTGGCCGGTGCCATTCCTTCTTTTAATTCGACGACGAGTGAATATGGCTGGCCGGTGACCTGGGCGATGGCGGCCTCAATTTGTGCCTTCATGCGGTCGCGAAGGAGCGCGTCTCGCGTGAGCGGCTCGGCTGCGGGAAGGCCGACGACGAACTCGTTGTTTTCGACGCGGAGGAAATTGGCCTTGCCGGCATAGCCGTGCACGATGGGCTTCGTTGCGGCGAAGTTGTCGAGGACGGTTTGCCATGCGCTGGCGTCGGCGGGTGCATGGCCGGACGGCGCAGGAGCGGCTTCAGATACAACTGGTGCCGGTTCTGCGGCGGTTGATTCGGCGGGAGCGGAAACGGCCGGAGCCGGTGCTGGAGCTTTCGCTGCCGGTCGTTGTGCTTGTGCCACTGGTGCTGGCGCTGGCGACGAGGCAGGCGCGGATGGAATTTCTCCACCGGCTGAAACCGCCTGAATTACATCGCTCAGGCGCGTGGACTCCAATTCCTGCACGGCTTTGATCACGCCGATTTCAAAATGCAGTCGCTTGTTCGGCGCCCACTTCATCCGTGCATCGGTGACGGAAAAGCAATCAAGTACGGCGAGCAGGCGTTCGTTATCGACGAGATCTTTTTGTTCAAGAAGCGTGCCGGCAACAGCCGGGGCGACTTCGGCGACAGCACGGTCAGGATCGACTTTCGCGACGAGGAGCGTGCGGAAGTAATTGATGAGATCGGTGAGCAGACGTGCGAGGTCCTTGCCCGCTTCGTCCTGCGCGTAAATCAGCTCCAGCGCATTGACCGTCTCGAATCGCAGAAGAGCCCCCGCGAGGCTGGCCACGGTTTCGTGCGCGGTAAATCCGAAGACGTCGAGGACGTTTTTTTCTTCGATGGACTCTCCGCAAAAGGCGACGAGTTGGTCGAGCATCGATTGCGCATCACGCATTCCGCCTTCCGCGCCGCGGGCGATGGCGTGGGCGGCGACGGGATCGAGTTTGATCGATTCTTCCTTCGCGATGTGCAGGAGGTGATCGGCGATAATGTTGTCGGGAATGCGTCGAAGATCGAAGCGCTGGCAGCGACTGATGATCGTCGGAAGGATCTTGTTCGCTTCCGTTGTCGCGAAGATGAACTTCACGTGCGGCGGTGGTTCTTCGAGCGTCTTGAGTAGGGCATTGAAGGCCGCCGTGCTGAGCATGTGGACCTCGTCGATGTAGTAGATCTTGAACGACCCGCTCATCGGCGCGTAGCTCACGGTCTCGCGAAGATCGCGCACTTGATCGACGCCGTTGTTGCTGGCTCCGTCGATCTCGAGGACATCAACGTGACGTCCTTCGGCGATTTCAATGCACGCGGGATCGTCTGGATCGAAATCCATTTTCGGCCCGCCGGGGCCATTGAGCGCCTTGGCGAAAACCCGCGCGGTTGAGGTTTTTCCCGTGCCGCGAGGACCGACGAAGAGGTAGGCGTGCGCAAGCCGGTTTTGCTCGATAGCATTGCGCAGCGTTTGCACCACGTGGTCCTGCCCGAGGACGTCGTCGAACGTCTTCGGCCGGTATTTACGGGCAAAAACCTCGTAGCTCTTTCCGGTCGGGGAACTCACGGCGGGCAGTGTAGAGAGCGCCGGGCGGGGGGCAAGCTTCGGAGGGCGGAAGTCGGGAGTCGGAGGGCGGAAGTCCGCTCAGATAGCTTGGGTAAAAGGCGCCGATGGAGATGCGCTACTCATCCTCGTGCGCAGACACGTATTCCAGCGCCGCCTGGGCCAGTAGACCCGACCGTGTGTCGCCGGTGCGGGAAGCAAAGGAGTCGATTTGTCCAAGAATCCGCTCGGGTAAAGTGATATTCACTCGCTTGGCTTTCCCGGACCGTTTCGAAACATCTACATCGATAAGTGCCCAGATTCCGCCTGAGAATTCTCGTTTTTTTCGGTAGTCCTCAATGGATTTTGGCGATGGTAACGGCTCTTCGTCTATCAACATCCCCTCGAGATGGCATTCGACGGCTTCGATGCCATTCTCCATGGCCTCGTCCACGGTGTCTCCAGCCGAAAAGCAGCCGGGCAAGTCGGGGACCGTGACGCCATAGTCGGTTTCCTTGTCCTTGTGAATAACAATCGGGAATCTCATGGTTGTGGGCTATTTTGGCGGCCAATTCCAACCTGCCTGTCGGAAAACGCTGCGGAGTGTTCCTTTAGGCAGGTCTTTTTTGGGATGAGGGACGGTGACTCGTGTTCCCCTTTCCGGGTGCTTGTATTGGTGATGGGAACCGCGCACATTCACGAGTTGCCAGCCTTCGGACTTGAGTCGTGAAATAATTTCGCGGCTAGTCACTTTCTATTTATACACACGGTGTGTGTAATTGCAAGATTCTTGTCACAAACCGTCGATCATGTTTTGGAGCCCGCTCAGATAGCCTGTGTAAAAGGAGACGATTTTGTAGGCGACGAATCCGAGGACGGCGAAGTAGAGGATTTTTGGCACCCATTGGCCAAAGCGTTGGAAGGCGTCGGAGGACTCCTGACGGAAAACAGCGGCCCAGGTTCCGAGGTCGACGTCGATGGAACCGGCCTCCTCCGCGGTCTTGTAGGCGCGGACAAAGGCCGGAGTGAAGATGCGGGAAGAGAGGATGGGTCCGGCGCGGCCGCCTTCCTCGATGGTGGGGACGACTTTGCGATGGACATGATGGGCGAGTTCGCCGCTTTGCGAGGTGTCGGCCGCGGCCGCGAAGGCATCGGAGTGGCGCTTGCCGGCGAGAATGAATGCGCGGAGGACGAAACAAAACCGCGAGAGCGAAAGTTTGCGGCGGAGGTTTCCGATGAGTGGGATGCGGTTGAGTGCGGCGTCGGAGGACGGTGACGACTCTGCACGTTTCGACCAGTTCCGGAAGAAGAAGAAAATCGCGCCGAGGATACCGTAGATGACCAACAGCGTGATGACCGCTTCCATAATGGCCGTGTCGAAGCCGCGTTGCATCCCGGCCGGAATGATAAGGATGGCGATGGCGAGGTGAAGAAGAATGGCGGGGTAGACCAGTTGGCCGCGAACTTCGCGCGCGGTGTTGCGCCGCATCTCGAAGTATTCCGCAAGTTGATCAAAGCCGTCGCCAAGTTGGCCGGTTTCTTCGGTGGCTTCGATGATCGATGTCTCCAGTTGCGAGATGTCGAGATCTTGGATGTTCCCGATGGCTTCGCTGATCGACATCTTGTCGTCGAGTCCGCGTTTGAGTTGGAGAAGGAAACTTTTTTGACCGGCTGGAAGGTGATTATCGAGGACGGTCTCCGCTGCCTCCGGGAGCGATATGCCCGCACGGACGAGTTTTCCAAGC
The DNA here is from genome assembly GCA_039192745.1 of Verrucomicrobiota bacterium. Classification (GTDB taxonomy): domain Bacteria; phylum Verrucomicrobiota; class Verrucomicrobiia; order Verrucomicrobiales; family DEV007; genus JBCCWV01. The sequence goes on along the minus strand of JBCCWV010000028.1, from coordinate 29,252 downwards.
TCGTAATAAAGCTGCGCACGGTCACTGACGGAAAAGCGGGGCATTTCTACTCAACCTTCGCGTGGAACCGCGAAATTCGCGAAAATTCGCGAAAGTTTTTTAGGAGGGAGTGGATTTACCATGAAGAGCATGAAAGACATGAAGATTGGATGATGGCAGGCGTTGGGGGATTTCGGATATCTTGGGATGACTTTGGAGTTTCAGGAGTTGAAGCGGCGGGAGTAGCTTTCTTCATTCGTGAAGATTCGTGTCCATTCGTGCTCATTTGTGTTAGTTCTTTTTTAACACGAATTTTGGAGAAATGGACACGAATGAACACGAATTGTTCTGCGTTCGGATTGGTTATTTCAGGTTGAAGCGTGGAGGGAGGATGTTTTCAAAATGCCATCCTTCATGTCCTTCATGCTCTTCATGGTGAAAAAGACCTCACCACGCTCTCAAGCCACCTGAAACTGTGGTTGGTCGGCGAGGATTTCTTCGACGCGTTCGACAATCCCTTCGACCGGCCAAAGTCTCCCGACGCCTTCGTAGCCGCAGGCGAGCATTCCGTCTTCGGGGCCGATGAATTGGACGCCGCGGGATTTGAGTGTCTCGACGTTTTGCTGTGTGGCCGGGTGCTTCCACATTTTTCCGTTCATTGCGGGAGCCATGAGAATCGGGGCTAAGGTCGCGAGATGAATCGCGGTAAGCGCGTCGCCGCCCAGCCCGTTGGCAAACTGCGCGACCGCGTGTGCGGTGGCGGGCGCGACGAGGATGAGGTCGCTTTCGTCGGCGAGCTGGATGTGACCGGGTCGCCAGCTTTCTTTTTCGTCGTAAAGGCCGGTGACCACCGGGTTTTTGGAAAGCACCTGTAGCGTGAGCGGTGTGATGAACTCCTGGGCATCGGCGGTCATGACACAGGTCACGTTGTGCCCTTTCTTCACCAACTGACTCGTGAGATCTGCTGCTTTGTAAGCTGCGATCGAGCCGGTCACGCCGAGGAGGATGTTTTTCATGAGGACCTTAATCTAAGCGATCAATTTTCGCTGGCAAATAGCCGCGTGAGTAAGATGGAGTTGCCGGAAACGGGCATAGAGAAGGTGTAGGTGCCATCGTTGTTGTTTATGACATTCGACGGATCGGCGAAATTCCAGGTTTTGCCGTCGGTGGAATACTGCGGCCAGAGGATCACGTATTCGCAATCTTGGTCACGGACGGGATAAGTGAGTGTGAAATCGTCGCCAATGATTTCTGGCGACGGCATTTTGTCGAAGGTCGTGGGGTCGAGGTCCATCGCCATTTCAAGGATAGCCTTGATGCCGTCGGGTTCCCTGTCGTCGCCGTGCGAGAGGTTGGATAGGCCAAAGCCCGCGGCCCAGTCATTGAAGGCCATGTCGAACTCCAATCCGACGACGTCCTCCACGATCTCACGATTCGTGAGGAGGGGAATATCAAATTCCGGAAAGGTGTTGATGGCGGTGAGGATGGCGTTGGCGACCACGGCTTGGCCTTGGGTGTTTGGGTGGAAGTTCTGCGAGATGGAGCCGCCCAGCCAGACGTAGTTGGGGTGTTCGGATGTGTTTGAGGTTAGATCAGTGCTGTCATTGATAAAGCTGACTCCGCCAATGCAATAAAAACTGGTGTCGAGTGTATCGAGTGTGAGTTTATATATGTCGGCAAGGGCGAAATCGGGGTCGCTATCCGCAAGAGTTTGCAAACGCCCATTCAGGTCATTGAGTGCAGCTGTGATACGCGGGGTGCATTCGGGGCAGTTGATGGTGTTTGGATCATTCTTCAACTGTGGTGTGGCGCCGACGTGGGGGACATTGGCGATAACAATCCGGGCGTCGGAATTGCGATCGAGAACGTGGTCCTTAAGCCAGTTAATGTTACCTTCGATGTCGTCCACTTTGTCATCCACGGACGATTGATTGTCGTGATAAACGCGGTCGATATCGTTTCCGCCGATGAAGATCACGACGACGTCCGCGTCATCCAAAGCGGGATGAACCCAACCCCGGAAGGCGGCGTTGACGGGATTTAAGAAGACGTTGGTGAGATATTCCCGATAGTCTTCTGATTCGAAGCCGGGCACCGCCTTGTTGCACTCGAAATATTCAAGACCGTCGCTGTCTTCGATCGCATCCTTGATGGCGGGATCGAGCGGAAGTTGGGAGATGAGAAACTCCAAAACGGGACCGAGTTCCTCCAGATCGCCGAAATCGACGTCGCTGGACCGCCGCGCGGCGAGAATTTCCACCCAGTTGCGTGCTTCGGGAAACTCAGGGAATTCGAACTGGTATTCCCGAGACAAGCTGTCGCCGATAATAGCGATCTTCGCCGGAACCTGGGCTCCGGAGAAGGCGACAATACTTAGAAGGATAGCGACTGCGAGACGAAAGGGCATCGACGCGGTGAGGGGACGTCGAATTAGACAACTCTTACCCCGGTAATATTCGCCGATTTTTTGAAAAAGGAAATCGATCTGTAGAGTGAAGCTCCAGCTTCGCTCAGTTCAGCTCTGGAACTCGATTCCACGATAAAGCTGATCGAGTGCAAGTTCCGCTTCGGCGGCGGGAAACGGAATGACCGCGTCGAGGCCGCTGACAACGGTTCGCTCGAAGCCTTGATCGACTCTCGCATGGACGGTGACGAGCGGTTCATCCGGCTCGACGAGGAGATAATGCGAGAGTGATGGGATGGTGAGATAGGATTCCTTTTTCTCGCCTTCGTCGGTGCGCCGCGTATTGCTCGACAAGACCTCAATGATGACAACCGGGGAGTCCTGAAAAGTGTCGTTCTCGTCATTAGGACGGCAGACAATCATGGCGTCCGGATAGTAAAAGCGTGTCTGCGTAGGCGTCTGGATACGGACTTTGGTGTCGGAATTGAAGGGTTGGCACGGTTTTCCTGCCAACTCGTTTCCCAGAGCGATGTAGGAATTCATCGAAATACGGTTGTGCCGGTTCGAGGCACCGGCCATCGCATAGATCACGCCAGCGAGATACTCGTTTTTAGAATCCGATTGCGCCTCAAGGGCGAGGTATTCCTCAACGGTGTAGAGATCGTGTTCATCCGCACCGGACATTTCTTGTTACTGAAGATACACAGCCAACGGGTAATCGGGAAGGCGAAATTCGTCGAGCTATTCGTCGTCCGTTTGATCGAGCGACACGAGATAGGCCATCAAATCGCGAAGGTCTTGCTTCGGGAGGACAATGCCCATCGGCGGCATGGGGGAGATGGTCGGGGTGCGGGTGGCGATGTCGGCTTTGGCGATGACTTGTGGTTCGGCTTCGGCGGTTTTGATCGTCAACGATTGCCCGTCTTCGCTGAGAGGTGATCCGGCGAGGGTTGTTCCGTCTTTGAGAACGACGGAGCAAATTCCGAAGCCTTCGGTGATCTCGGTATTCGGATTGATGAGCGATTCGAGCATGTGCTCGCGGGTGCGTTCGGTGGCGATGTAGGTCAGTTCAGGTCCGGTTTCGCCGCCCATTCTCCCGATAACGTGGCACTTGAGGCAGGTGCCTTGATTGTTGAAAACGTTTTCCCCCTGCAGGGCGTCTCCACCGAACAAGGTGAACTTTGCGTCGGTCTTTCCTTCGGCGGCAAGCTTGGCGAGCAAGGCGTCTACTTTGGATTTCAGGACAGGCTCCGGGCGCTCAATCACCGCTTCATAGAGATCGAGTTCCAATTCGCGGCGCAGAGTGCCGGCGATCAGATTGTCGAGTTCTTTTGCGAGCAGTTTCGCTGCTTCCGGTGAGGATTCGCCGGTCAGAACTTCATAAACCGCCCGCCGATCAGAAACGGAGTCACGTGCGATGACGCTGGTGGCCCCTTCCATCATTGCCCCGGGTGCTGCCGTTGCCAGCGACCGGATTGCTGCCGCTCGCAGTTTCGGTTCTTTTGCTTTGGTCATTTCCAACAATGCTTCCTTTGCGACCTCCGGGTCTCGATGAGATCCCAACAGTTCGGTGGAAGTCAGTCTGATCGCCGCGGGCTTTTCTTCGTCCCTGACCCAAGCGACGAGGAGTTCCGCGTCTGGTGCCATGTCGAAGTGTTCTGCCACTTTCATCGCCGACGAGGCCAGCCGCGGGTTCTCGCCGTCGATTAAGGCAAACAATCGTCGCTGGAAGGTCGATGGCAGGTCGAGATTTTCCCGAGGTGCAAGTGGGCGGTAGATGCCGAGCGTGGGGTCGACAGGTGGTGGTGTTAGGAAATTCCCAAGGTAGGCCAGAGCCTTGAGGCGATGACGGAGGGATAGTTCATCCTTTTCGGCAATAAGCAGCAGGGTATCTGCGTCGATACCGCGTCCGGAACGGAGACAGCCATTGAGGAGACGGAGGTAAACTGGGTAAGGATATCGTGAGAGCCGGGTATCGACGATTTTGCGCGTGTATTCAGAAAGTTCATTGAGCACGCGCTGGCGAGTGTCTGTGCTGAACTCCAAGTCGTTGACTCCACGGATGGCTTCTTGGGAAATCTTGATATCTGAATCGTGTAGGAAGGCGGTCAGATAGGGAGAGCGCTCTTTTCTTAATGCGAGAGCATAAGTAAGCCGGACTCGAGGAGATAATTCAAAGTGTCGGCCCAGCTTGGAGCGCCGTTCTTTCAGATTGGTGCAAAAGGCGCTCATTAGTTGATTACCGGCATGAGCGAGGAAGGGAGAATTGCCGCCGTTCGCAATAAACGTGAGGGAATTCTGGTAAACCGTTTCTTCCAGTTCGGCATTCACGGGATGCGCTTTGAGGATTTTTCCGAGTGAGATTGCAGCGGCGGTTTTGACGCGTTCGTTTCCGGTTTTCAGCAGGCGGTTGAGGATTTCCACGGCTTTCTTATCGAGGAGGTCGCCGAGCGCGCGCGCGGCTTGGGTGGTGATTTCCGGTTCCTTGGAAGTGAAGGCGAGGTTGCGGAGCGTGGTTGTTTTCTTGAGCTGCCTTAGTCCCCAAACTCCGTGCAGCCTTGAGAAAAGCCCGGCTGTCTGATTGAACGTGAGGCTTTTCAGTGTTTCGGAATCCTCCTGCTTTACCAATTCAAACTGCGCACGTTGGCGGACGCGCATGTCGGGGTGGGCGAGGTGCTTGCCGAGGGTTTCGCTATTCATCTTGCCGAAGTCGCTTCGCAGTATCTTCTCGGTCATACTAACAATATCCCGTTGCTGTGTTTCCTCGTGGGAGAGGACGTAGATGGCGCCTCGGTCCGGAGTGCGCCAACCGCCGCCGTAGTCGGCGAGGTAGATTTTCGAATCGGGGCCGAGATCGACGTCGGTGTTTGTGACGCCGGCGAAGAAAACGTGCGGATCTTTCACCTTGTAACCCGCGCCGTCGCGCTCGACTTGAAAGGACCAGAGAAAACTCTGCGCGGCGGAGCCCTTGTAGTCGCAGATCAAAAAGTGGCCGTTTTTGTAGCGGTTGGGAAGGGCGATGCCGGAATCGAATACGAGACCCGAAGGGCCGTCAGTGAGATTGAAGAGCGGCGGAATGATCCACTTTGGTTGGCCCTTGTGCTGCGGTTTCCAGAGATTTTCGGTCAGCCAGAATGGTTTTTCACCGAGTCCACCATCTTCGATGTCGTCCTTGAACGTCGTAAGGTGCTGGTTGCCGACCGTCCATCCGGCGGTGCCGCCTTCGATGAGGTAGCAGATGCGCGATTGGTCGCCCTGGTCGGAGTTGTTATCGACGGTGAAGAGGTCGCCGTATTCGTTGAACGCGATCTCCTGCGGATTACGAAGGCCGTGAAAGAAGACTTCCAAATTCGAGCCATCGGCGTCGCAACGAAAAACAGCGCCTGAGTTGACGTCTTCGAGGACGTTTCCTTCGCGCGTCGTTAGATTGAATCCGCGATCACCGATGGAAAAATAGAGTTTCCCGTCGGGCCCCCAGATCATGCCGTGTAGGTCGTGACCGCTCAGGCTGACCTTTGGGCCGAAGCCGTCTTGAAACACTTCGTGCTTGTCAGCCACGCCGTCGCCATCGGTGTCTTCGAGGAGCCAGATGTTTGGAATGCAGGCCATGTAAATTTTTCCTCCGCCCGCGACGATGCCGATGGCAGGGCCGTCGACCATGTCGTTGAATCCGGACGCGAATTCCTTGATCTCGTCGGCCACGCCGTCACGATCGGTGTCTCGAAGGCGGAGAACGCGCTCCTTGAATTTGGTGAAATAGTTAGTCCCGAGTTGTGGCTCCCATTTTTCGAACATCTTACGCCGGTCTTCGGTCGTCCGCGCCTTGATGTCTTCCATGAGCCAGTAGCGGTGATTCCGGTTGTCCTCGACGCCACGGCGAAAGCGGTGCGTTTCGGTGAGGTAGAGATCCCAGTTCTCGTCGAAGCAAAAGGCGGTGATGTTCCGCACGTCGGGGGCATCGGCGAATTTCTCGACTTTCAGTTTTGGGCCTTCGGCCTGTTTCGGAGCGGATTTGTCAGGATCGAGATCGATCTCGCCGGGTGGGACCGCCAAGGCGAATGGAACGGCAGCGATCAAAGCGCTGCCGAGAATAAAAATAGGGGGTTTCATGATAAACGGGAGCTTTTACACGAGGAAATATGCACCAAATCCCGCGAGAATGCCGTACTACCATTTTCCGTAAACGATTGGCAGGCGAGCGGACGTTATCGTAGTTTGCCCCGACCCCATGATTTGTGATGTCTGTAAGGAAAAGGCAGCGACGGTTTATCTCACCCAGATCGTCAGCGGCCAGATGCAAAAAGTGAACCTCTGCGAGGAGTGCGCGAAAGAGAAGGGCGTGACCGACCCGACCGGATTCGCGCTTGCCGAGATGTTGCTCGGCCTCGGCACGGAGAAAAAGCTGGAGCGGACGAGTGATGAAGTTTCATGCAGCGCCTGCGGGTTCACCCAGAGCGACTTCAAGAAAACAGGGCGGCTGGGCTGCAGTGAATGCTACAGCATTTTCGGCGACGGATTGGGTAGCCTTTTGAAGGCGATGCACCGGGGGACGAAGCACGTCGGGAAGTCGCCGCAGGAATTTCAGGGAAGCAGGGACTTCACCGACCGGCTCGAAGACCTGAAACACCGGCTGAAAATTGCGGTTAAAGATGAGAATTTCGAGGAAGCCGCCGCCTTGCGTGACCAGATCCGCTTGGCCGAAGAGGACTTGAAAAAGGACGCAGAAAAATCCGAGGACTGAACCAAATCCGGCAATTGGCGGTCAAAACATCGAATACCGGCGATTTTCCGAATAATTGCCGGTTTGGGACATCGAACGTAATGTTACTACTTTCATTGATTTTCGTGCCATGAATTTCGAAACCCTCTTGGATAATCCCGCCGACTGGATGCAGTCGCGAGGGCCGTTCTCGGAGATCGTTCTCACGAGCCGGGTCCGACTTGCGCGCAATGTGTCGCAGACGGCGTTTCCCGGGTGGGCCTCGAAGTCCGACCGGAAACGGCTGCTCAGTGAAATCCTTCCCGCAGTGAATGGTCTCGATGAGATGGGCGACGCGTTTTCGGAGGAGTTGGAAAGTCTGAGTTCGATCAAGAAACAAGTCCTCGTCGAGCGTCACCTCATCAGCCGCGAGCACGCCGCCCGCAGCGCCGGAAGCGCCGCCGTCATGAACGCAAGCCAGTCGGTTTCCATCATGATCAACGAGGAAGATCACCTGCGCATGCAGTCGATCGAACCGGGCTTGAATCTCGAAGAAGCCTACGGCGCCATAGACAGCGTTGACTCGAGGCTGGAGGAATCGCTGGATTATGCGTTCGATTCGCAACTGGGTTACCTCACCGCTTGCCCGACAAATCTCGGCACCGGTATGCGCGCTTCCGTCATGTTGCACTTGCCGGCGCTCGTCCTCACCGAGCAGGTGAACCAAGTGGTGCAAGCCGTCAACAAAATCGGGCTCGCTGTGCGTGGCCTTTACGGTGAGGGTACGGAAGCGCTTGGAAACCTTTTTCAAGTATCCAACCAGAACACGCTTGGCGAAAAGGAAGATGAAATCATCGCGCGTTTGGAGCGCGTTGTTGGACAAATTATCAACAACGAGCAGAACGCGCGTCAAATGCTTCTGGAGGACAAACCCAATACTCTTTTTGACCAGATCGGCCGCGCGTACGCCATCCTGCGTCACTCGTATATCATCACCTCGAAAGAGGCACTCAATTTGCTTTCAGTTTTGAGACTCGCCGTCGATCTTGAGTGTCTTCCCTCGGAAGCGCGCGAATCGGTGGATATTCTCCTCATGCAAATCCAGCCCGCCCACCTTCAAATACGCGCAAAAACAAAGCTTTCCGCTGAAAAACGCGATTCCCTCCGCGCTGAAATCATGCGCGACCAGTTGAAAACATTGCCTGAGCCGGATATCTTTTCCCTGAAACGGAAAGGTGAGGCTTCCGACAATGATGACCAGTAGCTACCGATGATGAATAACTTTACACCACGCGCCCAGCAAGTTCTCGCCCTCGCTCGCAAAGAAGCCGACCGATTCAATCACAATTACGTCGGCACCGAGCACCTGCTTCTGGGTTTGATCAAACTCGGCCAGGGCGTTGCCGTCAATGTTCTCCAGAAGATGGGCCTCGACCTCGAGACCGTCCGCATGGAAGTCGAGAAGCAAGTCGGCTCCGGACCGGAAACGAAAATGGTCGGGAACATTCCCTACACGCCTCGCGTGAAAAAAGTCCTCGCTCTCGCCGGCAAGGAAGCGAAGGCGCTCAATCATTCTTATGTTGGCACCGAGCATATCCTTTTGGGATTGCTTCGCGAAGGCGACGGCGTTGCCGCACGAGTTTTGAAGAGCCTCGAAGTTGATATCGAGCGCACGCGCAACGAGATCCTCAAGGAGCTCGATCCGAACTTCGCACCTGATGGTGACGACGATGATTTGGAAGGCGCCGAAGGCGTCTCAGCCGGTGCCGGTGGTCGGAAGGATTCGAAGACGCCGGCACTCCGTGCCTTTGGTCGTGACTTGACCGAACTCGCGCAGAAGGAAGAACTCGATCCCGTCATCGGACGCAAGGAGGAAATCGAGCGCGTTATCCAGATTCTCTGCCGCCGCACGAAGAACAACCCGGTTCTCATCGGCGAAGCGGGCGTTGGCAAGACGGCCATCGTCGAAGGCCTCGCTCAGGAAATTGCCACCGGTAATGTTCCCGAGATCCTCCGCGACAAGAAAGTCATCACCCTCGACCTCGCCCTGATGGTCGCGGGGACGAAATACCGCGGACAGTTTGAAGAGCGTATCAAGGCAGTCATGGACGAGATTCGCAAGTCGAAGAGCGTCATTCTCTTCATCGACGAGTTGCACACGATCGTCGGTGCCGGTTCTGCCGAAGGTGCGATGGATGCTTCGAACATCATCAAGCCGGCTCTCAGTCGCGGCGAACTCCAGTGCGTCGGTGCAACGACTCTCAACGAGTATCGCAAATACATCGAAAAGGATGCCGCACTCGAGCGTCGATTCCAGAAAGTGAAAGTCGATGAGCCGAACATCGACGACGCCATACAGATTCTCCGCGGATTGCAGCACAAATACGAGCTGCACCACAAAGCGAAATACTCCGAAGAAGCCATCGAACAGTCCGTGCGACTCTCCGAGCGCTACCTCACGGATCGTTACCTTCCCGACAAGGCCATCGACATCATGGATGAGGCCGGTGCGAAGGCTCGCATTTCCGCGATGACCCGTCCGCCGGAGTTGACCGACATCGAAGAAAAGATCGAAGAGATCAAGGTCAGCAAGGATGTGGCGATCAAAGGCCAGGATTTCGAAAAAGCGGCTTCCCTCCGCGACGCCGAGAAACAAACGAAGCGTCAGCTCGACGAAATGCTCGAAGAGTGGCGCAACGAAAGCGAGGAAACGCAGGTCGATGTCTCCGAAGACGACATCATGGCCGTTGTTTCCAAGTGGACGGGCGTGCCGCTCAACCGCATGGAGGAAAAAGAAGCGCAAAAGCTCCTTCGCATGGAAGACGAGCTGAGCGACAAGGTGATTGGCCAAAACGAAGCCGTCATCGCGATTTCCAAAGCGCTCCGCCGCAGCCGCGCCGACCTCAAGGATCCGCGCAAGCCAATTGGATCATTCCTCTTCCTCGGACCGACGGGTGTTGGTAAGACCTACCTCGCGCGCAATCTTGCTGAGTTCATGTTCGGTGACGGCGATGCGCTCATCCAGATCGACATGTCCGAGTACATGGAGAAATTCACCTCAAGCCGTTTGATCGGTTCGCCTCCCGGATACGTCGGATACGAAGAAGGCGGTCAACTCAGCGAGGCCGTGCGCCGCAAGCCGTATTCCGTCGTTCTTTTTGATGAAGTCGAAAAAGCGCACCCGGACGTTCTTCACCTCCTCCTTCAGATTCTCGAAGAAGGCACGGTGACCGACAGCTTTGGCCGAAAGATCGACTTCCGGAATACGATCATCATCATGACCTCGAACGCCGGGGCTGAATTGATCAAGAAGCAGACTTCCCTCGGGTTCGGCGCCATGTCCGACGACAAGGCCGACTTCGAAGGCATGAAAGACAAGATCACGGACGCCGCGAAGAAAGTCTTCAAGCCGGAGTTCCTGAACCGTCTCGATGACCTCATCGTCTTCCACATGCTCGAACGCGAGGACCTCGAAAAGATCGTCGATCTCGAGATCAGCAAGGTTCTCAAGCGCCTCGGCGACAAGGAAATCTCCGTCATCCTCGAAGACTCCGCGAAGAACTTCCTCATCGACGAAGGCTACGACCCCTCCTACGGCGCGCGTCCGATGCGTCGTGCGGTCGAACGCAATCTTGAGGACCCGCTTGCGGAGCATCTCCTGCGTGGCGATGTGAAACCCGGCGATACCGTCACGGTTTCCAAGCCCGAAGACGAAAAACGCCTCAAGTTCTCCGCCGAAGAAAGCGACCCCGGCGAAGCCGAGCCGGTCGCGAGCGAGGTGGAGTCGTAGGCTTTCCGAGTCGTCGGTTTTTAAACCACGAAAGGACGCGAAATTTCGCGAAAAGTGTTTGGCATGAAGGTGGATCGTGACCTCCGGGCACGATTCCGGAATCGTCGCGCGTCAGCGCGCAGGGATTTGCTCTAGAACGTGGTGTTTCACCATGAAGGGCATGAAGAAAGTGAAGGAGTTTTCTATAGTCTAATCTTCACTTCCTTCGCGTTCTTCATGGTAAATCCTTACCCCTGCAAAAATCAGCAGGAATTGCAGCCTGTCGGCTGTCGGAACTTCCATCGTGCCCGGAGGTCACGATCCACCTATATCCTCTCAATTTTCGCGCCTTTTCGCGTCCTTTCGTGGTTTCCCAAAATCGAACTAATTCGTTGCAGGCACGGAATTTGCGGAGATCTCTTGCCGAGTAATGCGCATAGGATTCATCTCGACGCGGTTTTTCGGAACAGACGGAGTTTCGCTGGAGGCAGCGAAGTGGGTGCATGTGCTTGAGAAAGACCTCGGCCACGAATGCTTTTGGTTCGGCGGGCAACTCGACACGCCGATGGACCGTTCGATTCTTTGCGAACTCGCCTTCTTCGAGCATCCCGAGATCTTCATTCTTCAGCGCACCTTGTTTGGTCTCAAACACGACCGTCCCCCGGAGATCTCCGCGCTCGTGAAGCGCCTCAAATGTCAGATCAAGGACGATCTGCGGGCGTTCGTTGAGAGGTTTCAAATCGACGTCATCGTTCCGCAAAATATTTTTGCCATTCCGATGAACGTTCCCCTCGGCCTTGCCCTGAAGGAACTGGTCGAGGAATTGAAAATCCCGACCATTGCCCATCACCACGACTTCGTCTGGGAGCGAGGCCGTTTCAATCACACAAGCGCCAACGATTATCTGGCCGAAGCATTTCCTCCTGCTTTCACGGAAAAATTCGAGCACGTCGTCATTAATTCCATGGCAGTCGAGAGCTTGCAGGAGCGAAAAGGTGTTCCTTCGACGGTCGTTCCCAACGTTTTCGATTTCGAAACTCCTCCGGAAATCGACGAAAGCTACTCAAAGGATTTTCGAGCGGAAGCGGAGATCGAGGATGATGAAATTGTTGTACTGCAGCCGACAAGAATTGTTCCGCGCAAAGGCATCGAGCTTTCGATTGAACTGCTCGACCAACTCCAGCAAACCAACGGGAAAAAATACTGCCTGCTCGTGTCCCACCGCGCCGGAGACGAAGGGTTCGAATACCAAGACATGCTCATCCGCCTTGCGAAACAACGGGATGTGCGGGTGATCTGGTTCGGGGAACGCATTGGTCACGAGCACGGCGAAACCGAGGATGGAAAACGGATCTACCGGCTCTGGGACATCTCTCCGCACGCCGATCTGGTGGCCTACCCGTCCATCTACGAAGGATTTGGCAACGCGTTTCTCGAGGCCGTGTATTTTCGCAAACCCGTTGTCGTGAATCGCTACCAGGTTTACATCGACGATATCGAACCTTGTGGTTTCAAAACCGTCACATTGGACGGCGCGGTCGATGCGGGTGTCGTCGAACGCACCCGTTTCCTCCTCGAAAACCCTGACGTCGCCAAGCAATGGTGCGATCACAACTACGAGGTCGCCCTTGAGCACTTCTCCTATGCGACCTTGAAGAAGAAGCTGTCAGTGTTGGTGGAAAATGCCCAAAGTTAAGGGTTTGCTTCGACCGTCTTGGCACGGGAACCGCTTCGCGTTAAGATCTTACCAATGACGGACGAAGCCCCCAACAAGCCCACCGCGCTTTCGCAGCTCGGGGCTGCTGGCGTGGCGTCGATCATTTGGCGGTATTTCAAGGAGAAGGCAGTCGAGCAGTTCAAGAGCGTCTGGTTCATTGTCACCTACCTTCTCCTTTTCCAGATCGTCATCCTCAAGGTTCCGATCACTTATGGTGCGACGATCACGGCGGGATTGGTTTTTGTGATCATTGGTCTCACATTTTTCATGGAAGGTCTCCGCCTCGGGTTGATGCCATTCGGGGAAACGATTGGAGCCATTCTGCCGCGGAATTCCAAGCTTCCCACCATCATGCTTTTCGCCTTCATCCTCGGGGTGGGAGCAACGCTCGCCGAGCCGGCCATTTCCGTCTTGAAGCAGGCAGGAAGTGGTGTGCAACCGGACCAAGCGCCATTGCTCTATAGCATCCTCAATGATTTTTCGACGCAGCTAGTCGTCTGTGTAGGGATCGGCGTGGGCCTTGCGGTGACCTTGGGTATCCTGCGTTTCTTTTTCGGATGGCCGCTCAAGGTCCTCATCATTCCGATCGTCCTCCTCCTCGCGAGCATGACGATTTTTGCTTACTACAATCCCGTGCTCAAGCCGATCATCGGATTGGCTTGGGACTGTGGTGCGGTCACGACCGGCCCTGTCACCGTGCCGTTAGTCCTCGCGCTTGGGATCGGTGTTTGTCGCATTATCGGTGATAAGGATAGTGGTGCGGCCGGGTTTGGGATCGTCACGCTCGCTTCCCTCTTTCCTATCATCGCGGTTCTGTTGCTTTCCTTTTACCACTACTCCGTCAAGGATTACTATGGCGCTGAGAGTTACAAAGGTGACACCGCCTCGCTCGTTGCTGACAAGGATGAGGCGAAAAATGCAGAAACCGTTTCGGACCGTGACAAGGAAGCGGAATTACCCTTCACGAAGGAGGAATTTGAAGCTTATAAGGCGACGGGGAAGTTCCCGGAGAACGTCGAAGGTTACACGACGACCTACCAAGGTGGAGAAATGGTCATGGAGAACGGCCGCATCGTGCACCGCAACATGGAGGTCGTCCTTGAGAAGGAAGAAGTCATGGGAACGATTGAGACATTCTTTGTGGAGCAAACGCGCAGACCTTGGAACCCGGATGCTGATATGTGGAAAGAGCTGGTCGCCGCTTCCATCCAGGCTGTGCGGGCGATCTTGCCCCTTTGCCTGTTCCTTTTCCTGACCCTGCTTGTCGTCCTGCGGGAACGACTCCGTCGAGGGGACGAGATCGCCATCGGGATCATTTTTGCGGTGGTCGGAATGGCGCTCTTTGGTCTTGGATTAACACTGGGATTAACTCCGTTGGGAACTCAGCTTGGGAGCAACGTTCCGGTGACTTTCGCCTCGATCACGCCATGGGGCCTCTCAGGAACTTTGCCTCCGCTTTTTGAGAATGCGTTTCTTGGGAAACTCGTTGCCATTCTTTTTGCGTTTTTCCTGGGTTACGGAGCTACGCTTGCGGAGCCTGCCTTGAATGCTCTGGGACAAACCGTCGAGGACTCGACCGTGGGTGTTTTCAAGAAGAAGCTCCTTATGCAGGTGGTGGCCATTGGTGTGGGCCTGGGAATTGCGACCGGAGTTTCGCAAATGGCCTTTGCCTCTTTGGAACTGACGTGGCTTTTAATTCCTCCGTATCTTGTGTTGCTCTTCTTGACCGTGATTTCTTCCGACGAGTTCGTGAACTTTGCGTGGGATAGCGCGGGAGTGACAACGGGTCCGATTACGGTGCCGCTTGTGCTGTCAATGGGGTTGGGAATAGGAGCGAATATTCCGGGAGTCATCGATGGATTTGGCATTCTCGCGCTGGCCTCGGTCGGTCCCATCATCACGGTTCTAACAGTGGGGTTAATCGTAAACCGTACGGCTGAACGCGAATTGCCTGCAGAGGCGGGGGAGGATGCGGATGAACTTTGAAGTGAAGGAAAACTATTCGCTGGTCACGGCGATTCTTCCCCGTCGCAGCACGGAAAGGGTGATTGACGAAGTCATGTCCGCTGGTGTCAATCACTGTTTTACCCAAAGCGCGCGGGGGAGTGTTCTGAAAGACCGGTGGTATCAATCCTTTCTTCCAAGCCTTTCCCCGGAGCAGGAGATCATTCGTTTTCTCGCGCCTAACGAGGACACAGGGCATCTCATGGAGCAAATTGTCATGGTCGGCAAACTCCGCCAGTATGGAGCCGGATCGATTTTCTCCATGGAGTGCCTCGACGTCACGACGGCGGGCGACTTTCCGCTTTGGGCGCCGGGTCAATACACGTTTGAGTCCGTTTCATTCGACATTCGTTTTCGAGAGGACCTGAACGCTTTGATCCATGTCCTTGAGAGGGACACCGCCGAGGGGATCACTCGCGCCGCGATCAATGCAGGCGCAGCCGGGCCGACCATTTCCTACATTCGGGGCTTTGGCCTTCGCGACCGGCTCGGGTTGCTTCGCATCACGAAAAAACACGACAAGGAGCAAGTCACCGTCGTTGTCGATAACTACGATCTCGACGCTGTCTTCCAGGCCATGGCCGAGTCAGGGCACGTCGATCAGCCGGGTCGAGGCATCCTTTGCCAAGTGCCGCTTTCCAAAGGACTGGTCAACCTGGCCAGCGTTTTTCAGGCGAAAAAACACTCCGCGAGCATCCAACAGATCGTGCGCGCCATCGACGATCTTCACGGCACCACTGACTGGCGGGCAAACCAGCTATTGATCCACGACCCCAAGGCGGCGGAGTTCGCGAAGAGTTCTCGTGGCAGTTTTGCGGATTTGCGTTCCTTCAACCTCCTGTGCCGACGGAAAGACGTGGATCCGCTGCTCTACGCGGCTCTCGACCTCGGCATTCCCGGCGCGAGTGTCAGCAACCTGCGCGGTATCCAACACGACAACGAAGCAACCACCGGCGGACTTCGCCTCAACCGCGAGTTTGGCTGCGTCACCGTGATGCTCGCCCCGGAACGCATCCCTGAGTTGCAGAAAATGTGGCAGGAGATGATTTCCGAGCGCGAGATGAAGGAGACCTGCTTTTTCAGTCACAAGATCGCTGCGTTGAGGACCTTTGCGTCTTCAACCATCGCCGAGAAAAACTGATTTCGGCTAATTAGCGCCTTTCTTCTTTGTCTGATTAAAGGCTTTCCGGGTCGCGTCGAATTCCGCGGGAGTCAAGACATTCACTTGCTCCGCCCACGCATCCCACTGTTCTTTGAGTTCGTCCAGTTTTGTTGGGTTCGACGCGGCAAGGTCGTTCAATTCCGTGCGATCTTTGTCAATTTGATAGAGTTCCCACGGTCCGTTGCGGGATCCGACCAGTTTCCACGCGCCATCGCGCACGGCGCGATTGCCTTCGTGTTCCCAGAACAGGGTTCGGTCGATCGTTGAGTCGGAGTTGAGGTGGGGGATGAGGCTTTTGCCCTCCATGGGATGGATTTTGTTTTCTTCGAAGACGGTTGGATACTCGGCGTCGGCGACTTCGACAAAGGTGGGCATGAGGTCGATAAGGTGGGCGACTTGGTGACGGATCTGACCGTTGTTCTTGGCTTCAATACCGGCGGGCCAGTGCACGATGAAAGGAGTGCTTACCCCGCCCTCGTGGTTCTCTCGCTTATAGCGGCGAAAGGGAGCGTTGCTCAAGTTGGCCCAACCCTGGCCGTAACTGCTGCTCCACCCGCCGACACGGGCCCAGTCCTCGTAGTTTTCGAAGGTGTGAGCGTCGCCCTTGATACCGAAGAGGCCGGTTTCCTTGGTTCCGCCGTTGTCTGAGACGAAGATGAGCAGGGTATTTTCCAACTCACCGATCTTCTCAAGGTGTCCGATCAGTCTCCCGATATTTTGATCGAGGCGATCAATGATGGCGGCGAAAAGCGCCATCTTGAAATCGAGATCGTCTTTTTGGATTTCGGTGAGGTTTTCCCAATCATCGACGCCCAAGGGAGAGAGAGGCCAATCGTCCTGCAAGATGCCAAGTTCGACAAGTTTCTCGTAACGTTGTTGGCGGAACTTGGTCCAGCCATCCTTGTATTTGCCGCGGTATTTTTTCGTGTCTTCCGGCTTGGCGTGCAGGGGGAAGTGCGGTGCGTTGTGTGCAAGGTAGAGGAAGAATGGATTGTCGTCCTTTTCCCGGACTTTATCGATGAAGTGAATGGCGTAATCGGTGAAGACGTCGGTCGTGTACCACTCTTCCTCAGGTTTGAGGTGGTTCACGGGATTCTTCGTGACCGGGAGAACGAGTTCTTCGCCGAGGTAAACCTCCGTGCGGGGAACGATGGTGTAGTAGCTGTCGATGTATCCACGCGTCCCGTAGAAATACTGGAACCCTCGGGCGGTTGGGCTGCCTTCGTCGCGCCAGCCGAGATGCCACTTGCCGGTCATGATCGTGTGGTAGCCCGCGCTGCTGAGCACTTCGGCGAGCGTGACCGCATTGAAGGAAAGACGATCGCGGTAACCGGGAACACCGAGGTCGCCCGCCATGTGCCCAATGTCGGCCTGGTGCGCATAGAGGCCCGTCAGGATCGAGGCCCGCGACGGGCAGCAGCGGCCGGTGTTGTAGAAGTGACTGAAACGCAAACCGTTGTCGGCGAGTCGGTCGAGGTTCGGGGTTTCAATCTCGGATCCAAAACACCCGATGTCGGAAAAGCCCATGTCATCGGCGAAGAGGATGACGATGTTCGGGCGATCGTCGGCTAAAGAGTGAACGAAGGATGCGCAAACTAGAACTGTCGCGAGTAGAGAAAAGCGGGGGCGAAGACGGTTGGGGACGATCATGCTCCCCAACTTTGAAGTTGATCGCGATGTATGGAAAGAACGAAGTCGAATTCACCCCGTATTCCTCAGCCCGCTGGCGATGGCGCTGATGTTGAAGACGAGCGCGTCGGGCAAGTCGCCGCCTTCCTGGCGCCAGTTTCTCAGGAGGTCTATTTGCTGAAGATGCAATGTGTAGAGGGACGCGTCTCGAAGGTCGAGAGTCTTTGCGTAGCGGGGACGGCGCTGCTGAAGCGGCTGAGGGAAGAGTTTTCCTAATTGTTGTTCGGTGAGGGAGAATTCATGATCGATCTTTGCCATGAAGGTATTCCGCAGTGCTTCGTCTTCCACGAGCGCGGCATAGGCGTGCATGATCTCGGGGTGGACGCTGGCGAGGTTGGTTTCGACACTGGTGAAAACGTAGCGGGCAAAGGTCGAGCGACCGATGACCTCGCAAAGTCGTTGAAAATCCTCCGGCGACTCCGCTTCAAGAGCGGCCAGTGCCGACCCGGCTCCATACCAACCCGTGAGGTAAAAGCGGGCTTGCGTCCAACTGAATACCCAGGGAATGGCGCGCAAATCGTCGAGGCTGGCCGTGCCGGTGCGGCGCGACGGCCGCGATCCCACTTTGTTTTGTTCGAGTGCGTCGATGGGAGTCACTTGTCGGTAGAACTGGATAAAGCCATCGGTTTCCAGCAACTCGCGATAGGCTTCCGTGCTGCGTTTCGCGAGTCCGTCCATCAAATCGAGGCCGGGATCGTCTGGTTTCGGCTCCCGTTGGTGGCGGGCCGTCGTCTGCACAACGCAGGCGGCGAGGTTCTCCAGATGATAGCTCGCGTTTCCAGGGTAGGCGTATTTTCGCGCGATGGTTTCTCCCTGTTCGGTCATGCGGAAATCGCCGCTCAATGATTCGTGCGGAAGAGCGCGTAAAAACCAATCGGTCGGTCCCGCACCGCGACTAATCGATCCGCCGCGACCGTGGAAATAACGCATCTTGACGCCGTGCTTTCTGCCGATGGCGGAGATGGCTTCTTGCGCTTGGAAGAGCGCCCATCGGCTGGCGAGAATACCGCCGTCTTTGTTCGAGTCGCTGTAGCCGAGCATCACTTGCTGATGCGGCGCACCGTTGCGACAGGAAACGGCGAGACTGGCCTGCGCCACCGGATGTTGGAGGTAGCTGTCGACGATGCCCGCGCCGTTCTCAAGGTCGTCGAGTGTTTCGAGAAGCGGCACGACTTGCAACGGGCAGACTTGTTTTCCGTCCGATGCCTCGGTCAATCCTGCTTCTCTCGCGAAAAGATGGACGAGGAGAAGATCGGAAAGCGACCGCGTCATGCTCACGATGAGCGAACCCAAGCCGTTGCCAAACTCGCGTCGATAATCGGCGAGCACCCGGTAGCAGTCGCGCACGGCATCGGCTTCCTCACCTGCGGAGTGCGCCGGATGGAGGAACGGGCGGGGCGACTGGAGTTCGTTTTCGAGAAAGGCGAGGCGTTTTTCTTCCGGCCACTCGGGGAAAGTCTCGGCGTCTTCAACGCCGGCTGCGGCGAGCAGTTGCGCGGCGGCGCGATCGTGGAAGGCGCTGTTCTGGCGCACATCGAGTTCCGCGAGGTGAAAGCCAAAGATATCCGTCAGCCGGAGGACGGGATGAATCGCCGATTCGGCCAGTCGCGCGGCGCCGATGTTGACCAGCGACGACTCGAGCAATTTCAGATCGGCGCGGAAGTCTTCGAGTTTCGTTTCCGGGTGTGACCGGAGCCACGCGCGCAGGAGAAATGTGAAGCATCGCCATGGTTCGACCGGATTTCTTCCGAGAATATAGTCGCCCTCGTCTCCAAGCTCACTCGCGAGAAAGTCGATGCGGGCTTGCAGGTCTTCCGGGACTTCGTGCGAATGTGAGGAAACCGAAAGATAGAAAGCGGCGTCTTCGAGTTCCTTGAGATAAAGCTTATTCGCCTGGCGGCGCAGCTCACGCAATGTGTTGCGAGTGACGTCGGCGGTGACAAATGGGTGCCCGTCGCGATCTCCACCAATCCAAAGCCCAAACCGGAAGTTCGCGCCGCCACCGGTATCCTTCAGAATTTCCGGATCGAGTTCCGCGTGCTTCCACGCCCAGAGGAGATGGCGGTCCACGTGCTCCAAGGCGCGCGGAAAGATCTTCCGCAAGTAGTGGAGAGCGTTGCGAAGTTCTCTTTCCACGGTGGGCTTTTCGCCGTGAATCTCACCGGTCACCCAAAGCGCCTCGAGCGCCGAGAGAAAGTCATTGCGCGCGCGCTCCCGTTCCTGGTAACTGATTTCCGGATCGGTAAAGTGCTCGAGGCGTTGGTAAAGCTCGCGATGACGCTCGCGTACGCTCGGGCGCTTGACCTCCGTCGGGTGCGCGGTGAAGACTGGTTCGATCCGGACTTGCTGAAGGAC
This sequence comes from Verrucomicrobiota bacterium, assembly GCA_039192745.1. Lineage (GTDB taxonomy): Bacteria > Verrucomicrobiota > Verrucomicrobiia > Verrucomicrobiales > DEV007 > JBCCWV01. Next base: position 9,474 of record JBCCWV010000028.1, on the reverse strand, counting down.
TTCGCCGATGGCTTTTCCGCTTAAACCTTCTTCTTTCAAGGCCGTCAGCACCTGCGGCCACAACCCTTTTTCCTTTTCGGGCCCGAGAACATTCTCCCGTTTGCGACGGGTTTCGAGGGCTACTTGTTCCTCGACCATGTCGAGCAGTTGAAAGGCGATGGAGTAGACTTGCGCGATGGCTCCGGGGTCGGCTCCAAGTTCAACTTCGGCATCCTGCCCGGGCCATGGAAGAGCGTGCGCGAGGTCGCCTCCCGAAGTGGAAGCGAGCATCTCGCGCACGCATGCCATCACTTCTTCGATCTTTTGATCGAGAGTCTCCAGTCCCGCCTCGGTGATGGCGCGGGCGGGACTTGATGAATGGGGAGGGGAGGTCGTAGTTTCGCTCACGCCTCGATGGTCGAAGCAATCTTCACGCCGTTCTTGGGAAGAGCCGGGATTTTCCATGCCGGATCTTCCCGGCTGGGAGCGTCTTTTCCAAGTTGGTTTTGTCGGGCGACGTCCAATTGCGGGAACATTGCGGTTTTCTTGTCAAGGTGCGACTCCATGCGTTCGAGAATATCCCCGAGGAAATCGACAGCTTCAGACACGTAAGGCCCCTTGTTCAGCATCACGCATTCGGCGCGGACTCCCATGGCGGCATCGCTCACTTCGGCACGGGTGGGTATGCCTTTCTTCGCCAGCGATTCGAGAACCTGCGTGGCCCAGATGACCGGGATGTGGGTGGCTTCGCAAAGGCAGAGAATTTCTTCCTGCACTTCTGCGAGTCTCTCAAAGCCAACTTCGACGCCCAGATCGCCCCTCGCGATCATGACGGAGAGCGAAGGATGACGCAGGGCGCGAAGAAGGATTTCTGGGAGAAATTCCACGGCCTCGTGTGTTTCAATTTTCAGGATGAGGCCGATATGCTCGGCTTCGAGCAATGAAAGTTCATTGAGCACATCGTCGATGTCCGACGGGTGCCGGAGAAAGGACAGGGCGACAAGGTCACCGTGTTTGACGGCAAACGCGAGTGTCTCCTTGTCATCCTCGGAGAGCATGGGAATCCGGAGATGGGTGTCGGGGACATTTATGCCCTTCCGTGCCTTCAGCTTGAACGAATTTTTCTCGACCCGTTCGATGCGGAGAAGAACTTCGCCCATTCTCTTTTCGATGACGCGGCTTACGGCTTTTCCATCGTCAAAGATGACGCGATGTCCGACCTCGATGTCGCGAAAGAGTTCCGGGATGTCGCAGGAAATGCTCGCGGGATGAAGGACTTTTCCGCCCTTGCTCCTTATCGCTGCCTTACCCGGTTCGGTGCCCTCGCGAAGGACAAATTCCTGGCCTTCGGAGAGGCGAACCGGCGCTTTGACCATGGGTATTCCCTGCACGGTACCGGCGGCGGCTAGCTCTCCATTGGCATAAACTTCAATCCGGGTCCCTTCGCTGACGACGGCCTTCTTTCGGTCAAGGCAAGTCCAACCACCCTTCCAAAGCCCCCAGACTTCCAGCTTCCGCTCCTTTCCATTCGCATCGACGAAACGAACCGTGTCGCCGACCCGAATTGGATTCGCTTCGTCAATTTTGACGGGAACGAAAGCATTAAACCTACCCTCGTCGCATGCGGTGGAAACTTCTCCTTCCGCATTGGACGCGTCGAGACACCCGAAACCGATTCGCAAGGGTGCGGCGGTGGCGTTGGTTTCGTAATCGCGGGCTCGCCAGGAAACGATTTGTTCCTTCTCGATCATCGGTCCGGTCCGAAGTTTTGGACCGGCGAGGTCAAAGGCGATGCGAACGTCTCGGCCACATTTTTCGGAAGCCCGGCGCACATTTTTGGCCATGCGCTCCCACTGCGCCGCGTCTCCGTGGACACAGTTGATGCGCGCGACCTCCATTCCCTTCTCTACAAGATCCATCACCATCTCCGGAGAGTGGGCTGCTTCGGGTGGAAGCGTCACCATAATTCTCGTGCTGCGATTTGCGGGGCTTTTGCCGAGTGTGAGGTCGGCGTTCGCCATGAGGACATTGTCTCCATCGTCGAAATCGCTCTCCCTCCCGCGCTCAAGGGAAGTGTCAAAAGTTCGGCCTGCAATGGCATGGGTGGCGGCAAGGACCGATCTCAGCGATGCCTGAACGTGCACTTCCATGCTCCCGAGCGAACATAGCCCAAGCCGACTGAGTTCCCGTTGTAATGGGCGAATATCCTTCCGTCGAACGGAAAGGTAGTGGAGGAGATTTGCTGCGCTCTTGTAATGGTTCGGCGCAACGCGGGCGAGTTTTCCGCGTCCGTAGAATTCCGCACGCAGCGTCTTCTGCTCAAGGTCGCAAAGGAAGTCGATGACTCTGTCGAGGCGATCTTCGGTAAAACGGTGTGGCATTTTCGGATGGGTTCAGGTGTTAGTATTATTAGTTATGACTGGCTTTTCCCGGTGAGGAGCGGCCAAAGGTAATAAAGCATGTAGGTCAGCGATGTGAGGAAGGCAGCGACATAGGTCAGAGCGGCGGCGTTCAAAACCGTGTTGACACCTGTCCGCTCTTCCTGTGTGACCATCCCGCTGTTCGTAAGGATGGCTTTTGCCCGACGCGATGCGTCATATTCGACCGGCAGGGTCACCAGATTGAAGAGCATGATGACTCCCCATCCCGCCGCGATGATGCTGAGCCCGATAATGGAGGACAACATCCCGGTGACGATTCCAAGAATCGGCAACCACAGGACAATTTGGCTGGCAATGTTCGTGGCGCCCACTGCCATCATTCTCCACTGCAGTGGGGCAAAGCCACGGGCGTGTTGCACGGCATGACCCGCTTCGTGCGCGGCCACGCTGATCGCTGAAACAGACATCCCGTAGTAATTCTCTTCCGAAAGAACGAGCCTTTTGTTCAACGGATCGTAGTGGTCGGTGAGTTCACCCGGTTCGGCCTCGACTTGCACATCACGGATCCCTTCCGAGGAAAGAATGCGCCGGGCCGCCTCTGCTCCGTTCAGCTTCCTACGCGCCGGAACATTGAGATACCGACGGTAAACAGACTTCACTCTCCATGCGGCGAGCAGAGAGAGGCCCAGCGTGGCTACAAAGATGAGAATAACGGGATTCATAGTTTCTATGATTCAAGTTTCATGAAATATTTGTCATGTATTGACTGCCGGAAGTGCCTTTTGTTCAACAGAAATCGAAATATTCGACGACGGTGGGAATCGCGGGTCCGGCGTTTGCCCCGATGGGCGGGAAAAGGGCCGTGAACCTGTGATCCGGCGGGGGACGGTCGCCAGAAGGCGGCGGGTTTAGAGCAGGGGAATCATCTGAGCGGCGACCCGCTTGGATTCGGGTCGCCACTGATGGAGCGGGGTGCCGATGGGCGAGACTACTTTTTGCCTTTACCCTTTCCGCGTGGTCTGGCGTCGCGGGGTTTGGGTTGGGGGTATTTCGCGAGGATGGCTTTGAGTTCGTCGACAACGGAGGTGAGTTCGCCCGCGAGATTGCGAGTTTCGAGCGGGTCCTTCTCGTAATCGTAAAGTTCGTACTCGGCTTCGGCGGAGCGATTGTTCAATGGGAGCCACTCGACGAGGCGGTAGCGCTCGGTGCGGATGGAACGGCCGAATTTCGATTTTGGGTAAGCGTGGAAGGCGTGGTCACGCACGCGGGCTTCGGGATCTTTCAAAACGGGAACAAGGCTGCGGCCATCGATGGGCTGCGGCCCGGCGGGTGCGGGAAGTCCGGCAAGTTCGGTGAGGGTGGGAAAGACATCGACGGATTCGGCGGGCTGACGGGTCGAGGAACCGGGCTTGGTGACGCCGGGAGCGGAAATGATGAGCGGGATGCGGTTGGCTTGCTCGTAGTTCGTGTGCTTGGTCCAGATCCCGAGGTCGCCGAGATGGAAGCCGTGGTCGCCCCAGAGTACGATGATGGTGTTGTCCCGAAGTCCCAACTCATCCAATCCATCCAAAACACGACCAATCTGGGCGTCGACGTAACTGACGCTCGCGTAGTAGCCGTGGATGAGTTCACGTTTGAGTTCGTCGGATATCTGGGCGGGATCGTTCTTGTCTGGGACCGGGAAATAGTTCCGAATCTCTCCGCCCCGTTTGTGGGCCGCGCCGGGAGATCCGGCCGGGTGGTCCTCGAACTCGGGCATCGGGAGTTCGTCAGCGTCGTAGAGGTCCCAATATTTCTTCGGCGCGGAAAAGGGAAGATGCGGACGGGCGAATCCGGCGGCGATGAAAAACGGAGTGCCTTCCTTTGCCCGTTCCTTTGCGGCGGTGAGACGCTTCACCGTTTCTGCGGCGACGCGACCGTCGGCGTAGGCGTCGTCGTCCACTTCAGGCGCTTCAAAAGCCGCTCCACGGGGCAGCGTATTCATGCCGCCGGGAGGCGCTTTCACGTTCTGGAACATGGCTTCTTCGCGCGTGATTTTGCCGTCCGGGGTCGACTTGGGATCGACGTATTCGATGACCTTTTCTTTGAAGTGCGGCACGGAAAAGGATTCGGGATCGCCTTCGTTGCCGTGGCCGATGTGGAAAATCTTGCCGAGCGATTCGGTTCGGGAGCCTCCGTGTTTCGCAAAATGCTGGGGCATGGTGACCGCATTTGGCAATGACGCCCGAAGCTTGTTCCCGAGTCCGTAGAGTCCCGTCGAAGTCGAATGAGACCCAAGCATGAGCGTGAAGCGCGAGGGTGCGCAAACGGCCTGATTGCAGTATGCGAGGTCGAACTGCATGCCGCTTGCCGCGAGCTTATCGAGGTGCGGTGTTTTGGCGACGGGATCGCCGTAGGCGCCGATGGCGGGTTTGAGGTCGTCCACGAGGAGCAGGAGGACGTTCGGAGATGGCTCGGCGTGGAGCGAAGTGGCGAAAGCAAAGAGCGCAGAGCAAAGAGCGAAGAGCTTGGAGGAAGGGGAGAGGCGTTTCATGGGATGTGGGGAGGTTGTCGTGCGAAGTGCTTGGTTCAAAAATCCTGAGCTTCGTCGGGGCCGGGGTTGGCGTAGTCGGGATCCTTGGCGCGGATGTAAACTTCGCCATTGTCGAGCATGCGGACGTCGAGAGGGACGATAGTGACGCCCTGTTCGTTGATCGTTTGCGCATTGTCCCCGATGTCGCGTTCGCGAATGCCTTCGCGGGGGAGCGGCGGAAGGTTGGCGTTGAAGAAAGCGGTGCACCACCACTTGCCTTCCTTGTCCTTGAAGGGCGTGCCGTGGCCGAGAAAACGGCCGGCAAACTTCCGTGGACCGTAGGGGCCGGTGATTTCGTCGGCGACGCAATAATACAAGTTATAAGATCCCTTGCGCCCTTCGTCCGTCGACCAAGCGGTGCCTAGGTGAACGTATTTCCCGCCAACCTTCATCATCGTCGCGCCTTCGTGGCCGATGTGGCTGATGGGTTTGCCTTCGGGGCTGGGGCGGGTTCCTGCGGGATCAATGCGCACGGGTTCGCCGGTATAAGTCGTAAGATCTTTGCTAAGTGGAGCGACTAATGTATTTCGCCAAAGCATGTAAACCGTTCCATCGTCGTCGGTAAATAGCGAGGGGTCGTGGCGAGGTCCCATGCTATCTCCCATCGGGTGCGTCCACGGGCCGGTAAGATCTTTCCCGGGAGGAGCAAGGGCGAGGCTGGAATGATTTTTCGGGCAATGGACAAGTGCCCATCGATCGCCCATCCAATGAACTTCCGGCGCCCAGATGAGGCGACTTGTCAGGGGCTGCCCTTGCGTCGCTTGGAACGTGTCATCAATGGTGAAGATAGGTCCAAGGTTCTCCCATTCGATAAGATCCTTGCTCCGCCAGACGCGCACTTGCTCGCCGACGATGCTTTCATCTCCGAGTCCGAGGTTATAAGGATTCTCCGCTTCGCGAGGATCACCCTCGTTTGGCTGGGTTCCGGTGAGATAGTAATAGTCATCCGGGCCGATGGTGATATACGGGTCGCGGATCCAGCCGGACTTGATGTAAAGTGCGCGGTCGTGGCTCTTGAGGCCGGCGCGGATCGTTTCCGCGTCCATGACAGGACCCGGTTTGCGGTCGGTCATGACTTGGATGAATGCGGTCTTCGGAAATTGCTCCGGATTCTTGGTGGTGAGTCTTTTGATGAGTTCAGTTTCCTTCTCTGAGTAAGGCGTGCCATCACTCCGGAAGACATCGTGGTGCCACGGATCGGGCTCGTCGGTGAATTTATCCTTCCAGGAATTCCAAGGATAGATGGTCTGAGTTTTTCCATCGACGAGTCCCCAGCAGTAAGCGCCCACCTTGTGCTCGTGGAAGATAGGAAGGATGGATTCGAAGGTCGATTGGTTGCCGCGGGCCATGTATTCGGTGCAGAGGATGGGGCGACCATATTTTTTCAGGCCCTCGACCATTTTGCGGGTCGACTCGGCGTTGTTGTAGGAATGGAAAGAGATGACGTCTGAATGGGAGAGCATGAGTTGCTCGATTTCGTCAGGGTTGTCGACCCAGTCGGGCCGACCCCACACGCCGGCGGTAAGTGGTTGAGTCGGTTTCATCTCGCGTGCCCAGGCAAACGTTTTGCGCAAGAGTTCGGTGGCGCGCTTTTTCTTCAACTCGGGTTCGAGATCGACAATTTCGCTGTTGCCGCCCCATTGCTTGCCGCGGTTGGAGTTCTCCGGTTCGTTGAAAAGATCCCAGCAGAGGATGCGCTTGTCGGTGCGGAAGCGTTCGATGACCGCTTGCACATAGGGCTTCAATTCGTCGTGACGTGATGGGTCGCCGAGGATTTTCCGTCCGGGTGATTGCACCCAGCCGGAGTTATGAACGCGTGGTCGCGGCTCGGGTTGTTTGCCGGCAACGGGTGACGGATTCCAGACGCCGTCGAAGAAAACGAGCATCGTGTTGATGCTGTGCTTTTGGGAAATCTCGAGATACTTATCAACTCGGTCGAGAAACCCTTCCGGATCTTCCTTCCATGCGAGGTCATGCAGGTAAACGCGCATGGAATTCATGCCGATGCGCGCGGCCCATCCGAGTTCGCGGTCGATGGTTTCGGGATCGAAGGTATCGGCCTGCCACATTTCGAGCTGGTTGATGGCTGTCGACGGAATGAAATTCGCGCCAACAGGCCATCCGACTCGATCATACCAATTGTTCGCCCGTTTCTTGGTCCATCGGCTGGTTTTGTTTTCGCCGACGGCATTGACAAAGACCGGAGCGTCGCGATTGCAGGTGAGCTTCCCGTCGACGATCTTCAGTTCGGCGAGTTGAAGGAAGGAGATCTTTTGTTCGACCTTCCGTTTCTCGGCCGGGGGTGTCGGATAGGGACGGTTCGGCTCGACGTGGTAAAAGATAAAGGCACGCCCGTCGCGGACGGCGACCGAAGGATGGCGGGCGAGGGTCGCGTCTTGGGCGCCTTTGCCGGGATCGGCGAGGATTAGGCCCATGTTCTTCCATGTGATGGCGTCCTTCGACCGGAAAACCGAGAGCCCTTTGTGCGGATCGGTGAGCATCCAGTACCAATCGCCGAACGCAAAGACGTAAGGCGCTTCCTGATAGCCGATGCCCTTCACGTTGACGTCTCCGGGGCACTTACCCTGATTCTCCCAGGTAAGTAAGTCCTTCGAAGTCGCCCACTGAATTCCGCCGTTGTTCCCAACCCGATAATAGGCACGGAACTCGTCGCCGATTTTCAGAAGCGAAACATCGATGGGGTCGGGTTGGTTGAAGTCTGGCGATTTAACCTGTTTCCATCCATCGATCGGATCATTAACATCCGTCACATAGTGGCGGATGACGCCCTTGCCTCCCCATGGCGGGACTGCGTTGTCCTTGTAAGTGGCAAACATATGGAGTTTGTCGCCGATGGCGATGATTCCGGGAGCCCAATGCGTGTCGGGCATGTCAGGCTTTCCTTTGACGCCATCGAAGCTGCAATAGCCGCGGAATTCCCACTTGATGAGATCTTTGGAAGCGATAACTCCAAGCGGTGTGCCCACATAGGTTGCGGATTCCCGAGTGGCACGGCGAGCCGTGTAGTAAATGAGCCACTCTTTCGCTTCGCGATTCCAAACGATCTCCGGGTCGCAGGAACCGTGGTAATTGGGATCGGCGAAGAGGGGCTTGGGGACGGCGCCGTCAGCGGTGGCCACGGGTTGATCCATTTCCTTGGCCTTGGGCGATGAAACCTTCCAAGAGTGTATCTTTCCGTCGAGACGATTTGGAGTCTCGTAATCGCCCGCTGCGGTCAAATTATCGTAACCCACGCTTAACGCGTCCTTGGGTTCGCCGTCGATCAATCCGGGGGACGGGCCGCTCGCGACTCCCGTGCCATCGATGCTGATGGTCATTTTCTCTTCAGTCAACGAGGCCGTGGCTTGGAAACGTTCTGTGGAAGGTTTTTGCGCGGCGATGCGAGTAACTTTGCCGTTCACCCGCACATCGAACGTGAGTCGCCCGTCTATCAGGTGGAGCGCGTAGCCTTTTTCCCGTCCACCGTGAGCGACGATGACGCCATTTCCGCCAGCTGGGGTCACTTCGCAGGTGATCGCGATGGGGCGGTTTGCGATCAACGGCGATTCTTTTTCGACCTTGGTGATCGTCTCTTCTTTCTCGACGGTCAGCCCGTCATCGCGAAGGAACGGATTGGCACCGACTTTCTTTGCCCAAGTTTCCCACTCGCTGACGAGTTCTTTCACTTTTTCGGGATGCTTGGAAGCGAGGTCGTTTTGCTCGGGGAGATCGTTTTTCAGGTTGTACAACTCCCAGCGGATTTCATCGGGTTGGCGCTTGCTCCAAACGATTTTCCAATCGCCCTTGCGGAGTCCGCGTGCGCCCTGGTGTTCGGTGGGGATGCTACGTTCGGGCAATTTGACGCCGTCGATGGTTGGCAGCAGCGAGACCCCAGAAAGCGGTTGGAGCTTTTGGCCGTCGCGCTTCTTCGGATACTCCAGTCTGGCGGCTTCGAGGACCGTCGGGACGATGTCCATGATGTGCGCGGGGTCGCGGACCAAGTTGCTGGGTTTGTCATTCCCCGCCGGCCAATGCGCAATCAGTGGCGAGGCAATGCCACCTTCGTGGCAGAAATGTTTGTACATATTGAGCGGCGTGTTCCCGAGGTTCGCCCAGGCGGAACCATAGGACTGGTTGGTGCCGGGCTGGCCGATCTTGGCGAGATCTTCGCCGGTATGAAGGACAGTGGAACCTCGGCGGGAAGGGCCATCGAAGCCGAAGGGACCCCACTCGTAACAAGCGCCGTTGTCGCTCGTGAAAAGTATGAGCGTGTTGTCGAGTTCGTTGTGCTTTTCGAGGTCTTCGACGATGGCGCCGACGCCTTGATCGACGTGTTCAACCATTGCGGCAAACGTCGCCATGCGGTGGGCGAGGTCTTCGCGTCGGTCGGCGGGAAGGGAATCCCACTCGGGATTCAGCTTGCCGGAGTAGCCATTGGCAATGTCATCGCGGTCGATGGGGACTTCTGAAAGAGGCGGAAGCTGCGTCTTTTTCGGGACGAGCTTCATCCGCTTCATCCGCTGCAGGCGTTCCTTGCGCAGG